>DAOMNQ010000052.1:0-19922 GCA_035443945.1 Phycisphaerales bacterium | reverse complement strand
CGCTCGACGGCCTTCCCGAGCCAAGCCCGCGCCTGGCCCACGCGGTCGGGCACGAGGGCGAGGAATCGGGCTTCGCGCTGCGGGCCTTCGACGTCGCCTCGCTGAGCCTCCCCGCCGATCGCGTCGAGGACGTGCTCGAACGCCTCGCCGCGCGAGAGATGGGCGGAGGCGTCGTCCCCGGCGAGTCCGTCGAGTGGTTCGCCGCCGCTGTCCGCTTTGCGCGCCACCTTCGCGCCCAGGAGCGTTTCGTCCCGATGCTGCTCCAGGAATCGGACGGCGCGCTCCGGGCCGCGTGGTCACCCTGGCTCGCCGACGATCAGACCTCGTCGCGTGCCGTCGCGCTCGCCCGCGCCATGCCGCCCGCTGTACGGTGCGCCGAGGCCGAGCAGACCGCCGGCGCATGGGGCGTGCTCGAAGCCCTGCTCGGCTCGCTCACCGACGCGGCGTGCCGGCGGACGCTCGTGCGCGAATCCATGGCCGAGACGCTCGACGGCATCGACCGCGCCGACACGCAGGCCGCGTGGCTCGACGGGCTGCTCGGTGAGACATCCGCAGTCGCGGTTGCTGCCGCCGCTCGACCGGAGGTCGTGCGCCGCGTGCGAACCTGGGTCGGCTCGCTCGACGAGCGCGGCACGGTCGGCGAGTGGCGGCTCTGCCTGCGCCTCGAGGAGCCGGCGGAGAGTTCGCTGCTCGACGACATGCGCGCCCCACCCGAGAGCGTCGAGTGGAGGCTGGGCTTCGCGCTCCGGTCCGCAGAGGACGAGCGCGTCAGCATCGAAGCCGAGGACATCTGGCTCCTCCCCACCGAGTCCGTCACCGTCGAGGGCCGCCGCGTGGATGGCGTGCGCGAACTGCTGCTCGGCGAACTCGGCCGCGCCTCGCGCCTCTACCGCCCCATCGAGCGCGCCCTCGAGGTGAGCGAGCCCGCCGAACTGCGCCTCACCACCTCGCAGGCCTACCAGTTCCTGCGCGAGGTCGCGCCGATCCTCCGCGAGCAGGGCTTCGGCGTCGTCGCACCCGACTGGTGGGAGTCTCCCGCCATGCGCCTCGGGGCGCGGATGCGCCTCAGCACCGGCGAGCCGCGCGACGGCGACCGCGCCTCCCCCTCACCCGCGGGGCCGGCCGCGCTCGGGCTGGGCGCGCTCGTGCATTACGAGTGGGAGATCTCAGTCGGCGACCGCACGCTCTCGCTCCACGAGTTCGAGCGCCTCGCCCGCGAGCGATCGCCGCTGCTGCGCGTCGGCGGCCGCTGGGTCGAGGTGCGGCCGGAGGACGTCGAGGCCGCCATCCGCTTCATCCGCGAGAACCCCGGCGGCGAGACCTCCCTCGGCGACGCCCTCCGTCTCGCCTACGCCTCCGACGCACGCCGCACGGGGCTGAGCATCGTCGGGCTGGAAGCCGACGGCTGGCTCGGCGCCCTCCTCGGCGGCGACGGCGAACGACGCACGCTGCCAACGCTCACGACGCCCGAGACCTTCCACGGCGTGCTGCGCCCCTACCAGCAGCGCGGCCTCTCCTGGCTCTCCTTCATGGAGTCGCACGGGTTCGGCGTCTGCCTCGCCGACGACATGGGCCTGGGCAAGACCATCCAGTTGCTCGCGCTGCTGGCGCACGAGAGGGAAGGCCGAAGGGAAGAGATGGAAGGAGGAGAGGGATCCGGCACAGGCGGGACGCCCGTGCCACCGTGTTCGCCGGATGCGTCGGAGCCGATCGGGCCGACGCTGCTCGTCGTGCCCATGTCCGTGGTCGGCAACTGGGTCCGCGAGGCGCGACGATTCTGCCCATCGCTGCGCGTCCTCCTCCACCACGGCCTCGACCGCCTCAGCGGCCCCGCCCTCCACGAGAAGGCCCTCGCCAGCGACGTCGTCGTCACCACCTACGCCCTCGCCCACCGCGACCGCGAGCAACTCGAGTGCATCGCCTGGCACCGCGTCGTGCTCGACGAGGCCCAGTTCGTCAAGAACCCGCAGTCGAAGCAGGCCCAGGCCGTCCGCGCCTTCGAGTCCCAACGCCGCGCCGCACTCACCGGCACGCCCGTCGAGAACCGCCTCAGCGAACTCTGGTCCATCATGGACTTCCTCAACCCCGGCTACCTCGGCGGCGCATCCTCATTCCGCCGACAGTTCGGCGTCCCCATCGAGCGCTACCACGACCACGCCCGCGGCGAGAAACTCCGCTCGCTGATCCGTCCCTTCGTGCTGCGCCGCCTGAAGACCGACCCCTCGATCATCGCCGACCTGCCGGACAAACTCGAAAGCCGCGAGTTCTCCCACCTCACCCGCGAGCAGGCCGAGATGTACCGCGAATGCGTCGCACGCATGATGGGCGAGGTCGAGCGCGCCGAGGGCATCCACCGCCGCGGCCTCGTCCTCGCCGCACTCGTCAAACTCAAGCAGATCTGCAACCACCCCGCCCAGGCCCTCAAGGACCATGATTTCGCCGGCGCCGCCCCTCCCGACCCCTCGCGCTCCGGCAAGTGCGTCCGCCTCCTCGAAATGCTCGACGAGACGCTCGCCGCGGGCGACCGCTCTCTCGTCTTCACCCAGTTCCGCCAGATGGGCCACCTCCTCGCCCTCATGCTCAGACACGAACTCGACCGCGATGTCCTCTTCCTCCACGGCGGCTCCACCCAGAAACAACGCGAGGCCATGATCGAGCAGTTCCACGAGCGCGACGGACGCCACCCCATCATGATCCTCAGCCTCAAGGCCGGCGGCGTCGGTCTCAACCTCACCGCGGCCACACACGTCTTCCACTTCGACCGCTGGTGGAACCCCGCCGTCGAGCAGCAGGCCACCGACCGCGCCTTCCGCATCGGCCAGACCCGCACCGTGCAGGTCCACAAGTTCGTGGTCCGCGGCACGCTCGAAGAACGCATCGACGAGATGATCGAAGCCAAGACCGAACTCGCCGAACGCATCGTCGGCTCCGGCGAACGCTGGCTCACCGAACTCTCCACCGACGACCTCCGCGGCATCCTCACCCTCCGCGACGAGGCCGTGGGAGTCGACGAATGACGCGGGACGCGACAATGGACAATGGACAGTTGACAATGGACATGGGCAACGCACCAGCGGACAGGAGGGACTGATCGTGTCCAGTTTCCATCGAGGCGGCAGGCCGCGGGCGAGCGTCCCTTCCGTGCACCCGCGCCGGGTGCGCGGCGGCTTGCGCCCCGTCTCGCGCGACCCCGCCCACCCCCCGGGCTGGCTCGGACGCGCCTGGATTGCCCTCATGCTCGCCGCGGCCACCGACGACGCACGGGCCGAGGGCCTCGACTACGCCAAGCGGGGCCAGACGCGGAAGATCGACACCGAGGGAGGGATCGTCCGCGGCCTCGTGCAGGGTCGATCGGACTCGGCATACTCGACCATCGTCGCCGTCGAACGCTTCACCGTCGAACGCTGGGAGACCGTCGTCGCAGCGCTCGCCGAGCAGGCGATGTTCTCCGCCAAACTCCTCGCCGGCGAACTCCCCGAGAGCGTCGGCACAACCCTCCGCGGCGCGGGCGCGCCGCTCGAACCGACCGGCCCCGACGACGTGCGCACCGACTGCACCTGCGGCACCGAACACTGGTGCAAGCACGCCTGCTGCCTCGTCTACCTCCTCGCCGACCGCCTCGAACGCGAGCCGACCCTCGCCTTCGCCCTGCGCGGCCTCCCCGCCGACGAAGTCATGGAACGCGTCCGGCAACGCAGGCAGACCACCGAGGGGGGGGGCGTCCCCATGCCCGCCTACGCCGCCCACGTCCCAGGCTCCGCCGACGCCCATGGCGCACCCCTCGACGCCTGCATCGACCGCTTCTGGCAGGCCGGCGCGGAAGTCCACGAACTCGAATTCGCCCTCGAGCCCCCGGCCGTCAGCCACCCCCTCCTGCGCCGCCTCGGCGCCAGCCCCTTCCGCGAGAGCCGCTTCCCCATGGTCGGCCTGCTCGCCACCTGCTACGACCTCATCGGCACGGAAGCCCGCGGCGAACGCGCCGAAACCGACCCGGAACCGCACGCCGAAGACGGCGCGCAGGAAGGCTGAGCACGAGAGACGGCGCAAGGTCGCGCGCCGGGCTGCACGCCGAGCCGTGCACCGCGGAGGCCCGCCATGCGGCCAAAGCCCGGAGGGCTTGACGTTCGTAGCGGGAGGACACGAACATCCCCCGGCTGCTCGACCGCCGCGAGCCGCGACCACTCATCGCCCGGCGAAACGAGGTGCTGGTCGGCGAGGGCGACGGACGAGATCAAAGCCCCCGCGGACAGCACAAGACTGACCGCACCGTGTCCCATCGAGTCCCTCCCGATGCTTCCGCTCGGGTTCCGCCTTGGCCGACGCTGCTGATCCAAACTGTAAGGCGGGCGGACGCGTGATGCGCCCGCCCGCCCAGTCTCAGCCGTCTCTGGTGCCCAAGCCCGGCCTATCGGGCCGTCTTCGGCTTGGCCTCCTTGTTGCGCTTGTCCTCCGCTTCCCTCTTGGCGCGATCGTCACGCTCCGTGGGGCGTTGGGACTGGCTCTTCTGCTCCGCAGGTTTCTTGGGAGGCTGATTGTTCGGCATGGTCGGGTCTCCTTTGCTGGTTGGTGCGGTGTTTCGGTACCGCAGGACAGGGGTGTCGGCAGGACGGTCTCTTACCGCGACGTCGTCCGCTGATCGGTTCTGATGAGCAGCTCCACTCGCCCGATGCGCCGGTGGTTCGGGTCGCCGAACGTGCCGGTCTGGATTCTGGACGCCGGCACGCCGGCCGCGATCAGCGCATCGCGTGCGGAGACGGCACGGCGCGCCGCGAGATCACGGTCGGTCCCGTTCGCGGACGCCGACGCACTCAGCGTGCTGTCGATCCCGAGTTCCAGGGTCGGGTTCCGATTCATGTAGGCCGCGATCTCCTGCACCTTCGCGAGGTCCGCGAGGTGAACCTCCGTCTCGTACGCGGCAAACCAGAGGCTCTGAAGCGTGGTCCAGCTCTCGACCGCCCCTGTCGGGGAGACCTGCCAGTCGCTCAGTTCGGCCGCGGCGACCGGGCGCACGGGCGTCCCCTCGGCTCTCGCCCGACGATCCGTACGGAGCAACACCTCAACACGACCGACACGCCGGTGGTCCACGTTGCCCATCTGCCCGTCGCTGATCCGGCTCGCGGGCACACCCGCGGCGATCAGGGAATCACGGATGCCCTTCACGCGTGTGTTGAGCAGGTCAATGTCACGCTGCGTCGTCGCGCGCGGATTGGTCGAGCCGTCGATCCCCAGCTCGAGCGATGGATTCGCCATCATGTAGGCCGCGATCTCCCGCACCAGATACCGATCGGCATCGTGGATGACAGTCGCGTTCGGATCGAACCAGAACTCCCGGAAGGAGGCCCAGTTCTCGACGTTCCCTGTCGGACCAATCGGACCGATCGGCCCGGCGGCCCCCCGAGGACCGGCCGCGCCGGCGACACCCGCGACTCCGGCGACACCCGCCGTCGTGGCGCCCGCCGCGCCCGCCTGTCCCGACTCACCCCGTTCACCCGCCGGGCCTGCACGCCCAGCCTGGCCGGTCGGGCCCACGAGTGCCATGCCGCGCTCCCCGGTGGGGCCGGGCGCGCCCGTCGGACCGATCGGGCCAGTCGGACCGGCCGCGCCTGGCGTGCCTTCCGCGCTCGCCCCACGCACGCCGGCTTGACCCGCCGGTCCCGGAGCGCCCTCAGCGCCGGCGGGGCCTGCCGCGCCGGTCGGCCCTCGAACGATCGCGCCAGCCACACCTCGGTCACCAGCCGGACCTTCGCGTCCCGCCGGGCCCGTCGGACCTGCCTGACCTCGAGGTCCCGCCACCGCGTACCCCGCCGGACCGGTCTCGCCGGTGGGGCCTTGCGCCCCGCGAGCCCCGGCGGGGCCGTCAGGGCCTCGAAGGCCGGTGAAGTCGGCTTCGGTCGAGGTCGGGCGGGCCTGCGCTGCCGCGTAGGGCCTCGACGCGCTGTCTGTCGCGTGCGTATGGCCCTTGTTGCTCGTGCATCCCACGGCCAGAAGCGCCGTCGATGCCAGCATGATCGTTGCCACGGTCTTCATTGTGATCTTCCTTCCCTCACGTGAGAGAGTTTTCCGGTCTGTCGCTTCATCGATGGGATCCGACACGCGGTCCCATCACCACACGAACCATCACGTTCTCCGACGGATCAACATCACCGGCCTCCCTTCCGCCACACAGCGCGTTCGCGCCGCCCATCCCTCGCGCTCTCGATCACAACCGAAGTATGGAACGCGCAATCGGCAAGTCCACCGCCGAATTGCGATTCCACACCGCGACCGGCCACCATCGCGCCCAAACCGCTTCCGACTCGCCATATGACGGCAACTTACCTAGACGAGATCGCGTCTGGCGCCTCGACTCCCCTCGCAAACGCATGACTCGCCGGCGCGAACGAGAATCGAGCAACATTGCTCAATACTTTCTTCTAATACGGAACGTGGGAAATCCTTCCGCCCCGGGTACCCCGCCACTCCGTGGCGGCTTCGCCCCTACCCCCCTTCTCGACGCGCAGCGACTTCACGCGATCCGTATGAGCACGGGAGATGGCGCCAGGCCGCGCGCCGCGGAGGCCCGGCGCACGGCCAAAGCCCGAAGGGCTTGACGTTCGTAGCCGGGGGTCAAGCGAGTCATCGAGCGCGACCCCCGGTCGAAGGTCGTGAGGATTCGCCCACTCCGTCAGGAGGGGTCGTGGCCCGGGCACACACTGCGACGACCCCTGCAGGGTCGGCCGCAAGATGCGCCCTCCTCCGGGGGTGTCGTCCGCTCCGCTCCCTCCACCCCCGGCTACGCACGATCAGGGCCTTGCCCTGCCCCGGCCCACAACGGCTCGACCGCGCCCGCTCAGCGCGCGGCCTGAACGCCCGCGAACATGTCCGCGAACTTCCGTGCCGTGCGCTTCTTCCACGACCCGCGGTGGTAGGCGTCGCTCGCCAGCAGCGGGAAGAGCGAGGCGATCTCGCCGTAGACCATCTGCTCGTGCACCACGTCCACCTTGCCCCACGAGCACGCCTCCCGCAGCGTCGAGCCGGAGAGCGCGCCGTCGCGCGAGTCGGCGACGGTGATCTGCACGGCGTACTTGTGCATGGCGATCCCGCCCCGAGCCGACCCGCCCCGCGCCTCGTCCAGCAGTTCCGCGGCGACGACGATGTCCTGCGCGAAGTTCTTGGGCACGCCGCCGCCGAGCATGAGCAGCCCGGTGTCGCCCGCCGCCAGTTTGATGTCCGTCAGTTCGCGGAAGTCGCGTCCCGAGTCGAACGTGACCATCGGCCGCCCCGCCGCGGCCCGCTCGGTCTGGTGCAGCACGATGCCGAACCCGGCCGAGCAGTCGCTGAACGCCGGGCAGAAGATCGGCACCCGCCGCCGGTGGCACTCGAGCACGAACGACTCGTTCCCCCCGTGCCGCTCGACCAGGTACGCCCCCATCGCGTCGATCAGTTCGCGGCTGGAGTACGCCCCCGGCTCCAGCGAGTCGAAGATGCGCCGCGTCGCGTCGTCGCACGCCCGCAGTTCGTCCTCGTCGATGTACGTGTCGTAGATGCGGTCGATCATCAGGTCGCGCAGCGTGCGGTCGTCCACCGGCGGCGCCTCGGGCGAGCCGGGCGCGATGTAGTGCCGGCACCCCAGCCCCTCGAAGAAGTCCTGATCGACGACGTTCGCACCCGTCGAGACGATCGCGTCCACCATGTTGTGCCGCACCAGCGTGATGATCGCCTTCTTCAGGCCGGCCGAAACCAGCGACCCCGCCAGCGTCAGCACCACCGCGCACCCCGTGTCCGCCAGCATGCGGTCGTAGACGTCCGCGCCCTGCGCCAGCGTGCGCGCGGAGAACGCCATCGAGCGGTAGGCGTCGATCACCGGCCGGGCGTCGAACGCGGTAACGTCCACGTGCTCGACGGGTCGCGAGAGCAACTCGGCCTTGGTCCAGGTCTTCACGGTCATGGGACTCCCCCCTCGCGCCTGCGGCCCATGCCGCGGCGCGGGTGCGTGCGCCCGCCCGGCCCCCCTGGCGGCGTCGCGTGCGTGCGGCCCCGGGGGTGGCGGGGCGGCGACGAATGCCGACTATAGGGGCCGCCCTCGCCGGGGTGTAGACTCATGCCGATGGACCCCAAGCCCCGGCCGAACGAGGAGCGGTACCGCCGGATCATCCGGCGCATGACGCCCGCCCAGCGGATCGAGAAGGCTGGTGAACTCTCCGACATGACCAAGGAACTCGCGCTCGCGGGTCTTCGGCAGCGGTTCCCCGATCTCGACGAACGCGCCCTGCGCAGGCGACTCCTCGAACTGAGGATGCGATGGGCCAGATCGACCTCCTGATCCACGCGGTACGCTCTCTGGACGCGGTCGGCATCCCCTACATGCTGACCGGCTCGTACGCGCTGAGCGTGGCGGGCGCGATTCGTTCTACGCACGACATCGACATCGTTGTTGAACTCGGCGGCGCCTCTCTGCCGGCTCTTCTCGACGCTTTCCCGGCGAGCAGGTTCCACTTCAGCAGGAACGCGGCCGAGGACGCGGTCCGCCGACGGACTATGTTCAACATTCTCGACGAGGAGGAAGGGGACAAGGTCGATTTCTGGATGCTCACGGATGATGCGTTCGATCGGATTCGCTTCGAACGCAGGCGAACCGTCGAGTTCCGCGGCACGCGGCTCTCGGTCTCGACCCCCGAAGACACCATCCTGATGAAACTGCGGTGGAGCGCGGACTCGGGCGGCAGCGGGCGGCAGATGCGCGACGTGCAAACCATGTACGCCATGTGCGCCGGAACGCTCGACGAACCCTACCTGAGCCAGTGGGCGGACCGCCTCGGCGTGCGCGACGAACTGGATCGAATCCGCCGCGAGAACCCGCCGACCGCCCCCGATCACTCCAGGTAAGTGTACCCCTCCATCCCCACGTCGTAGAACTTCAGCAGGCTCTGCCCTTCCGCGACGCTCAGTTTCCCGGCCTTCACGGCCCGTTCCACGTCGCGGCGCATCGCCCGCACCAGGTCCTCCGAGTCGTACTGCACGTACGACAGCACTTCCTTGACCGTGTCGCCCTCGATGATCTCGTCGATGTTCCAGTCCCCCACCCCCGGCGAGTCGTCGAACGACACGTGCACCACGTGCGTGTCGCCGTAGAGGTTGTGCAGGTCGCCCAGCACTTCCTGGTACGCCCCCAGCAGGAACATCCCCAGGAAGTACGGCTCGCCGGGGCGCAGGTCGTGCAGTTCCAGCGTCGGCTTCGAGACCTCCCGCTTGTCGATGAACCGGTCCACCTGCCCGTCCGAGTCGCACGTGATGTCCGCCAGCACGCCCCGGCGCGTCGGCGCCTCGTCCAGCCGGTGGATCGGGCAGATCGGGAACAACTGGTCGATCGCCCAGTGGTCCGGCAGGCTCTGAAAGATCGACATGTTGACGTAGTAGATGTCGCTCAGCACGCGCGGCAGGTCGCTTAACTCGTCCGGCAACTCCCCCTTCCGCGACGCCAGCGCCAGCGCCTTGCGCCCGATCGCCCAGAACAGCCGCTCCGTCGCCGAGCGCATCGGCAGGCTCATGTACCCCAGGTTGAACAGGCTCATCGCCTCGTCCACGGCCTGCACCGCGTCGTGGTAGACCTCCACCAGGTTCACCCGAGGCAGCCCCAGCGCCTCGTGCGCGTCGATCAGTTCCAGCACCGGCTGCGGACGCTCGTCCTCCGCCTCCATCAGCCGCTTGATCTCCCCCACGTCCGCGTCCACCGGGAACTGGCTGCTCCCCAGCACGTCCACCAGCAGGATCGACGAGTGCGCCACCATCGCCCGACCCGACTCCGACAGGATGCGCGGGTGCGGCACGTCCGCCGCGTCGCACGCGCTCTTCACTCGGTACACGATGTCCGCCGCGTACTCCGCCACCGTGTAGTTCACGCTCGAGTGGCTCGCCGACTGCGACCCGTCGTAGTCGATGCCCATGCCGCCGCCCACGTCGATGGTGTCCAGCCCCGCGCCCAGTTCCTTCAACTCGCAGTAGATGTGCGCCAGTTCGTTCACCGCCGCCTTGATCGACCGGATGTCCCCCACCTGGCTCCCGATGTGGAAGTGGAGCATGTTCAGGCAGTCCGCCATCCCGTGCCGCTCCAGGAACGCCAGCGCGTCGAGCAGTTCCGTCACCGTCAGCCCGAACTTCGACCGCATCCCCGCCGACGACTCCCACCGCCCTACGCCCTTGGCGGACGGCTTCACCCGCACGCCGATCCGCGGGCGCACGCGGTACCGCTCCGCGTGCTTCACGATCAGTTCCAGGTCGCTGAACCGCTCGACGACCGGGATCACGTGCCGCCCGAGTTTGGTCGCCAGGATCACCGTCTCGATGAACTCCGAGTCCTTGAACCCGTTGCACACGACGGGCATCTCGGGGCGGTTCTCCGTCAGCCCCAGCACCGCCAGCAGTTCCGGCTTGCTGCCCGCCTCGAACCCGAACCCGAGCGAGGCCGCCGCGTCGCGAACCTCCTCGCACAGCGGCCGCTGCTGGTTGACCTTGATGGGGTACACGCACGAGTACGTGCCCTGGTAGTTGTGGTCGCGGATCGCCGCGTCGAACGCCTCGCGGATCTCGCGCAGCCGGTGCCTCAGCAGGTCGCCGCACCGGATGATGACCGGCGTGCCGATCTCGCGCTCACGCAGCCCCTCCAGCACCTCGTAGAGGTCGATCTGCCGCGCCGGGTTCCGGTCCGGCAGCACGGCCAGGTGCCCGCGATCGTTGATCGTGAAGTACCCGCTGCTCCAGTCCCGGATGCCGTAGAGGCGGATCGCGTCCTCCACCGACCACGGCGTCTGCTCCGGCGCGCCCGACTCCGGCACGCCCGGCCGCCCGTGCGGGTACTCCGTCTGGCTGTCGGGCCGCGGCGACTCCGGCGTCCGCTCGCCGGCGCGAACGGACGACCGCGACGAGGGCGTGATTCGCGTCATGGGTGGGTCTCGGGCGTGGCCCCGGCGTGGCGACCTGCGCCGCCGGGAACGGTGCGACGGCCCGCGCGTGCTCGACCCGGCCACCGGCCCGGCAACCGCCCACCCACGGGCAAGCCACCGAACGCCGCCGGGAGAATCGCGGCCCGGCAAAGTATTCCACCCCCAACCCCGCATGGCAACGCCGCTCTTCACCCACCGACAGAACACCCGCCCACAGAGGCCTCCCGCCGGTCTCCGGTTTGGCCCTTTGGCGCTCTGATCAGCGGCCGAGTCCACACCCACGGACGGGCCGCAACCCTCGCAGCCGCGCACGGCAAGCCATCCACGCTTCACCCCGCCGGCCGCTGCCCTCTCGGGGCAGGGCGGCTACCGCGGGAGCGCGCGCGAGGGGAGCATGGCGATCACCGCCCCGGCAAGCATCAGCACGAGGCCGCCGATCGTGAGCCAGACGGCGCGGTCGGTCGGCGAGCCGGTGAAGAACTCGGAGACCTGCGACCCGAACGAGTCGAGTGCGCGGATGCCCATCACGAGCAGCACGACACCGACGATGGCAACGAAGATCCCGATCAGCCGATGTATCTGCACGGGTGCCCTTTCAATGAGGCGATGCGCCGTCCCACCGACGGAACGACGGCTCTTCGCCGCCGAGATTCAATCCGACACGCCCGCGCGGCGGCTGCGCCGGCGACCGGCCCGCGCTAGCGCAGGTAGCCCATGACCATCATGACAATGAGCACGAGCACGATCAGACTCAGGACGCCGCCGGGGGCGTAGCCCCACTTGCGGCTGTAGGGGTACACCGGCAAAGCCCCGATCAACAGCAGGATCAACAGGATCAGCAGAACGGTGCCGAGCATGGATGCTCTCCTTCTTCCTTCTCAAGAGCACTTACAGGGCCGAACGCTCCTTCGCGTCCGCCAGCAGTTCGAGAGCCTCAACCGGTGCGTTCATCGCCGCGGCCAGCGCCGCGTCGGCCGCACGCGTCGTGGGAGGACGCCCGTCGGCACGCGCCGTCGGATGGCATGACCCGTCAGATCCGCCCGGCCTGCGGACGATGCGCCCCTCCGGACCGCCTGCCGCGGACTTCCCCACGATCTCCCGCTCGATCGACGCATCCATGTGGAACCCTCGCTCTCTGCCCGCGGCCACCCGCCCGAATCGAGCGAGAGGAGCGTGCAGTGTCATCATGGCCGACGATCCCCGCGTCATCCACGGGGAAGGTTCCCACATCCGCGTCGGCCCGCGCCTCCGGCCGCGAGGCACGAGCGGGTCGCGTTCACGGCAGTCGCGTCTGCCGCGGGGGCGGGCGTCCCCTCCTCGCCCGCCCCCGAATCGACCGATCGCCACCGCGCTGGCGCGACGCGTGGGGCGCGTGGAGCGAGCGCGGAGCGAACGCACGGCAGCCGCCCGCAGGCATGGCGGCGGCCTCGCTCCGCGCTCGTTCCACGATCCGGCGCAGATCGCGTTTGACCCCGGCCCAGTCGAGTCTTCCGCCGCAGAGCGCGTGCGTCGCCCACAACTGCTCTGCGATCGCATCGACGAGCCACCGTGTTTCCTCGGCGTCGCGCGAAGGCTCCAGGAAGTCCGAGTCGGCGTCGCTGATGAGTTGCATGGCCCCACCGATGCTGCCCGGCCGTCCCACGCGTGCGCACGCCCCGTCGCCGAGCGACCGCATCATCGCACACCCCCGGTCCGTTCCGCTATTGGGAAACTTCCTCTATCGAACCGGCGGCCGCCGTGAGAACTCCGCGCCGTCGCTCCCAGCCCTAAGATTTCGCATGGCACGCCGGACGGCACGAGCCCCAAGGATCTCGGCCGCAGCCCGCCCTGGGTCCAAAGCCGCCCCGGACGCCGCGAGCGTCCCGCCCTTGGTCCCCGAAGCGATCCTCACGATGAACACCGGCGGGACCATCCAGTCCGCCAGCGATTCGATCGAGCGGGTCTTCGGTTGGACGCCGAGGGAACTCTTCGGACAGAACGTGGGCGTGCTGATCCCCGAGCCGCGGCGCTCGTCCCTCGACAAGTACCTCGACCGATACCGGCGCGGGGACACGGCGAAGACGCTCCATCGCGCCCGGCGCTTCGACGCCGTGCGCAAGGACGGCTCGCCCGTGCAGATCGAGCTCTCCGTCTCTCGCGCCGACCTGCCGGCGCGCGAATCGCCGTACTTCATCGGCATCATCCGCGACGTGAGCAACGAGATCGACGCGAGCGGGGACCTGCCGGCCGATCGGGCCAAACAACTCTCGCTCATCACCGAGCAGACGCGCGCCCTGGCCACCGCTCACCTCCGACTCCAACTCTCGGACAGGCTCGCCTCCCTCGGCGCACTGGCCGCGGGCCTCGGGCACGACATGAGCAACGTGCTCCTCCCCATCCGTGCCCGACTCAACGCGCTCGAACGCGAGGCCATTTCGCCCGCCGGCGTCAACCACGTCCGCGCCATGCGCAAGTCCATCGCCTACCTCCAGCAACTCAGCGACGGACTTCACTTCCTCGCTCTCGACCCGGACGGCGCCGACACGATCACCAACTGCGCCGGCGGGACCAACCTCGCGTCCTGGTGGAAACAGGTCGGCCCCCTGCTGCGCAAGTCGGTCCCGGGGCACGTCAGGGTGTGGGCATCGCTCCCCGAAGGGCTGCCGGAGGTGAAGATCGCGCCGCAGTGGCTCACGCAGGCCATGCTCAACCTGATCCTGAACGCGGGCGAGGCCCTCGCGGACCGCCCGCGCGCCGCCGCGGTGCGCATCGCGGCCGAGGCCTCCGACGATCGCGCCACCGTCAGATTGACCGTGAGCGACAACGGCGCCGGCATGAGACCCGACGAGGCCCGCCATGCGTTCGACCTCTTCTTCACCACCAAGTCGCGGACGATGGGCACCGGCCTCGGCCTGCCACTGGTGCGGAAGGTGGCCGCGCTCGCCGGCGGCACCGTCGAACTCAACACCCGTTTGGGCAGAGGCACGACCGTCACGATGGTCCTGCCCTCGATCCCCTCCGATGTGGGCGCGACCGAGACCGGCTCCACGAGTTCGCCCACCGCCTTCGTCACGGTGAAAGCCCCCCGCATCGCCGCCTTCATTTCGCAGACACTCCTCGGGCTCGGCTTCCACGTGCGCCGAAGCGCGAGGAACGGCCAGGGCGCCGCGAACCTCTGGGTGACGGAGCCGACGCCGGCGGCCCTGGCCGCCGCCCGCAAGTGGAGCAGGGCGCACGACGAGCGGACGCTCGTGCTGGTCGGCGCGCCGCCGAAGAGCGACCTGGCGCGCTGGAACGCCCTGCACCCGGTCATCATCGACCCCTCCGACGACCTCGAAGCGATCCGGTTCACGGTCGCACGAGCCTTTGAGTCGGCCCAACGGACAGCGAAGTCGAGCGAGGCCCAGCGATGAAACCAGAAAAACGCGACACGACAACGACCGGGAGCGCGACGAAGATCGGCCGCGCCGCTTCCCACGCCCCCGCGCGCCAGGCCCCCGAGGCGGGCGGCCCGCCCTCGGGCGAGATCCGCGTCCTCTGTGTGGACGACCACCCCGTGCTGGTCGAGGGCCTGCGGACGCAGTTCGACATCAACGGCCGGATCAAGGTCGTCGGGCGGCTGGCGACGGCGGAAGGACTGGTGGAAAAGGTGAAGCGGCTGCGCCCCGACGCCGTGCTGCTCGACATCGAGATGCCCGGACCGGACGCCTTCGAGACGGCCGACCGCCTCAAGCGGGCGCACCCCGACGTCAGGATCATGATCCTCAGCGCACACGTGCGCGACGTGTTCATCACCGCGTCCTCACGCTGCGGCGCGTGCGCGTACTTCTCGAAGTCCGACGATCTCGAGGACATCGAGTCCGGCATCGTCCGTGCGATGCGCTCCCCGCCCGGCTCGTTCCTGCTCGGGCCGAAGGTGCTGGAGCACGCCCGCACGCTCGGGCACAGCGCGGCGGCGGGCGAACGGTCCCGCGGGTCGCGCGAGCACGGCTTCGCCGCCCCCGAGGACGCACCGAAGCCGCTGGTCGAGTCGCTCAGTCCGCGCGAGATCGAGGTTCTGCGGCTCATCGGCAAGGGCCTGTCGAGGGTCGAGATCGCCCGGGAACTCTCCCGCAGCGCGAAGACCATCGACGCCCACCAGGCCCGCCTGATGCGGAAACTCGGCATCACCGCCAGGGCCGACCTGATGCGCTTCGCCATCCGCGAGGGCCTCGCGCAGGCCTGATGCCTGCCGCGATCGCGGAACTCTCCCCTCTGGTCCGCGTGCGCCGTCCGCTCCATGATGATCATGGTCACCTCTCCAGCGACGAGAGCGGAACGCCCCTCTCACCGACGCACACCCGATTCACCAAGCCATCGAACGGACCAGGAGATTTCCCTCATGAACTCGCACCGCAGTTGCTCCGCCGTCCTCACCGCGCTCGCGCTCGCCCTGTCCGCAGGGCTTGCCGCGCCCGCCCTCGCACAGACGAAGACCGCGCCCGCCCGCGCTCCGCGGGCCATCGCCGCAGCCGACGCGCACGCGGTGGACTACCGCTCCTCGCACTGGATCGTCGGCCGCAAGGTCGTGAACAACAACGGCGAGGAGGTCGCGAGCGTCTCCGACCTGATCCTCGATCGAGGCTCGGGCCGCGTTGAGCACGTCGTCATCACGACCGGCGCGATCCTCGGCTACGGGGGACGTGCCGTGGCGATCCCCTACGGCTCCTTCGGCTGGGAGAAGGGTGAGAAGGACCGGCTGCTCCTGGCCTCGACGCCCGAGCAACTCAAGCAGTTCCCCGAGTTCACCCCCGAGGCGTGGAAGGCGATGAAGCAATCCAAGGCCGACGACGCCTTTGCCCTGCGCAAGAAACTCGCCGCCGACGCCGCCTCGCCGGCCGATCCCTACTCCGGCAACCTCGACACGGTGAAGAAAGCGCGCGTCGAGGGCGAAATCACCGGCGTCCATCGCGTGCGGACGAGCGAGTACGGCGAGCACCTCATCGTCACCGTGCAGACCGCCGACGGCTCCGCCCCACGCAGGATCGCCCTCGGACCGTCGTGGTTCGTCAACGCGACGCCCGCGGCCCCGATGCGCGGCGACAAGGTCGTCATCGACACGCTCGCCTTGCCGCGCGATCCCGATCAACTCCTGGTCGCCACGCACCTCCGCGCCGGGGACCGCCATCTGATGCTCCGCGACGCCGGAGGAAAGCCCGCGTGGGCGCTCCAGTCCGTCGAGTCGGACGGGCAGTCCTACAGCACGCCCTACTCCCGATTCATGCTCCTCAGCGCCGTGACCGGCATGAAGGCGGACGCCCGCGGCGAGGAGTGCGGCACAGTCCACGAGGTCATCCTCGACCGCACCTCCGGTGAGGTCGCTTTCCTCTCCATCGACCCCAATCAGAACTTCCTCGGCATCGGCGACACCAAGCGGCTGATCCCATGGGCCGTCGTCACCGTGCCGCTCGACGGGCCCGTGCGCATCGACGCCTCTAAGGAGATGCTGCTGGCCAGCGCGGAGACGCCCAGCGACCTCGCCACGCTGAACACCGGCGATCGCGTGGAGCGCATCTACAAGGCCTTCGACGTTGATGCGCCCCGACTCGTCGCGCCCGCTCAGCCGGAGACGGCACGCGACACCAAGGACGCCTGGGGCGCGGGCGGACCGATCATCCGCGCCGTCGAGACCGGCTCCGTCACGACCCTCACCGGGAGCGTCCTCGCCGTCACCGACCTCAGATTCGACGACGGCACCGCCCCGGCACGCGCGGTCAAGGTCCGCGTCAACGACGGCGACGGCGCGGAGGAGATCGTCATCCTCGGACCGGTGTCGTACATGGCGAACCAGCGGACCATCTGCCGGCCCGGCGACGCCATCAGCCTGGAAGCGTGCAGGACGACCATCAACGGCCGCCAGTACTGGCTCGCCAGGTCCGTCGAGTGCATGGGCAGGCGGACCGTCATGCTCGACGCGAGCAACACACCCGCCTGGGCACGACCGTAACCGAAGGCACACAAGCCCAACGCCATCCACACCATCCATGACGGCGTGCGACGCCGCCGACCTCAACCCGGTTCGGACCAGCACAGCAAGCCCCGGACACATCGAGCAAGGAGATTCACGATGAACGAGAAGAACAGGAACACGCCCCCCGCCGCGAGCACTGATAAGAAACCCGGCGCACTCGGCGAGCACCCGGTCGGCACCGGCCTCGGCGCGATCGGCACGGGAGCCGCGGCCGGCGCGCTCGGCGGCGCGGTCGCGGGACCGGTCGGCGCGGTCGCCGGCGCGGTCGTCGGAGCCGTGGTCGGCGGTGTCGCGGGCAACGCGGTGGCGGAGGCCATCGACCCCGACGACGACACCGACTACTGGCGCAAGAGCCATGCCGCCGGACCGCACGCACGCAACGGTTCCAACTTCGAGGAGTACGCGCCCGCCTACCGCTACGGTGCCCAGAGTTACCGCCGCCTCGGCGCGAAGGGGCAGTCCTTCGACAGCGCCGAGGCCGACCTCGGACGCGGGTGGAACGAGGCGCGGTCCGGTTCCCCGCTCGCGTGGGGCCAGGCACGGGAAGCGTGCCGCGACGCGTGGAACCACCAGCATGAGGCGGCGTGCGGCGACAAGGGCAACGCCTGCAAGGACAAGCACTGATCTGTCTCTCCCTCCCGCGCGCCGACGACCACGACGTGCAGTCGCGGGAGGTCGCTCTCCGGGGGGGCGCAGGCGGAAGCCGCCGCCCCCCTCTTGACGCCCGGTCGCGCCGCGGCCTGCCCAACCCGGGCCGCGCCGACCGGCGTCAACCTCCCAGGCTTCACGATCAGGGAAAGTTCCCGTGTGGCGTGCCCGGGCGCGCGCGGGATCATTCCTTACGCACTCCATCACGTCCGGACGCTTCGACCCAAGGGAGTTCCCCGTCATGACTGAAGAATCCATCAAGCCGACCGACCGTCCCGAATCGCTCGTGCGATGCCTGGCGCTCGTGCTGCTCCTCGCCGGCGCGGCCGCCCTCGCCGGGTGCAGAACCACCAGCGGCCTCGGCGACGACCTCAAGCACCTCGGCGGCAACATCGAGGACAGCGCGGATCGGAACACGCCGTAACCGCCGACGCCCCCCCAGGCCCCGCCGCTCGGCCGGTCTGCTGCTCCGCCCTACTCCCTCCTCAGTGCTTCCTCCACCACCCAGCGATCCGCCGACGGCGTACACGCCTCGACCAGCGCCCGTACCCACGCGCGCTGGCGATCGTCGCCGGTTTCGGCCAGGCGCACGAGCGCGGCCGCGTTCTGGCGAAGGAAGTAAAAGCCTCCGCGCCCCCTGGTCGCCGGGCCTCGAACCGATCTCGTCACCCACTATCGGAGGCGGTGGAGAGGCGACCGGGACGGCCGACCCACCGGCATGGGGAGGCGGAAAGGGGGGCGCACAGGCGGGACGCCTGTGCCACCGTTGCTCGAAGTTCCGGGGGTTTCGCGGCTCGGGGAATCGCCGCTCACACTCCGGCTACCGGCGTGCAGCCCTTCGGGCTGGTGAAGCCTGCCGGAGGTCCGACGCTCATGCCGGCACGCCGGACTCTTCGAGCATGCGGTTCGCGTACTCGTGCATCGCGTCGCGCAACTGCTCGAAACTCTCCAGCACGTACAGGATCGGCTGGTAGTGGTCGATCTCGAACGGCGTATCGCACACGCGGTCCAGGTCGAACGGCCGGCGGTCCACGTCCGTGCTGTGCAGGGCGTGCGGGCTTTCGCCCACGCTCGAGATCAGCCCCGAGCCGTACAACTTCACCCGCCCCCCCTCGCGGATCAGCCCGAACTCGACCGTGAACCAGAAGAGCCGAGCCAGCCGCTCGACATGGTGCGGGTCCTCGCAGTGCAGGGCGGCCTTGCCGTAGGTCTGCAGGAAGTCCGCGAAGACGGGGTCCGCGTGCAGCGGCACGTGCCCGAAGACGTCGTGGAAGATGTCCGGCTCCGGCAGGTAGTCCAGCAACTCGCGCGGGCGGATCGTCACCGTCGTCGGGAACTCGCGCCGCGACAGGCACGCGAAGAACGCCTTGGCGGGCAGGTACCCCGGCACCGGGCGGCTCTGCCAGCCGGTCAGGTCGCGGAGCTTCGCGTTCACCTCCGAGATGCGCGGCACGAACTCGCGGTCGAACCCCAGCAGCCGCATCCCGTTCAGGAACACGTCCGACGCCTGCTCCTCCAGCGTCTCCAGCCGGCGCTTCACCAGCGTGGCCCAGACGCCGTGGTCCTCGGGCGTGTAGCGGTCCCAACGCTGCGTGCAGTAAAACCGCTCGGGGTCGATGCGGTCGGCGGGCAGGTCCGCGGCCTCGTCGGCGGCCGCCTGCGCCCGCTCGAACTCGTCCCCGTCGATCACCAGGTTGTACCGGATGTCCGCCCGCATCGTCGCCTCCTCGTGCCCCGGATTCGACTGCGACAGTCTATCACCGCGACGCGAAGCAGGCCCACGCCTCCGACTCCGAGATGGCTTGCTCCGGCGCGATCGCGGCCTCCGACGGCTCGCCCGACCGCCGACGCGCCGTCGCCGCGAGGATGCTGTCCGCCGGGTCCGGCCGCACGATCGGCGTGTCCGACCCGAAGAGCAGCAGCCGCCCAGGCTCGCACCCCGCGTCGATCAACTCGCGCAGCGGGAGCACGCGGTCCAGCCGGTGCGGCAGCAGGCGGCGCAGCGCCTCGACGTCCGCCAGCAGGTGGCACGGCTGCACGCTGCACACCACGCCGAGTCGGGCGAAGCGCGACACATCCGCCCGGTCCACGATCTCCGCGTGCTCGACGCGCACCCGGCAGGCGCGCGGACGCACCCGCTCGACCGCGTCCAGCACCGCCCGCACCGCACCGTCGCCGATCGCGTGCGCCGCCAGCCCGACACCCAGGCCCTCGCAGACGCCGATCGCGGACTCGATCCCGGCGGCGGTCATCATCGGCGTGCCGCGCGGGTGGTCGGGGAGCGGGTCGGCGAACGGGTGCAGCATCGACGCGGTGCGCGAGTTCAGCGTGCCGTCCGTGAAGACCG
Source organism: Phycisphaerales bacterium (assembly GCA_035443945.1). Taxonomy (GTDB): domain Bacteria; phylum Planctomycetota; class Phycisphaerae; order Phycisphaerales; family UBA1924; genus CAADGN01. The sequence continues at coordinate 19 of DAOMNQ010000052.1, read as the reverse complement.
TGCCCCCGGCCAGCCGCAC
>DAOMNQ010000051.1:15142-20197 GCA_035443945.1 Phycisphaerales bacterium | reverse complement strand
TGACGGCGGCGGCGGCGCGCGGGGGCGCGTCCGTCTATGTGCGGACGAACCAGTTCGCGTCGGGCGAGCAGGCGCTGGCGGTGGCGGCGCGGCTGCGGGAATCGGGGGTGCGGGTCGGGCTGGCGGCACGGGGGGGGTACCTGTGGTCGCGGTTCGAGGCGGCGGAGCACGGGCCGGAGTCGCGCATCGCGTCGGAGGTTGCGTCGCGCGAGGGTGAGATCGTGCGCGGTGCCGACGTGGTGATCGGGACTTCGCCGCTGATGCTGGACGAGGTGTGCTGGCGGTACGGCGTGGCGCGGGAGCGGGCCGTGCTGATCCCGAACTTCGTGATCGACGACGAGCCGCCGGCGCACGCGAGCGATCGGGAGCGCGGCACGGTGCTCTACGCGGGGCAGTTGGTGGCGCGCAAGCGGGTGGACGTGCTGATCGAGGCGGCGGCGAGAGCGGCCGCGCCGCGCGGGCCGATGGTGCGGCTGGACGTGGTGGGCGAGGGGCCGGAGGAGGGCTCGCTGCGGTCGCTGGCGGCGCGGCTGGGCGCGCCGGTGCGTTTCGAGCCGCGCATCGCGCACCGCGAGTTGCTGGCGCGGATGCGGCGGTGCGCGGTGTACGCGCAGGCGTCGGCGTACGAGGGGCACCCGAAGACGGTGATCGAGGCGATGTGCGCGGGCGCGCCGGTGATCGTGGCGGCCGCGCCGGGGCTGGATGCGCCGGTGGAGACGGGCGTGACCGGGCTGTGCGTGCCGGGCGACGCGGAGAGTTTCGCGTACGCGATCGGCGAACTTCTGCGGGACGCGGACTGGAGCGAGTCGCTCGGGTCGGCGGCGGCGGCGAGCGTGCGCCAGCGGCTGGGGCTGCGGGCGACGGTCGCGCGCGAGGTCGAGGCGGCGCGCATGGCGATGGCGGGGGACCATTCGGCGAGGGCCGCGCCGCCGCCCGTGCGGTGGGACGGCGCGCTGCTCGGCGATGAGGCGTGCGCTGAGGCGTGGACGCGCAGCCTGCGCGGGTTCGCGGGGCGACTGCCGCCGGAGCGGCGCGCGGCGTTCCTCGACGCCGTCGGACGCGAGGTCCGCTCGCTGCGCGCGGCACGCGACGGTTCAACGGAGGAAGCGGCATGACGACGATGACGCGAGCGACGCCCGTGGTGGTGGAGGCGGGCGCGCCGGCGCGCGACCCGACCGACTTCTGCCTGCCGCGCGGCTACCGGCAGGGCGTGCGCAACGAGAGCCTCGACCACACGGGCGAGTACCCCGACTACTGGCACCCGGCGAGGCTGGCCATGAGCGGACGCTACCAGCGGCACGTCTACCGGTGGGCGGCGGGGCTGGTCCTGCGGCGCGGGCTGCGGAGCGTGCTGGACGTCGGGTGCGGGCCGGGGACGAAACTCGCCGAGTGGATCGAGCCGGTGTGCGCCGACGTCGAGGGGATGGACCAGCCGAGCGCGGTCGAGATCGCTCGGTCGCGGTGCCGGCACGCGCGGCTGCGCGCGGTGGACCTCGAACGCCCGGCGGTCGAGGCGCAGCGGACGTTCGATCTCATCCTGTTCGCGGACGTGGTCGAGCACCTGCTGGACCCGGACCCCTCGCTGGCGATGATCCGCTCGTTCGCGCACCCGCGGACGCTCGTGCTGGTCTCGACGCCGGACCGCGACCGGGTTCGCGGGCGCGGGTGCCGCGAGGCGGTGAAACGAGAGCACGTGCGCGAGTGGTCGCGGCGCGAGTTCGTGGCGTTCCTGCGTTCGCGCGGGCTGCGGCCTGTTCGCGGCCGGCTCGTGCCTCAGGACGATCGGCCGGTGCGCTCGTGCCTTCGCGGCGAGGCGGCGTTCCGTCTGCGGCTGGCGGACCGTTCCGCGTTGCAGTGCCACGCCGTGCTGTGCCGCGTCGAGGGCGCGGGGGGCGCGGACGCGACGAATGGAGGCGGCCATGCGGATCGCCGCGATCTCTGACCTGGCGCCCGGGAGCCATCGGGCCTACGCGATCAACGTGGTGAAGACCTGCGGCGGGTTCGTGCGCCTGGGGCACGAGGTCACGGTCTTCTGCCGCGTGCCGGAGCGCGGGTGGAGCCTGGCGTCGGCGGCGAGCGCCTACGCCGAGCCGCGGGTGCGCGGACCTGCCGGACCAGCGCGATGAACTGCTGGTGAACGCGGCGTACCTGCGCGAGTTCGCGGGGTGGGCGGCGGAGCGGATCGCGCGCGAGGGGTTCGACCTCGTGTACGCCCGGCACTGCCGCGGCGCGCTGGCGTGCGCCGAGCGGGGCATCCCGACCGTGCTGGAGACGCACCTGGACATCGACGGCGATGCGCTCGGGGGCATCTCCGCGCTGCGCGCGGTCGGGCGGCGCGAGAGGCCGATCCTCGCGTGCGTGACGATCTCGGCGGTGCTGGCGGAGAAGTACGTTTCGCTGGGCGCGGCGGCGGATCGCGTGGCCGTCGTGCCGGACGCGGTGGACACGGAGTTGTTCGGTCCGCCGAAGGATGTGGGCGTGTCGCTTTATAACGCCTGGCCGGGGCCGCACGCGGTGTACGCGGGGCACCTGTACGCGTACAAGGGCGTGGGGACGCTGCTGCGGGCGGCGTCGGTGCTGGAGGGCGTAACGGTGCATCTCGTCGGCGGGACGGATGAGGACGTGCTGGCGGCGCGCCGGTCGGCGGCGTCGCTGGGGTTGCGGAACGTGGACGTGCGCGGGCGCGTGGCGTTCAGCCGCGTCCCGCCGCACTTGTGGCATGCGGACGTGCTCGTCCTGCCGCCGAGCGTGAAGCACCCGTCGGCGTCGTGGACCAGCCCGGTGAAACTGGGCGAGTACCTGGCGTCGGGGCGGCCGATCGTGGCGTCGGACGTGCCCGCGCTGCGCGCGCTGGTGCGCGAGCCGGCGGTGCGGTGGTTCACGCCGGACGACCCGGCGGACCTGGCTCGGGCTGTGCGGTGCGCGCTGGGCGAGTGCGATCAGGAGGCCGCGGCGCGCGTCGAGGCGGCGCGTGCGCTCGCGGAGCGGTACTCGTATGCGAACCGCGCCCGCGCGATCCTGCACGCGGCGGGAGCGGGCCAAGGAGCGATGGCGGCGTAGAACAAATGGCCAAAGGGCCAAATAGCAGAGGGAGAGGGCGGAGGGCGGAGGGTGGCAGAAGGCGGGCGGCGCGCAAAGGCGCACTCCGCCCCCGGAGGGGGCGCTGTCATTTGCCCCGGGCGCAGCCCGGGGTTTGGATGCCTCCCTCATCAGAAAGCCCCGGAGGGGCGCAGGTGTCCACCCCTCATCACTCGCCCCAAACATACCTCTCATCATACTCGATTCCATGCTTCTCCAGAAGCGCGATGAACTCCTCCTTGAACGACATGTGCCGGTGGTGCTCCTCCTGGCGCGCGATGTAAGCCTTGACCGCGTCAATGCCGGAGCGGCTCACGCTGAAGCCGCCGTATCCGTTCTGCCAACCCGCCCACTCCGCGTCCGGGAAGGCTTCACGCACGAATGAAGACGTTCTGGCCTTCACCTCGCGCATCAGGTCCGCATGGGCCGTGGAGGGATGAACATCGGCGAGCAGGTGCACATAGTCGGCGACGGCATTCGCCGCGAGGAGGACACAGCGCGATGCGCGGACGATGCCGCCCGTGTAGTCCAGGAGCCGGGGGATGACGTTCGGGGTGAGGAGCGGTACACGGCCCTTGGTTGAGAAGACGAAATGGGTGCAGAGGAACGTGTAAGAATGGCTCATGGGTGGATCATAACAAAGCGGGGAAGCCTCCCGCGCCCCTCCGGGGCTTGGGGGTTGAGAGGTGCGCTGTCCCCGGGCTGCGCCCGGGCAAGTGACAGCGCCTCCTCCGGGGGCGGAGAGGAGGGAGGCGATCGCGGCGTGGGGCTTGAGGCCTTTGGCCTGGGGCTTGGGTCTTGCGCTTGGTGTGCCGCGCGGGGTCAGGCTACGACGATGTTCACCAGGCGGCCCGGAACGACGATCACCTTGCGCACAGCACGGTCGGCGATCGCTTCGTGCACCTTCGGGTCGGCGAGGGCGATCGACTCGATGCGAGCGGCGTCGGCGTCGGCGGGAACGACGACCTTCGCGCGCACCTTGCCCGCGATCTGCACGGCGATCTCGACCTCGTCGTCGCGCAGCATGGCCTCGTCGTAGTCCGGCCACGCGGCGTGCGAGACGAAGCCTGGTCCGCCGAGTTTCGCCCACAGTTCCTCGGCCAGGTGCGGGGCGAAGGGCGCGAGCACGCGCGCGAAGCGGTCGGCCTGGCTGCGCGTCAGGCCGCCGGCGGCGGTGGCGGCGTTCACGAACTCGATCATCGCCGCGATGGCGGTGTTGAAGGCGAGGCGCTCGGCGTCCGCGCCGACTTTGGCGATCGTGCGGTGGAGGAGTTTTTCGATGGAAGCGGCGGGCGTTCCGTCCGCCATCGCATCGCCGACCAGTCGCGGCTCACCCGTCTCCTCGTCGATGATGAGCCGCCAGGCGCGCTGGAGGAAGCGGAACAGGCCGGTGATGTCGCGCGGGTTCCAGGGCTTGGCGGCCTCGAGCGGGCCGAGGTACATCTCGTAGAGGCGGAAGGTGTCCGCGCCGTACTCGGCGATCACGTCGTCGGGGTTGATCACGTTGCGCAGGCTCTTGGACATCTTGGCGACGATCTGCGTGACCGGGCTGCCCGTGGCCCGCTCGACGAACACACCTTCCGCGCGTTCCTCGACTTCGTCCACCGGGACGAGGGTCCTGTCCTCGCGCTGGTAGGCGTGGCTCAGGATCAGCCCTTGGTGGAAGAGTTTGGCGAACGGCTCGTCGGTCGAGACGAGGCCGAGGTCGAAGAGCACCTTGTGCCAGAAGCGGGCGTAGAGGAGGTGCAGGACGGCGTGCTCCGCGCCGCCGATGTAGAGATCGACGCCGCCGGAACCCTCGCTGCCGCGAGGGGCTCGTCGGTCCGTGGTTCCGATCATCCAGAAGCGTTCGGCCGCTTCGCCGACGAAGCGCTGGGCGTTGCGCGGGTCGCAGTAGCGCAGGTAGTACCAGCACGAGCCGGCCCAGCCGGGCATGGTGTTGGCCTCGCGCGTGACGGGCGCATCGGTCGGGAGCGT
>DAOMNQ010000051.1:0-15106 GCA_035443945.1 Phycisphaerales bacterium | reverse complement strand
AGCCAGTCGGCCGCCTTGGCGAGCAGCGGCACGGGGTTGTCGCTCTCGACGGGCTGGTAATCGGCCAGGTCCGGCAGGCGCACGGGCAGCGCATCGTCCGCCACGGGGTGGTGCCGGCCGCGCTCGTCCCAGACGATGGGGAACGGCTCGCCCCAGTAGCGCTGTCGGCTGAAGAGCCAGTCGCGCAGGCGGTAGTTCACGCGCCGTCGCCCGATGCCCTGCTCCTCCAACCACGCGATGGCACGCTGCTTGGCCTCGGCGACGTGCAGGCCGTCGAGGAAGTCTGAGTTGACGGCCGGCCCGTCGCCGAGGTACGGCTCGTCGCCGAAGCCGGGGGGGGGCTGCACGGTGCGCACGATCGGCAGGCCGAAGGCTTTGGCGAAGTCCCAGTCGCGCTGGTCCTGTCCGGGGACCGCCATGATCGCCCCGGTGCCGTAGCCCATCAGGACATAGTCGGCGGTCCAGACGGGGATGCGCTGCTCCGTCGCCGGGTTCAGGGCGTACACGCCGGTGAAGACGCCCGTCTTCTCCTTGTTCTCCTGGCGTTCGACGTCGGAGCGGTTGCGCGCGGCCTGCACGTAGGCGCGCAGGGCGCCAACGTCCGTCTCCGGGCCGGGGTCGCTCAGCGCGGCGTCCACCAGCGGGTGCTCGGGCGCGACGACCATGTACGTCGCGCCGAAGATGGTGTCGGGGCGGGTGGTGAAGACGCGCAGGGGCAGGGCGCCCTCGATCGGGAAGTCGATCTCCGCTCCCTCGGACTTGCCGATCCACTCGGCCTGCTGGGTGCGGGTGCTCTCGGGCCAGTCGACGGTGTCCAAGCCGCGGAGCAGGCGCTCGGCGTAGGCGGTGATGCGGAACATCCACTGGCGGAGGGGCTTGCGGAAGACGGGGAAGCCGCCGCGCTCGCTTCGGGCGTCGATGACCTCCTCGTTGGCGAGGGCGGTGCCGAGTTTGGGGCACCAGTTCACCGTCTGCACGCCGACGTACGCCAGCCGGTACGAATCGACGATCATGCGGCGGGTGTCGTCCAGCATCTCCGCCCAGGGCATCACGGGCTTATCCGACGCGATGTCCCCCGCGCCGGCGTACTCGGCCGCGCTCGGGTTCAGGCGCGGCTCGCGCTCGCCGGACTCGAACTCGCGCACGAGTTCGTCGATCGACCTGGCGCGCCCCTGCTCGGCGTCGTACCACGAGCCGTAGATGCGCAGGAAGACCCACTGCGTCCAGCGGTAGTAGTCCTCGTCGATGGTGCCGAACTCGCGCGACCAGTCGTAGGAGAAGCCGAAGCGCTTCAACTGCCGGCGGAAGTTGTCGATTGCCTTGCGCGTGGTGACCGCCGGATGCACGCCGGTCTGGATGGCGTACTGCTCGGCGGGCAGGCCGAAGGCGTCCCACCCCATGGGGTGCAGCACGTTGAAGCCGCGCATGCGCCGGTAGCGGCAGATGATGTCGGTGGCGGTGTACCCCTCCGGGTGCCCGACGTGCAGGCCCGCGCCGGAGGGGTAGGGGAACATGTCGAGGCAGTAGAACTTTGGGCGAGCGGCGTCGAAGCCCGGATCGCCGGGGTTCGGCTGGCGGAACGCACCTTCGCTCTCCCACCGCTGCTGCCAGCGCGTCTCGATCGCGTCGGCGAGCGCGGCCGTGTAGCGGTGCGGCGGGGCGGAGGGGTCGGGGTTGCGGCTCGGTTGATCTGCGCTCATCGGCATCGCTCGCGGGAAGGGAAGCGTACTCCAAAAACAACGAAGGCCCCGACACTGGCGAGGCCCGGAGGGAACGCGGCGCGCTGCCGACGCGTCAGCCTACCGGGCTGCGCGGAAGTCGGAGCGGCAGCGGCGTGCGGACGCTGGTCATGGCGGGCGACTGTAGGCCTGGCCGGGGCGGTCCGGCTCAGCGCTTGGCCTCGACCTGCTGGGCGGGCTTGCGCCTGGCTGCGGCCTCGGCGAGCAGGCGCTTGGCCTCGCCCGCGAGGTAGAACGAGCCTGTGACGAGGATGAGGTCGTCGCGGCCCACGGCGCGGTAGGCGGTGTTGATCGCGTCCCTGAGCGTCGGCTCGACCTGCGTCATCTTCGGGCTTCGCTCGGCGAAGCGCCGCTGGAGTTCGGCGGGGTCGCAGGCGCGGGGGTTGTCGGACGAGCGTGTGAAGATGATCTTGTCCGCGCCCAGCGCGATCTTGCTCAGCATGCCGTCCACGTTCTTGTCGGCTGCGCACCCGAAGATCATCACCATCGAGTCGTAGCGGACGTGCGCGCCGATCGCCCGCACCATCGCGTGGAGGCTGTCGGGCGTGTGCGCGCCGTCGATGAGGATGCGCGGTGCGGACCAGACCTGCTCCAGCCGGCCGTTGGCGGGTGTCGCGGCGAGGCCGAGCGCGACCTGGCGCTCGGGCGTGTCGAATCCGCGGTCGCGCAGGTGGTCCAGCGCGGCGAGCGCGAGGCCGCAGTTCAGGGCCTGGTGCTCGCCCTTGAGGGGGACGGCGAGGTGCTCGTAGGTTGTGCGTGGCGAGGCGAGGCAGACGCGGGCGTGCGGGCCGAGTTCGGGCGTGGCCTCGAAGCGGTAGGAAAAATCGATCTCCTTGCCGAGGACTCGGAGGGGCGCGCCGACGCGGTCGGCCTCCTCGCGGAAGACGCCCATCACCTCGTCGCACTGGGGGAAGGTGATGGCGGTGACGCCGGGCTTCATGATGCCGGCCTTCTCGCGGGCGATCTCCGCCAGCGTCGAGCCGAGCAGTTGCGTGTGTTCGAGTTGGATGGCGGTGAGGATGCAGACCTCGGGGGTGACGACGTTGGTGGAGTCGAGGCGGCCGCCGAGGCCGACCTCGAGGACGGCGGCGTCCACGGCGCGCTCGGCGAAGAAGCGCAGCGCGAGCGCGGTGAGGAGTTCGAAGTAGGTGGCCTGCCCGTGGCGTGCCTCGACGGCCTCGGCCGCCGCGGCGGCCGCGCCGAGCGCCGCGGTGAACTCGTCCTCGTCGATCCACTGGTTGTTGATGCGGATGCGTTCGCGGACGTCGGTGAGGTGCGGGCTGATGTAGACGCCGGTGGTGTAGCCGCACGAGGCGAGGCTCGAGGCGAGCATCTCGGCGGTCGAGCCTTTGCCCTTGCTGCCGGCGACGTGGACGAAGCGCACGTCGCGCTCGGGGTTGCCCAGCGCGTCCATCATGGCGCGCATGCGGTCGAGGCGGAAGACGGTGCGGTCCACGTTCGCGGGACGCATCCGCTCGATATTCACGCTGTCGTTGAGGTACTTGAGCGCGGTCTGATGGCTCGCGAACCGCTTGGGGCGGCGGATTCGGGCTTTCACCGGCGCGGCGGACTGTCCGGGCGATCGCCCCGGGGCTTTCCCGGCGGCGCTGGAGGTTCGGGGCATAGCGGAGGATTCTAAGCCGAAAGTTTCCCACATCGAAGCACGATCTTCACACTTCCTCGGCCGTGGTCGCTTTCGGCTGCGCCGCAAGGACTTGCGCGCCGCGGCGGGTGCGGATGACGTGCCCGATCAGGCGGAACGGGGGGCGTGGAGCGCCATGAGGGCCTTCATCTCGCGCACCGCCTCGCGCAGGCCGACGAAGACGGCGCGGCTGACGATCGCGTGCCCGATGTGCAGTTCTTCGACGCCGGGGAGGGCGGCGATCGGGCCGACGTTCATGTAGTTGAGCGCATGGCCCGCGTTGAAGCGCATCCCGGCGTGGCGGATGCGCGCGCCGGCGTGCGCGACTCGCTCGAGTTCGGCGCGGAGCGCGCCGCGCCGGAAGTCGCCGCCGCACTCTGCGAAGGCGTGCGCGTACGGGCCGGTGTGGACCTCGCAGACGTCGAAGCCCGCGGCGGCGGCGGCGTCCACCTGGCGGTCGTCGGCGTCGATGAAGGCGGAGACGAGCATGCCCGCGTCGCGCAGGCGGGCGACGACCTCCTTCATGCGCGCCGACTGCCCGGCCACGTCCAGCCCGCCCTCGGTCGTGACCTCGGTGCGGCCCTCGGGCACGAGCATGGCCGTGTCGGGGCGGATGCGCCGGGCGATGGCCACCATCTCGTCCGTCGCCGCCATCTCGAGGTTCACCTTCACCGCGACGAGGCGGCGGAGGAGTTCGACGTCGCGGTCCTGAATGTGGCGGCGGTCTTCGCGCAGGTGCATGGTGATGCCGTCGGCCCCGCCGAGTTCGGCCTCGTGGGCCGCGCGGACCGGGTCCGGCTCGCCCTGCTCGGGCGGCACGTCGCGGTAGCGAGCCTGACGGACGGTGGCGACGTGATCGATGTTGACGCCGAGTTGGATCATGGCGGAGTCCGTGGCGCGGTCAGCGGTGACCTCGCCGCTTGTTGTACACCCATTCCACCGGTCGCTTGACGTACACCCCCACGTCGATCTCGATCGTGTCGGGCATCAGTGCGTCGCGCAGGTGATCACCATTGATCTGAAAGGAATCGTGGCAGGAGTCGGCGACTTCCTGGTTCTTTCGGTTCTGAGGGAACCATGCCATCAGCCTCTTGTTCGGGAAGTGCCTGCGGACCACTTTGATGGCGGGCACGATGTCCGTATCACCCCCTACCAGAACAGCCTGATCGAACACGCCGAGAAACGCGTCCGCGACAAGGTGCGCCGCGATCGCGCTATCCGTCATCTTCTCCTCGAACGTCGGCCATTCCCCCCCGCACCGGATGCACCTGCGGCTCTTCCTGTAGAACTTCCCCTGGATGATCTCGACCTGGGATACGGCGCGAAGCGCGTCGAGGTACGCGGACTGTCGGCGTCGCTTGTCGTCGGGTTGACGGACCCTCGCAGTGAAGTACTTGACAGCCACGACTCGCTGGCCTTCAGCACGCAGACCCTCGATCAGCACGTACGGATCGATCCAGTAGAAATGCCCCCATCCCTTCGATCTCAACCCGTAATACAGGTTGAACCCGTCCACATACGCGGCCACGCGATTCTCTGCCATGGGTCGTCGTCCACGAGAGTTGAAGCCATGAGGCCGATCAGCGTATGATCAAGGAACCACGCCGGGGTTAGCCCCCCGGTCCGACGCCCGCCGAAAGGCGGGCGTTGTCGTACATGCATGGGCCGTTTTCCCTTCGCCCAGAGGATACCCCCGACCACGCTGATGGTCGGGGTCTCGTCCCGGCTCGACGACCCGACGCTCAGTATCGGCGAAGGGAAGAGCACCCGAGGGCCGGGAGAGAGTGAGCGGCCCCTCGGCACGAGGACCATCCCGCCTCGGCGAGCAGCACGGCGACGGCGAGGCGCCGCCACGTTTCGCCCGCGAGCCGCCGCGCCGTCATCGCCGGCGCACCCACGCGCAGATGCCGACGGCGACGAAGACCACGCCCACGCCGATGAGCGGCCAGTCGAACGACGAGCGCCTGGGAGCCTCGGGAAATGGCGGAGCGGGACGACGCGACGACTCGGCCCCGGTCGCCGCGACGGCGCTCGGTTCGGCAGCCTGTGCGGGGTCAGAGGAAGCGGAAGCCACGGACCAGCGGGTCACCCGCTCCAGGATGCCCGCGCTGCGGGCCCGTTCAGTAACGGCTTCGATGGAGAACTCCGGCGCTCCGGGCTGACGGTCATGCGAAACCTTCGCTAGTCGCCAGCCTTGATGCACGCCGAACGATGCGGCGATCGGAAAGGCTGTCGTCGCGTTGTCCGCGTAGTTGATGGTCGTCCGGTTCCCGCCCCAGTCCGGCCACTCGTACGCTTCGAGCCTGCCATCACCGTTGATATGGTAGAGCAGCGTCCGCTGCTCGGGGACATAGTTCCCCGTCGGCGTCCACCCGAACATCTGGCGGTTGCCGAGATAAAATCGGAAGGCGACCGCCCAGCCACCGTCGCGTGCGCGTTCGATTCGCTCCGCATGTTGAGCATTCTCGGCGATGAACCCGAGCGTCACGAAGGGGAATGCATCTTCGATCGCCGTATCCGAGACGCCGCGTGGTTCGCCGCCCCACCGTTCCACGCGGGCGTATGGCTCCGGAGTGCGGTAGAGTACTCCCTCGGGATCGCGGGCGAAGAGTTTGCCGAGGAAACTCCCGTACCACGCGCCCGTCTCGGCGTCGAAGCCGAAGATGGACACGTGATCCGTCTCGGCCGATTCGTAGACGGCGTGAATGGCACCCTGACGGGGCAGGTACTCCCGAAGCCACGAGCGCAACTCGTCTGCTTCGGATTGAGCCGACACCGCGCTCGCTGCACAGCACAGCATGAGGCACGCCGCGAACCACCTCGCACGACACACGATTCCGGCGAGCGAACGGGCTTCTGTCATCTGGAGTGGCCTCCGGTTGCGCCCCGAGTCACTGCTCGCCCCCACCACTCCCGCACGCGTCGCCCGTCAGGCACGCGTTGGTGCTCAGGACGTTCTCCCTCGGATCGGGATCCGCCCCATCCTCGATGATGCAGCACAGACCGTCGCCGTTCGGAGAGCAGGACGTGAGAGACCACCCCTGGGGCACGGGATCATTGCACGCCCAGTGGCGTGTTGCTGCGGCGGTATGGTGTAGCAGTAGAACTGCGTGAGCGTGCCGGGTCCGGTCCTGCCGGGCGAGCCCACCTCGCAGCCCTCCTCGCAGTAGCCCATGTAGGTCGATCGTCCACAGTCCGCGCATCCGATGGGTTCCTTCGGCTTGTAACATGAGGGTGGTGACGGTTCTGGCTGCGTGAGCGCCGTCGCGACGATGGCTGTGATCGCGATTGCGAACGTGCCCCGCTTCCAGTTGGCTCTGACGCTGTGCTGCGTCATCCGATGTTCTCCTATCGGTCGCGTCCTTCGACGCCGTACCAGGTGGTGATGACGGGATACCCGACGCCGCTGGGATTGTCGACCACCAACTCGCCGTCGGGCAGGAAGTCCATCCATCGTCCGATCAGCGCGCTCCCGTCGGCCATCGCGACGGGACCTGGCGAACTGTCGGGGTAGCAGCACCACGTGCGCGGCCACGGGCTGCGCTTCTCGTAGGTGTAGAGCCAGTAGAGCATCCCCTTGGAGGCGGGCAGGCGGGTCTGGCGACGATACACGGGCACCGGCGGCTCATCCCAGGCGTTCCGATCGGGCGTATTGCCCGGTTCCATTCGACGCGCGTCGTAGACCATGCAGAGCGAGAGTTGGAAGACGGAGGCTCGCTCCGCCGCGCGATCGTCGAGCATGCCCTCTTGCACCAGCGCTTCGTACCACTTGTGTGCGCAGTCGCCGACGGTGTCGAAGGCCGCGAACGGGTACAGGTCGTTGTGCTCGTTGCCGAACATCTCGACCAAGGCCGCCTGCTGCTGGATCTCGCCGAGCAGGGAGGTCAGACGCCCCTGGTGCCAGGTCTGTCGAACCGACGGCACCAGCAGGCCGACGAGGACCGTCAGCACGCCGAGGACGACGACGAGTTCGGGGAGGGAGAAGCCGCGCCGAAAGGCAAGGCCCCGTGCACGAACCGGGCTGGTCCGGGTCGGCCGCATGGGGCCAGTATACCACGCGACCCCCCCCCCCCCCCCCCCCCCCCGTCAACCCATCGTGACGATTTCTGGCGGTCGTCTGTTTGAGAACACTGGCATCGAATCGGGTTGTGCTAGGGTGCTGAATGCTGATGGAAAACGAAAATCAGACTTGACAAATCGCAATGAACTTCAATAATACGAAAAATGGCTGTCGAGATTGAAAAGTCCGTCGATTCACACCCGCTCTGCCGGCTGCCGCGGGAGGACCTGGAACTGGTGGCGGAGTTGGTGCTGGCTTCGGGGTCGCTGAAGGGGGTCGCGGAGGCGTACGGGGTGAGTTACCCCACGATCCGGGGGCGGGTGGACCGGGTGATCGAGCGGCTGCGGATGGTGCTCGAAGACCGCAAGCCGGACCCGGTGACGGACCTGCTGGCGGACCTGGTGGCCAGGGGAGAGTTGACCGGGGCGACGGCGAGGCGGATCCGGGATGCGGTGCGCGAGGCGCGCGCCGCCGAACGAAAGGAAGGAGACACGTGATGGAACCGTGGGTGCCGCTGGACAAGGCGTGGATGCTCGGGGCGTTCATCGGAGGTGGCGGGGGCACGGCGATCGGGCTGCTCGGGGCGATGGCAGGCGTGCTCGCGCCGCGGGGCATCGGCAGGCGGGCGGTGCTCGGGTCGATGCTCGCCTTCGCGTTGATCGGCGTGGGGCTGATGGTCGCGGGCGTGGTGGGGTTGATCGTCGGCCAGCCGTTCCACGTCTGGTTCTGGCTCTTGCAGCCGGGCGTGATCTTCGCGTTTGTTACGGGGCCTCTGATCCCGGTGGTCGCGCGGCGGTACGCGCAGGCGGAGCAGCGGCGGCTGGATGCGGAGGCGCTGAGGCGGGGGTGAGGGGTTGTCAGTCCTCCTTTGACCCCGTGCTTCCGCACGAGGCTCGTACATGCACTCAACATGAAGGCGAGTCCGGCGTCACCGAGTTCTCCGGCGCCTCGCCGTTGAGGACGCGCCAGACGTCGCGCACGACCCAGGACATCTCGCGTTTGGCGTGGCGCGTCGCGCCGGCGACGTGCGGCGTCAGGCGTGCATTCGGCAGGCCCCACAGCGGGCACGACGCTTCGGGCGGTTCGGGATCGTGCACGTCCAGCACCGCGACAGCACGCGGGTTCGCCCGCAGGAACGCCGCGCACGCCACCGCGTCCACCACGAAGCCTCGGCTGGTGTTGATGAGCAGGGCGTCGGGCTTTATGCGGGCGAAGGCGGGCGGGCCGAGCAGGGCGCGGTTCGAGGGGCGGGCGTCGACATGCACGCTCAGCACGTCGGCGGAGGCGAGCAGAGTGTCGAGCGGGACCGGCACCGCGCCTTGGCGATCGGCGGGGGCGATCTCGCGCAGGTCGTGGTAGAGGACGCGCATGTCGAGGGCCGCGCCGAGCCGAGCGACCTGCGAGCCGATGCGCCCGAGGCCGAGGATGCCGAGCGTGAGGCCGGCGAGTTCGCGCTCGGCTTCGAGGCTCTTGCGCAGGCGGTTCCACTCGTCGAGCACGAGCGGGCGGTCGAGCGTTGCCCGCTGGCGCAGCACGTCCAGCATCGCGGCGGCCACGAACTCGACGACGGCCCGCGTGTTCGCCCCGGGCGTGTTCACGACGGCGACGCTTCGCGCCGCGCACGCGGCCACGTCGATGTTGTCCACGCCGACGCCGGCTCGTCCGACGACGCGCAAGCGCGGCGCGCCGGTCAGCATCGCGGAGTCCACGCGCGTGTAGGTCCGCACGATCAGCCCCTCGGCCCGCGCGAGCAGGGCGGGAAAGCGGGGATCGTCTGCGGGGCAGCGCACCAGTTCGCACCGCTCGGCGAGCCACGCGGCGGGCTGCGGGTCGAGATCCTCGGTCTGGATGATGAGCGGGCGCGGCATCGCGGCGTGATGCTAGACCGGCGGTGAAAAAGACAATCTCACGCGGAGGCGCAGAGGCGCGGAGAGGGGATGATGGAGAGGAAGAGTCGGCACAGGCGGGACGCCTGTGCCACCGGTCTGTCATATCCCCCTTGTTTCTTCTGCCTGTCTCTTTCTCTTCACCTCTGCGACTCTGCGCCTCTGAGTGAGCGCTCTTTCAGACTTCGCTGAGCGGGTCGCGGTCGGTGGTGGAGACGACGATCTCGACGCCGGGGAGCATCGTGCCGAGTCGCTCGGCGAGTCGCGGGAGGTAGCCGCGTTCGGTGTTGGTGTGCCCTGCGAGCAGGACGCTCATGCCCGCGTGGAGCGCGCCGAGGACGGCGTGGTGCGTCATCTCGCCGGTGATGAAGGCGTCGCAGCCTTCGCGCCGGGCGAGCGCGGCCAGGTCGCCGCCGGAGCCGGGGACGACGCCGAGCGTGGCGATGGGTCGGTCCTCGCCGACGAGGGCGACCTTGATTCGGGCGCGGTCGAGGAAGCCGCGGAGGCGCTGGGCGAGTTCTCGCATGGTCGCGGGTCGGTCGAGCGTGAGCCGTCGGCCGGTGCCCGCCCCGCGCAGGGGCCTGGGGAGGAGTTCGTAGACGTCGAAGGCGGGTTCCTCGTAGGGGTGGAACTTGCGGAGGGTGTCGATGGCGAGGGGGAGGGCGCGCTTCGAGCAGACCATTTCGAGGCGCAGTTCGGAGACTTCCTCGAGCCGACCGGGCGCGCCGACGGTGGGCTTGGCGCCCTCGCCGGCGAGGAACGTGCCCGTGCCCGTGACGCCGAAGGAGCAGACGCGGTACGCGCCGATGATCCCCGCGCCGGCGGAGGCGAGGGCGTTGCGGACTTTCTCGGCGTCGGTGTAGGGAACGAAGGTGACGATCTTGACTTCCTGCTCGGCGTCGCGCGCGCCGTGCGGCGTCAGGGCGCGGCAGTCGCCCTCGACGCGGCCCTGCCCGCCGGAAAGGCCCTCGCAGAGCCAGTCGGTGATGCCGCCGGGCGCGGCGTCGAGGGCGGTGTGGGGTGAGTAGATAGCGATGCCCGCCTCGGCCGCGCCGAGGATGATGCGCTGGCGCGGGGTGCGGTCGGTGACGCGGTTGAGCGGCTCGAAGATGGGCGGGTGGTAGGCGACTATGGCGCGGGCGCGCCGGTCGATCGCCTCCTCGAGGACGCGCTCGGTGAGGTCAATGGTGAGGAGCGTGGCGCCGTCGAGCGGGCGCGACGGCGAGCCGACCTGGAGGCCGACCTTGTCCCACGGCTCGGCGTATTCGAGCGGGGCGATTCGCTGCATCGCGTCGATCAGGCTCTGCACGGTGGTCATGCGCGTCCTCCGGCCCCGGACGGGGCAGTGTAGCGGGGGGAAGTGGCGGGGAGGCGTATAGAGAAGTGACGGAGTGGCGGAGCGACGACGTGACTGAGCGAAAGAGAGGGGGAACGGCCTGTATCATCCGCCCGTGCCCGCAGCCACCATCATTCGACGCGCGTATGCCAAACTGAATCTTGCGCTGGCGGTGGGGCCGCCGGAGGGCGCGGGGTCCGCGCGGCCGGGTTGGCACCGGATCGCGTCGTGGTCGTGCGCTGTTGGGCTCGCGGACGAGGTTCGCGTGCGCCGGCTGCCGGAGGGCGCGGCGAGCACGTGGTCGTTCGCGTGCGCGCCGGATGCGCCGCGGCGCATCGCCTTCGACTGGCCGGTCACGACGGACCTGACGTTTCGGGCGCACGGGCTGCTGGAGCGCGAGGCGAGACGGTCGCTGCCGGCGGCGATCTCGGTGACGAAGCGCATCCCGCCCGGCGGCGGGCTGGGGGGGGATCGAGCGACGCTGCGGCGGCGCTGCTCGCGCTGGATGAACTCTTCGGGCTGGGCCTCGGGGCGGACCGGCTCCGCGCGCTCTCGGCGGGGATCGGGAGCGACGTGGCGTTCTTCATCGACGGGGCGGACCCGCCGCGGCCCGCGCTCGTGACCGGGTTCGCGGATCGAGTGGAGCGCACCACGGCGGCGCGCTGCGGGGTGGTGCTCATTGTCCCGGCGTTCGGGTGCGCGACGCCGGCGGTCTACAAGGCGTTCGACTCGCTCTCCCCCGGCCCGATCCGGGAGCGCGAGGTGCGCGAGATGGCACGATCGGGAGAGCCGGCCGGTGCTGCGCTCTTCAACGACCTGAGCGGGGCGGCGTTCGCGCTGCACCCCACGCTGCGGTCGCTGCGCGAGCGGGTGGGGCGGGCGGTCGGGCGGCCGGTTCATCTGACGGGGAGCGGGAGCACGCTCTTCGTGGTGTGCGAGCCTGGCGAGGCGAGGGCGCTGGCGGATCGCGCGGCGCGGTCGGTGGCGGAGGCGGCGGTGGTGGCGACGGAGATCGTGGGATCGGAAGCGGGGGAGACCGCTCCCTGACGGTCGCGGCTCGTTGGGTCGGGTCGCGGCTCGTTGCGGCGGGTCGCGGCGGTTTGGCTCCGCGGCCGTTCGTACACTGGCGGCATGAGCAGGCCCGGACCCATCGTCGGCATCGACCTCGGCGGGACGAACATACAGATCGGCGTCGTGACGCGCGACGACCGGGCCGCGGGCGTGCGGATCGTCGGGCGGTGCCGGCGGAAGACCAAGGCCGACGAGGGGATGGAGAGCGTGCTGGCGCGGGTGGCGGAGGGCGTGGATCGCGCGTGCGCCGACGCGGGCATGAAACGCGGCGACCTGGCGGCGGTCGGGATCGGCGCGCCGGGGGCGGTCGAGCCGTCGGCGGGCGTGGTGCTCGAAGCGGTCAATCTGCGCTGGGACAACGTGCCGCTGGCAGGCCTGCTCGGCGAGCGCGTGGGCGTGCCGGTGGTGGTGGACAACGACGTGAACGCGGCGGTGTGGGGAGAGTTCGTCGCCGGGGCCGGGCGCGGGGCGACGGACGTGCTGGGCGTGTGGGTCGGCACGGGCATCGGGGGGGGGCTGGTGCTTGGAGGGCGGCTGCACTACGGGCACTTCCTGACGGCCGGCGAGATCGGGCACATGCACGTCCTGCCGACGAACCCGCCGGGACAGCGGACGCTCGAACACAACTGCTCGCGGTCGGCGGTCGTGGACCGGATCGTGCGGCTGGTGCGGAGCAACCGCAAGTCCATGGTCGTCGATCTCGTCGAGGGCAACTTCGAGAAGATCCGCTCGAAGACGATCGCGGAGGCGTACGCGGCGGGGGACGCGCTGGTGCGCGAGGTGGTGGACGACTCGGCGGACCTGCTCGGGGCGCACGTGGGCGGGATTGTCACGCTGCTCGCGCTGCCGCGGGTGGTGCTCGGGGGGGGGCTGACCGAGGCCGTCGGGCCGCCCTACGTGGCCCGGGTGCGCGAGGCGGTTCGGCGGGTGGCGTTCCCGGACAAGTGCAAGGCCGTCGAGGTCGTCGCCAGTGAACTGCTCGACGACGCCGGAATCATCGGCGCCGCGCTGCTGGCGGCCGAACGGATGCAGAAGTGCGAATGAAGCGGAGTGGCAGCGCGGTGCTACGAACTGCGAATGTAGAGGCTATCCCGTAACCCCGAAGAACCGATCTCACCACAGAGGCACAGAGAGCATCAAGGCCGGAATTCTTGGTTTTTCTCTCGGTGCCCTCTGTGCCTCTGTGGTGAATCATGGGTTTGGGGATACGTTTTAGAATCCCGCCACCCCGTCACTTCCCCCTCATTCCCCGAAGTCGATGGTTCCGCTGTCGGAGAAGGAGACGCTCGGGCGGTTGAGGCCGGCCTCGAACATGGCCTCGGCGAACGCGCCCGGGGTGACGTAGCGCATGGTGCCGTGGAGCCGGTAGGGGTGAACACCTCGCAGCGCCCCCTCGCCCGTGCGAAGCGGGACGACAGCGGGAAGGCGGATCTGTTGTGTGCCGTCGCGCCGCAGCGTCGCCTCGGCGGATCGCTCGCCGGCGAAGACACGCCGTCCGTCCACGGTGAGCGAGTAGAAGACCTGTCGCAGCGGCAGTTCGACCTGGTTGGGGTTCTCGGCGTCGAGGACGAACTCGATGGCGACGCCTTCGCTGGTCCGCTCGACGACGTTTACCTCGCTCACCGAGAGCGACGGCGCGCGGGCGCCGGAGCAGCCGACGAGCGCGAGGGTGAGACAGAGGAGCGAGCACACGAGCGGGTGGGTCTTCACTCGGGGAGGGTATCACAGGGGCGGGTGGTGGTGATGCGGGGCGTGCATCGGGGCCTGGAAAGACCCCGCCCCGGCCGGGTTACGAGCCGCCGATGGGCTGGGCGAAGGAGACCCATTCCTCGCCGACGTGGTCGGGCATGGCGGCGAGGGCGCCCGCGAGCGCCGGTGCGGCCTCGACGTAGGCGACCCAGCGGACCATCAGCCAGACCAGCACCGCGCAGCAAAGGACGGCCGCGACCTCCGCTACCCCGCGGCGTCGCAGGCGCAGCAGGATGCCGACGGCGAGGGCGGTGCTCGCGAGTTTCCAGGCGACGAGCGACCCCGGCCCGCCGCCGTGCATCACGATCCGGGCGAGTGGGTTGCTCTCGATCATGCCGACGTGGTTCAGGTAGGTGAGGGTCATGGCGAGGTCGGCGAGGCTCATCACGGCGACGGCCGCCATGAGCACCGCGACCCGGCACCCCCGCCACTCCGAGCCGAGGAGGACCGCGCGGCCCGCCCAGCCCCGGAGCGGGTGGTGGGCCTGCCCGAGGGCGGCGATTCCGGCTGCCCCGGCACCCGGCCCGGCCTGTGGCGAACGGAAAGGCATGTCCGCAACGCATTTCGGCGCGCCTTGGCGGGTCAATGAGCCGACAAGGTGCCATACTTCCCTAGGAGCACAACGACCCTCCCGGCCGTGCCGTTGCGGCGGAGTGTGAGGGTCGTACCGACAGGCCGCGGCGGCGGGAGGCAGGCCCCTTGAACCGGCTGAGACGAACCGCGGCCCGGCTCGCCGGGATGGCGCTGGTTCTCGGGCTGTCGGCCGTCGCGCCGGCCCAGGTGCCCAACCCCGTCTACATGGACGACTCGCCGCGGGCGCGCGATGCGCTGGGGCAGATCGACGCGCTGCTGGCGGCGGGCAATCACGCGGAGGTGGTGCGGGCGCTCCAGCGGCTGCTCGACGAGGACGCCGACCGCGTGATCGAGACGACGGGGGATGCGCACCTACTCGTGAGCGTGCGCCGGCGCGTGCACGAGCGGCTGCTCGGGGACGCGGACCTGCTCGAACGGTACAGGCTTGCGGAGAGTGAGCGGGCGCGGGCGATGCTCGGTGCGGGCGATGCGGCGGCGGTGGAGCGGTCGCGGTTGCTCACGCCCGCCGGGTTCGACGCCGCGCTGCTGGTGGCGCGCGAGCACCTGGAGGCGGCGCGGTTCGAGGCGGCGCGCCTGACGCTCGAACAACTCGAGTCGCACCCTGATCGTGCGTCGGACCCGGCGCGGGCGCGGGACGCGGCCGATGCGCTCGCGCTCGTCGCGTCGTACCTCGACCGGCCCGCGGTGTGGGCGCGTGCGGAGCGGTGGGCGAGCGAGGCGCTGCCGGAGCGGCGTGCCGTCGCGTGGCCCGAGGCGGCGGGCGTGCGGTCGTATGACCCGACGCACCCCGGCCCGGCGGTGGAACCGGCGACGCTGCTGCCCACGCCGATGCGCACGGTGGACCTGCGGCCCGGGCGGCGCGAGACGGAGCGGCCGGCGCGCTCGGGGCGCGGGAGTTCGCTCATCGAGGCGCCGTGGCTCTACCCGGCCGTTGTCGGCGACGTGGTGTACGTGAGCGACGGGCAGGCGATCAGCGCGTGGGACCGCTTCACGCTCGCGCCGCGGTGGCGGGTCGTGCCGCGCGGCAGC
>DAOMNQ010000050.1:0-20292 GCA_035443945.1 Phycisphaerales bacterium | reverse complement strand
GAACCTCGCCAAGCAGATGCACGTCGGGCACCTGCGCTCGACCGTGATCGGCGACGCCCTCGCCCGCACCTTCGAGCGGCTGGGCGAGCGCGTCATCCGCCAGAACCACGTCGGCGACTGGGGCCTGCCCATCGCCATGGTCACCGACCGCCTGCGCCGCGAGGCCGAGGCCGGGCGCGTCGACC
The DNA here is from genome assembly GCA_035443945.1 of Phycisphaerales bacterium. Taxonomy (GTDB): domain Bacteria; phylum Planctomycetota; class Phycisphaerae; order Phycisphaerales; family UBA1924; genus CAADGN01. The sequence goes on along the minus strand of DAOMNQ010000050.1, from coordinate 20,107 downwards.
TCGACCGCGTGACGCTCGACGACCTCGACCGGCTGTATCGCGACGCGCAGCGCGAGTGCGCGGGGCAGGGCAAGGCGCTCGAGATCGTGCACCGCTACGGCATGGGGCCGAAGGCGGAGGCCGAACTGCTGGCCGAGCACGAGGAGGCGGAGGAGCGGCTCGCAGCGGCGAAGCGCACGCTCGTCGCGCTGCAGAGCCGCGACCCCGCGACCGTGGCCGTGTGGCGTCGCATCTACGACGTGACGATTCGTGCGTGCCTCGAAACCTGCGAGCGGCTGCAGACGCGCATCACCGCCGCCGACAGCGCGGGCGAGAGCAGTTACGCCGAGGAACTCGGGCCGCTGGTGGACGACCTCGTGAGCCGCGCCGTCGCTGTCGAGTCGGACGGCGCGCTGGTCGTGCGCCTCGAGCACGAGGGGATCGCCGAGCCGTGCATCGTCCGCAAGCGCGACGGGGGGTTCCTCTACGCGACCACCGACCTTGCCGGCATCCGGCGGCGCGTGCACGGCATGGGGGCGGACTGCGTCGTCTACGCCGTCGATGCGCGGCAGTCGCTGCACTTCCGCCAGGTCTTCGCGGCTGCGCGCAAGGCCTCATACGCGACTCGCCCCGGCGCGGGCGAGCCGGCGCGCCTCGAGCACGCCCCCTTCGGCATGGTGCTCGGCGAGGACAACCGCCCTTTCAAGACCCGCACCGGCGAGAACGTGAAACTCAGCGACCTGCTCGACGAGGCCGAGGCCCGCGCCGAGCGGACCGTTGCCGAGAAGAACCCCGACCTGCCGGCGGATGAGCGCCGCGCGATCGCGCACGCGGTCGCGGTCGCCGCCCTGAAGTACGCCGATCTCTCGGGCGAGCGGATCAAGGACTACGTCTTCTCGTTCGACCGGATGCTGGCGTTCGAGGGCAACACGGGGCCGTACCTGCTCTACGCGCTGGTGCGCATCCGGAGCATCTTCCGCAGAGCGGCGGAGCGCGGCGTCGCCCTCGACCACCGCGCGGTCTCCTTCGCCGCCGAGCACCCCGCCGAGAAGGCACTCGCCCTCACGCTCCTGCGGTATCCGCGCACGGTGCGGAGCGTGGGCGACTCGCTCGAGCCGCACCGGCTGTGCGCGTACCTCTACGACCTCGCCGGCGCGTTCAGCGTCTTCTTCGACGCCTGCCCCGTCCTCGCGGCGGACGACGACGCGACGCGGCGCTCACGCCTCCGCCTGTGCGACCTCACCGCCCGCGTCCTCGCCGACGCGCTCGACACGCTGGGAATCCCCGACGTCGAGCGGATGTGATCCGGCGCGTGCCAGGGATCTGCTCGCCACAGCGGCGCTGAGGGCAGTGATACGGGACGTAGGAGGACCTTGCGCGTCGGGTACTCCGCCACTTCGTTGCGGATCTGCCGCTTCCTCCTCAATCACCGCGCAGGGCTTCTCATGTTCCGCATAATCCTCGACGAATCGGGGGCCACAACGAACATGACCAGGCTCTACGGCCGTGCCCCGTCGGCAGCCTTGACCGCCATCCACTGCGATCGCTGACCCGTGCGCCGCCCGTAGTTCTCGACGATCGCGCGTCCCGCGGCTTCGGCCCGGTTTGGTTCGACCAGCACGACGGCGCACCCGCCGAAGCCGCCGCCGGTCATGCGGGCGCCGAGGACGCCGGGCGTCGTGGCGGCGATCTCGACCAGGGTGTCGAGTTCGGGGCAGGAGACCTCGTAGTCGTCGCGGAGGCTGGCGTGCGATTCGAGCATGAGGCGACCTACGCCCGGCGCGTCGCCCGATTCGAGCAGGCGGGCGGCTTCGAGCGTACGGGCGTTCTCGCGGACGACGTGGCGCGCCCGGCGGCGGAGCGTCGGGTCAAGGCCGGCCCGGTTGATGGCATCCTCGGTCGCGTCGCGGAGCGATCGGACGGCGGGGTCGGCCTTGGCCAGTTCGGCGACGGCGCGCTCGCACTCGGCGCGGCGCTTCGCGTACTCGCCGGACGCGAGGTCGTGACGCACGCCCGAGTCGACGACGAGGACGCTCGCAAGGACCGGGTCGATCGGGACGGGGCTGACATCGACGGAGCGGCAGTCGATGAGCAGGGCGTGGCCGCGCTGTCCGAAGACGGCGGCGAGTTGGTCCATGAGGCCGCACGGGACGCCGGCGAACTCGTGCTCGGCCCGCTGGCAGAGGAAAGCGAGAGACATGGGGTCGAGCGTCGTGCCGGCGAGCGAGCAGAGCGCGACGGCGAAGGCGACCTCGATCGCGGCGGAACTGCTCAGCCCGCCGCCGAGCGGGATACTGGAGGCAAGCGCGGCGTCGAACATGGGGACGGCGATGCCGCGCGCCCGCAGCAGGGAGACGACGCCCTCGGCGTAGCGCGCCCAGGGGGGGGGGGCGTCGGCGCGCCCGCGTCCCTCGAACGAGGCGACTTCCGCGTCGCGGTCCAGCGCGACGACGCGGCAGTGATCTCCGTCGCTCGCGGCGACGGCGACGGCCGCCGAGCGGTCGATCGCCATGGGCAGGACGAAGCCGAGGTTGTAGTCGGTGTGCTCGCCGATGAGGTTGACGCGGCCGGGGGCGGCGGCGGCGACGGCGGGATCGCGCCCGAAGGCGGCGCGCAGGCCGAGTCTCGCCCGCTGGATCGGCGTGCCGGTGGGGTCGTGGGGATCAGTAGCCTTGTGCATCGCGTGCGGCGGCGGCCTCGACGACGCCGTCGTCCATCACGTACAGACCGACGAGGAAGTTGTTGACGAGGTACGGGTCCACGGAGAAGGCGCCGCGGATGGAGCCGTAGTTGATGGCCTGGCGGGTGAGGTCGAGCGGGACGCCGAGTTTGACTTCGACGGCGTCGTAGGGGGTGGGGGGCACGCCGATGCAGCAGCCGTCCCACTGGTTCAGCATGAGGAGGCACTCGCTGGCGGCGTCGGCGACGAAGGGGAAGGCGATGAAGCCGGTGATGCGGACCTGCTTGCCGTTGAGGAGCGCGGCCCACTCGGGCAGGTCGAGTTTGCCCTGCTTGGGGCGGTAGACGCGCGACGCCGAGATCAACATTTCCCAACTGACCTCGAAGGGCTTCTCGACGGTGCCCTCGCCGGTGACGACGTGCGTGCCGCCGATGAGGTATGTGCCGTCCTCGCGCCGCTCGACGGCGTCGGGGCGGAGTTCCGCCTCGGCGGGCGCGGCGTCGTTTGTCGGGGTTCCGCGCGCGGCGAGGTCTTCGCGGGTCGTGACCGCGACGGCGGGCGCGGGCGCTTCGCCCGTGTCGGCGGCCGATTCCTCCTCCGGGACGAGGACCGTCTGCGCGACGGCGACTTCAACCGGCTCTGGCGACTCCTCTTCCTTCGTTGGCACAGACGGTGGCACAGGCGTCTCCGCTATGCCCTGCGCGAGTTGAGCGTCCTCCACGATCGCGGGCTGCGGCGGCGCCGGCGCCTCGACGGCGACTTCCTCGGCCTGACGTTCCTCGGCAACCACGGCTTCCTCTACCCGAGGCGCGGGCGTCTCAGTGGCGGCTCTCGATTCTTCCTCCGTTGTCGGCGGAGACGCCGGGGGCAGCGGCTGTGTTTGCACAACGGGCGCGGGCCGGGCCGCGGTCTCGGCGACCTTCGTCGCGGCGCCCGCGGCAGGGCGATCGCGCATAAAGAGCACTGCGCCGCCGGCCAGGATCAACACCGCCATCAACGCCCAGAAGACCCGCATCGCCGCCTCCTGTTCCGGCTTCCAATACTCCCCCGCGGCACGATCCGTTGCACTGCAATAGTAGGTTGGTTCCCGGATGGCCCGATCCGGACGAGCCGCGACCGTGAGGGAGCGGGCTTGTGTCGTCCTCCCACTACCCGATCGGCCGCAGGTTGCGGGCGACGCTGGTCCGATACGCCATGACAGCGGGAACGAGGCCCGCGAGGGAGGCAAGGAGGACGGTCGCGGCGGCCATGACGATCATCCAGTCGAGCGGGAGCGAGGGCTGGACGACGAGGCCGAGGCGTTCCTTCATGACGCCGGCGGCGGCCTGCGCGCCGATGAGGCCCAGGCCCAGCCCCGCCGCCGCGCCGAGCGCGCCGAGCACGGCCGACTCGGTGAGGACGAGGCCGAAGATGCGCGGGCGGCTGGCTCCGAGGACGCGCAGGACGGCGATCTGTCGGCGGCGCTGCTCCATGGAGTTGTAGAGGGCGAGCATGATGCCGATGCCGCTGGAGACCATGACGACCGCGGCCATCGCCAGCAGCACCTGGTCGACGTTCGAGACGATGGCGAAGAGTTTGTCGATCTCGGACTTCGGCTCGGCGACGACGATGGAGGAGTCGCGGCGCAACTCGCTCGCCACCACGGGGACGAGCGGGGAGGTCGCGGCCCCCCCCCTCGTCACGCAGCGGAGGTAGATGCCGGTGACGAGCCGGTCGGTGTCGGTGAGGTCGGCCTCGGTGGGGCGGGGGGAGTTGGGGTCTTCGGCGCGTCGGCGGTCGTGGGCGTGGATGATCCACGACGCGCGGAGGTCGGAGAAGAGGGCGCGGTCGTGCGCGCTGCCGGTGGGTTCGAGGATGCCGACGACGCGGTAGGTGAAGTCGTAGTGGACGTGGGCGGGCGCACCGCCGGCGCGGGCGTCGCTGCGCCCGTGGGTGAGGTGGATCTCGTCGCCGACGCGCAGGCCGGTCGCGCGGGCGGCCCGCGCCCCGAGCACGAGGTCGAACGGCCCCTCGAAGAACGTGCCCTGGGACAGCCGCCACGGCTCGTTGGGGGCTGGGGTGAAGTGCGTGAAAAACTGGGGCGTGGTCGCCAGCACGGGGAGTCCCTGGAAGGAGTCGCCCTGCTGGTTCGGGATCGCCCACTCGACTCGGCCGTCGTCGGCGATCTGCTGGAAACGCTGCCACGAGATCGGGCGTGCCGGCGCGTTGGCGTAGAAGACGCCGTTGAGGACCGAGACCAGCGGGCTGGCGTCCGCGCTGACGATGAGGTGCATGTTGCCCGAGCCGCGCTCGAAGGCCTGCCGGCCCGCGTCGCGCAGGCTGAGGAGGACGAACATCAGCCCGACGGCGACGGCGACCGTGACGACGGTGGTCACGGTCGAGAACATCCGCCCGGTGAGGCTCCGCCCGATGATGGTCAGGTCGCTCATGGCCATCGTGCTTGGTCCTCTTGAACGCGAAGGGCGCGAAGAGCGCGAAGTGGAAATGTGGAAGGGCAATTCCATCCATCTTCGCGCCCTTCGCGCCCTTCGCGTTCAACCTCTTCCCCGCTCATGCCTGCACCGCCGACGAGAGTTCGTCCAGCGACGCGCGTCGCTCGAAGCGGTCGGCCATCGAGGGGTCGTGGCTCACGCAGAGCAGGGCGGCCCCGGCGTCGCGGCAGGCGTGCTGGATCAGGTCCATCGCGTTGGCGGCGTTCTCGGGGTCGAGGCTGGCGGTCGGCTCGTCCGCGAGCACCAGCGCGGGGCCGCACGCGACCGCCCGCGCGACGGCGACGCGCTGCTGCTGCCCGACGCTCAACTCTTCCGGCTTGGCGTTCACGCGCTCCACGCCGAGGCGCTTGAGCAGTGCGCTCGCGCGCTCGCGGTGCTCGGCGCGGGGGACGGTCGAGAACATGAGCGAGGCCATGACGTTCTCGAGCGCGCTGAAGCCGTGGAGGAGGTTGAAGGTCTGGAAGATCATGCCGATCGCCCGGCCGCGGAAGAGGTCGCGCCTGGCGCCGCGCAGGGCGTGGACCACCTGGTCGTCGACGACGACGTGGCCGGCGTTCGGCTCCATGAGGCCGGCGACGAGCATGAGCAGGGTGCTCTTGCCGCGCCCGGAGCCGCCCGTCAGCAGCATCTGCTCGCCTCGGTCGAGAACGAGCGACCCCACGTCGACGACGGCCGGCCCGCCCGCTCCGTACGCAAACCGCAGGCCGTCTATCCGCAGGGCAGGTGTTTCACCCATCGACCGGAGCCTCCCGTCGCACGCGGCGTGATCGTAGACTATGGCGAGAACCTCCTCTGTGCCTCGGTGGTGAGTCTTTCCCGGAGTCGATCATGAGCCTGGTCATCGCCGCCGTCGGGAGCCTCGTCATGGCCGCGCAGCCTGCCGACGCCTCGGGGTATCGCCTCGAAGCCGTGCCGTTCACGAGCGTGCACGTTTCGGACGGGTTCTGGTCGCCGCGGCTGGAGACGAACCGGGCGGTGACGATCCCGTTCGCGTTCGAGCAGTGCGAGGCGACGGGTCGGCTGGCGAACTTCGACCGGGCCGCCGGTGCGCCCGGCGAGCACGAGGGGTTCTTCTTCAACGACTCGGACGTCTACAAGGTCATCGAGGGCGCGGCGTATTCGCTCGCCATCCACCCGGACCCCGAACTCGACGCCTACCTCGACACGCTGATCGAGCGCATCGCGGCGGCGCAACTGCCGGACGGCTACCTCAACACTTACTACACGCTCAAGGAGCCCGGCAAGCGGTGGACAAACCTTCGGGTGATGCACGAACTCTACTGCGCCGGGCACCTGTTCGAGGCCGCGGTGGCGCACCACCAGGCGACCGGCAAGCGCACGCTGCTGGACGTGGCGACGCGCTTCGCCGACCACATCGACGCGACGTTCGGCCCGGGCAGACTGGGCGGCACGCCCGGGCACCAGGAGATCGAGATCGGCTTGATGCGGCTGGCGCGGCACACGGGCGAGAAGCGGTACGCGGAACTGGCGCGGTACTTCCTCGAATCGCGCGGGCGGGCCGAGGGGCGTGCCGAGCCTCTGTACGGCCCGTATGCGCAGGACCACGAGCCGGTGGCGCGGCAGCGCGAGGCGGTGGGGCACGCGGTGCGGGCCGGGTACCAGTACGCGGCGATGGCGGACGCGGCGGCGTACCTGGGCATGGGCGACTACCTGCCCGCGCTGGACGCGCTGTGGACGGACGTGGTGTCGTCGAAGATGTATGTGACGGGCGGCCTCGGGGCGCGGCGGTCGGGCGAGGCCTTCGGCGACCCCTACGAACTGCCGAACGACTCGGCGTACGCGGAGACCTGCGCCGCGATCGCGGGCGCGCTGTGGGCGCACCGCATGGCGCTGCTGCACGCGGACGCCCGCTACGCCGACGTGCTCGAACGCATCATCTACAACGCATTCCTCGCCGGCGTCTCGCTCTCCGGCGACCGCTTCTTCTACCCGAACCCGCTGGCGTGCGACGGGCACACGAACTTCAACCAGGGCACGCCCGACCGTGCCCCGTGGTTCGCCTGCGCCTGCTGCCCGGTGAATGTCGCGCGGTTCATCCCGTCCGTCCCGGGGTACGTCTACGCCACGTCGAAGGACGCGGTGTTCGTCAACCTCTACATGGGCGGGACGGCGGAGATGCGCGTGCGCGGCGTGCCGGTCAGCATCACGCAGCAGACGGACTACCCGTGGGACGGCGTCATTCGTCTCACGGTGACGCCCGAGCGCGAGAGCGAGTTCACGGTCATGCTGCGCTTCCCGGGCTGGGTGTACGACCAGCCGGTGCCGAGCGACCTCTACGCCTACGCCGACGAGCGTGAGGGAGTCCCTGAGTTGATGGTGAACAACTCAACCACGCTGATGTCCCTCGACCGCGGGTACATCCCGATCCGGCGGGTCTGGAAGGCGGGCGACACGATCGAACTGCGCCTGCCGATGCCCGTCCGCCGCGTCGTCGCCGATGAGCGCATCGAGTCGAACCGCGGGCGGGTCGCGCTCGCGCGTGGCCCGATCGTCTACTGCGTCGAGGGCGCGGACAACGAGGGCCATGCGCTGCACCTCGTCCTGCCGGACGACGCCCCGCTCAGCGTGCAGCCGCGCCGCGACCTGCTCGGCGGCATTGTTGCCCTGACCGCTCCCGCGCGTGTCGCGTACTACGACGAGGCGACGGACTCGGTCGCCACGCGCGAGCATGCGCTGACGGCCGTCCCCTACTATGCCTGGAACCACCGCGGGCCGGGCGAGATGGCGGTGTGGGTCGCGCGCGAGGCGGGCGTCGTGCCCAGGCCGCTCAGGCCCACGATCGCCTCGACGGCGCGGGCCTCGGCCTCGCACACGTGGTCGTCGGACACCGTACGCGCGCTGAACGACCAGGCCGAGCCGAAGCACTCGAACGACGGCTCGGTCCAGCGGCACACGTGGTGGCCGCGGCGTGGCAGCACGGAGTGGGTCCAGTACGACTTCCCGCGCCCTGCCACGGTTTCCGCCGCGGAGGTCTACTGGTTCGACGACACGGGGATGGGGCACTGCCGGCCGCCGCGCTCGTGGCGGCTGCTCTACCGCGAGGACGGCCAATGGAAGCCGGTCGAGGCGACGACCCCATACACCGCCCAGACCGACCGTTGGAACACGGTCGAGTTCCGGCCTGTGACGACGGACGGGCTGCGGATCGAGGCGGATCTTCAGCCGGAGTTCTCGGCGGGCATTCTTGAATGGCGGGTTCGCTGAGGTGGGGTGAACCGGGACCATTTCGCTTGACAGGGCGTCCGGATTGTGCAACACTACAGCCGTCCATGAGTACCCCAAGCCTCAGTTTGCAGCACCATCCCCATCACCATCGCGTCCCCCACGCGAACCGGTGACGGTGCAGCCGAACTGAGGCCCGCCGATCGACGCCGGTTCCCCCCGGCGTCGATTCCTTTTTGGCGGGATCGGCGGCGGAGGGACGGCACACCAAGGAGCCTTCCCGTGCCCGCGAATCCAAGCGAACCCCCCCCCGCGACGCTCCGCCTCGGCCTGCCGAAGGGCCGCATGCACGAGGGCGTGATCGCCCTGCTCGCCGACGCGGGCATCCGCGTGGCGATTTCGCCGCGCGGCTATCGGCCCGTGGTGTCGCTGTCGGGTGTGGAGGCGAAGATCCTCAAGCCGCAGAACGTCGTCGAGATGCTGCACGCGGGCACGCGCGACCTGGGCTTCGCGGGGGCGGACTGGGTGGCCGAACTGGGGGCGGACCTCGTCGAAGTGCTGGACACCGGGCTCGACCCGGTGCGGCTGGTGGCGGCCGCGCCGCGGGCGATTCTCGACGGCGGGTGCCTGCCGGCGCGTCGGCTCGTCGTCGCCGCCGAGTACGAGCGCCTCGCCACCGGCTGGATCGCGCAGCGCGGACTGGACGCGGCGTTCGTGCGCTCATACGGCGCGACGGAGGTCTTCCCGCCCGAAGACGCGGACTGCATCATCGACGTCACCGCCACCGGCTCGACGCTCCAGGCCAACGACCTCGTGATCGTGGACGAGGTCATGCGGTCCTCGACGCGGCTGTACGCCAGCCGGGCCGCGTGGGACGACCCGGCCCGTCGCGGGCGCATCGACGACCTCGCGCTGCTGCTCCGCAGCGTGCTGGACGCGCGCCGGCGGGTGATGCTGGAACTGAACGTGCCGCGGGAGAGGCTGGAGGAGGTGTGCGCCGTGCTGCCGTGCATGCGCGAGCCGACGATCTCGCCGCTGCACGCCGACTCGGGGTACGCGGTGAAGGCGGCGGTGCCGCGGGCGGACCTGCCGCAGTTGATCCCCGCGCTTCGGGCGCGCGGGGGGACGGACATCGTGATCTCGCCGATCGCGCAGGTGGTGCCGTGAGCGATTCCCCGCGACCTGCGCCGGCCGCCCGCGTCCGTGCCGTGACGCCGTACGCACCGCCCGCCTCTCCCCCATGTCCACTGTCCACTGTCCATTGTCCACTGTCGCTTCACGCCAACGAGGGCCGTGCCCCCGACGCGGCGATCCTGGAGCGGCTTCGCGCGCTGGACGCGGAGACGCTGCGCCGCTACGCGAAGCCGAGCGCGCTGGAGGCGCTGCTCGCGGCGCGGTTCGGCGTCGAGCCGGGGCGGGTCGTGGTGACGGCCGGGGCGGACGACGCGCTCGAACGCCTGTGCCGGGCCGCGCTGGAGCCTGGGCGCACGGCCGTGCTGACGGATCCCACCTTCGAGATGCTGCCACGCTACATGCGCCTGGCGGGCGCGTCGCCGGTCGAGATTCCGTGGCTCGACCGGGCGTTCCCGGCGGCCGAGTTCCAGGGAGCGATCGACGCGAGCACGGGGGCGGCGTTCATCGTCTCGCCGAACAACCCGACGGGGGCGGCGGTTTCCACCTCGGACATGCTGGGCATCGCCCGGCGCAACCCGGGCTGCCTCGTGGTGGCGGACCTGGCGTACGTCGAGTTCGCGGATGAGGATCCGACGGGCGAGTTGCTCCGGCTGCCGAACGCGGTCGTGACGCGCACGTTCAGCAAGGCGTGGGGTCTGGCGGGGCTGCGCGTCGGCTACGCGATCGGATCGGCGGAGGTGATGGGGTGGCTGCGCACAGTCGGGCACCCGTTCCCGACGTCGGGCGTGAGCCTGGCGCTCGCGGCGGCCGCGCTGGAGGCGGATCAGGCGGGGACGCGGGCGTATCTGGATCGCGTGCGCATGGAACGCGCGGAACTGGCCGGGCTGCTGCGGTCGCTGGGCGCGGATGCGACGGAATCGCAGGGGAACTTCGTGCTGGGGCGGTTCGCGGAGGCCTGGGCGGTCGCGGATGCGCTGGGCGCGCGGGGAATCCGCGTGCGGCGATTCGAGCGGGGCACGCCGCTGGGCGACCGGCTGCGGATCACGTGCCCCGGGGACGAGCGGGACTTCGATCGGCTTGTCGGGGCGCTGGGGGAGATTCTCCGATGAACGCAGAGATCACAGAGAGGAACGCGGAGGGCGCAGAGGCTGAAGTTGTGCTGCGCGTTCGAGCCTATCCCCTATCCGCACAACACAACTTCACCACAGAGGCACAGAGGTCACAGAGACGGAAACGTAAGCCGATTCACGCTGCGCCTTCGGCGCCTCTGTGGCGCATCATGGGCTTCGGGACAGGCACCGGTGCTGCACTCCGCGTGCTTTGCGACTCCTCTGTGTGCTCTGCGTTCGTGAATCCGCGAGGAGCCTTGCCATGACCCGCACCGCGACCATCAATCGGAAGACCCGCGAGACCGAGATCGCCCTGACGCTGTGCCTGGACGGCTCGGGTTCGGTCGCGGTGTCGACGGGCGTCGGGTTCCTCGACCACCTGCTGACCGCGCTCGCCACGCACGCGGGATTCGACCTGTCGCTGACGTGCACGGGCGACCTGCACGTGGACGACCACCACACGGCCGAGGACTGCGCGATCGCCCTGGGGCAGGCGATCGACAGCGCGCTGGGGGACCGCACGGGGATCGCCCGGTTCGGCTCGGCGTATGCGCCGCTGGACGAGGCGCTGGCGCGGGGTGTGGTCGATCTGGTCACACGGGCGCACGCGACGGTGAACCTGCCGCTGAACTACGACCGAATCGGCGGGCTGGCGTGCGAGAACATCCCGCACGTGCTGGCGTCGCTGGCGACGGCCGCGCGGCTCTGCCTGCACGCGGACCTGATCCGCGGCGACAACGACCACCACAAGGCCGAGGCGACTTTCAAGGCCGTCGCCCTGGCGTTGAAGCAGGCCGTGGCCCGCACTGGAGCGGTGGGCGCGCCGAGCACAAAGGGCGTGATGTGAGGGGAAGAAGCACATCAGCAGAGCAGCAGAATGTGTAATCGCACAAACACCATTCCTTCCTCCGCGAACTTCGCGATCCTCGCGCCCTTCGCGTTCCAGTTGGTGGCCATGCCATGACAGCCGTCGTCGTCATCCGCACGGGCACCGCGAACCTTGCCTCGGTGCTTGCCGCGCTGGGGCGGGCGGGGATTGCGGCTCGCGTCACCGACGACCCACGCGAGGCCGATCGGGCGGAGCGGCTCGTGCTGCCGGGCGTCGGCTCGTTCGGGGCGGCGATGCACACGCTCAACGCGCGCGGTCTCGCCGAGCCGCTGCGTCGGCGCGTCCTCGAAGGTCGGCCGACGCTCACCGTCTGCCTCGGCCTGCAACTGCTCGCCGAGTCGAGCGACGAATCGCCGGGCGTGCACGGGTTGGGCGTGATCCCGGCGCGCATCGCGCGTTTCTCCGGGCGCGTGCGCGTGCCGCAACTCGGCTGGAACCGTGTCGTCGCATCACCCGATTGCCGGCTGATCGAGCCGGGGTGGGCGTACTACGCGAACTCGTACCGGCTTGAGGCCCCCCCCTCGGGCTGGGCGTGCGCGATGAGCGATCACGCCGGGCCGTTCGTCGGCGCGATGGAGCGGGGGCGCGTGCTGGCATGTCAGTTCCACCCGGAACTCTCGGGGGCATGGGGCGGGCGGCTGATCGGGCGGTGGCTGCGTGGCGGCCATAGGTCCGATGGGTCCTATGGGACCTATGAGGGCACCGCTCGCACGCCCCTGCCGCGTGTGATTCCGTGTCTCGACGTGCGCGACGGGCGGATCGTGAAGGGCGTTCGCTTCGCGGACCTGCGCGACGCGGGCGATCCGGCCGAGCGGGCCGCGCTGTACGAGGCCCAGGGCGCGGACGAGATCGTGATCCTCGACGTGTCGGCCACGCCCGAGGGGCGCAGGACGGCCGTGGAAACGGTGCGCCGCGTGCGGGGCGTGCTGAGCATCCCGCTCACCGTCGGCGGGGGCGTGCGCGCGGCGGACGACGCGGGCGCGCTGCTCGACGCCGGCGCGGACAAGGTGAGCGTGAACACCGCGGCGGTCGAGCGGCCCACGCTCATCGCGGAACTGGCCGAGCGATTCGGCGCACAGTGCACGGTGCTCGCCATCGACGCTGCGGGGAGGAAGAACGCAGAGGACACAGAGATGAGCGCAGAGGGCGCAGAGAGGGAGAGGGGGTCCGAACCAGAACCTCCTGAATCCGCTTCTGCTTTGCGTGCTCTGCGTTCCGTCTCCGCGCCCTCTGCGTTCTCCTGGGAGGTCGTGACGCGGTCCGGGTCGCACCGGACGGGTCTGGACGCCGTCGCGTGGGCGCGGCGCGGGTGCGAACTCGGCGCGGGCGAGGTGCTGCTGACGAGTTTCGACCGCGACGGCACCCGCGAGGGCTACGACCTCGGCCTGCTGCGCGCCGTATGCGGGGCGGTGCCGGTGCCCGTGATCGCCAGCGGCGGCGCGGACACGCCGGAGCACCTGAAGTACGCGCTCGACGCGGGCGCGGACGCGGTGCTGGCGGCGTCGATCTTCCACGACGGGCAGCACACGGTCGCGGGCATCAAGCGTGCGCTCGGCGCGCTGGGCGTGGCGCTGCGGCCCGCGGACTGACCGCGCTCACAGCCGCTCGTAGAGCGGGAGCGTCCCGATCAGCGGCCGGCAGTAGTCGATGAACGTCCGGCTGACGTTGTTGTGCCCGTCCAGGAAGTCGGGCGGCATGTGGCGTGTCTTGGCGGCGACCGCGCCGAGGTCCAGCCTGCGGAAGCGAGCGGCGTAGGGCTGGGCGGAGCCGATGGGGCTGACGCGCTCGATGGCGACGGTGCCGTCGAGGTCGCCGCTGACGGCGAGTTCGGCCGCAAAGCGTCCGACGCCGCGGGCCTCGCTCGCGTCCACGGGCGAGGCATCGGGCCAGCACCGCTGGATGTAGCCGAAGGTGTCGGCACGGACGCGCGGGGGCTTGCCGCCTGCGGGGGTGAGTTTCGCCTTGAGGAGGTCGGCGAGAGCGTCGCCCAGCGCGCCGGAGCCGGAGAGTTGGACGTTGCCGTGGGCGTCGACCTGCGCGCTCTTGATGAGCGTGGCTCCGATGGGCCTGCCGTCGCGGTCGCAGATGCCCTCGCTGACGGCGACGTGGCACCGGCCCTTGGCGTCGTAGACCTCGGCCACGTCCTGCACGAAGCGCTCGGTGTCGAAGGGGACCTCGGGAACGTAGATGAGTTGCGGCCCGTCGGTGGACGGCTCGAAGGGGCGGTCGGATCTGCGGGCGAGCGCGCTGGCGGCGGTCAGGAAGCCGGCGTGCCTGCCCATGACGACGTTGATCTTGATGCCGGGCAGGGAGATGTTGTCGAGGAAGTCGGCCATGCACGCCATGGCAACGAAGCGGGCCGCGGAGGGGAAGCCGGGCGTGTGGTCGCTGCCGACGAGGTCGTTGTCCACGGTTTTCGGGACGTGGAAGCAGCGGAGTTCGTAGCCGGCCTTGTTGCTGACCTCGTTGACGATGCGGCAGGTGTCGCTGGAGTCGTTGCCGCCGACGTAGAAGAAGTAGCGCACGCCGTGCTTCTCGCAGGCCTCGAAGATGCGCTTGCAGGAGGCCTCGTCGGGCTTGTCGCGGGTGGAGCCGAGGGCGGCGGAGGGCGTGACGGCGAGGCGTTCGAGGCGCGGGCGGTCAAAGTCGGTGAGGTCGACGAGGTCGCCGCTGGTGAGGCCGCGCACGCCGTGGCGCATCCCGAGGATCCGCCGGATGCGGTTGCCGGGCCTGCCCGCCCCGGCGGCGAGCAGCCCCTGCACGACGCCGACGAGGGACTGGTTGATGACGGCGGTCGGCCCGCCTGACTGGCCGATGACCGCGTTGCCTTCCACAAGGTTGCTCATGCCCCAAGGGTACCCCGCCGTCCGGCGGACGCGGCGCGGACCTCTGGCGGTGTTCCGTATCGCGATCGTCACGTCTTGGGATTCCGCCACGGCGGCCCGATTGGACGTTACCCTGTCCCTGCCATGACACGCCCACTTCTGCCGTCGCTGGTTTCGGTCGCGCTCGCCGCGGCCGCCCTCGCCCAGCCCTCGACCAACAACCCGCTCGACCCGCAGCCGAACAGCCCGCGGAAGGTCGAGCCGTCGTACCACGCGCTGATTGGCGCGACGGTACACGTGCGGCCGGGGGCGTCGATCGAGCGCGGGGCGGTGGTGATCCGGGACGGGCGGATCGTCGGCGTCGAGGACATCGCGGGGCGCGACTACGCCGCGCCGGCGGGTGCGCTGGTGTGGGACTGCGAGGGGCTGCACGTCTACGCGGGGTTCATCGATGCGCACGCGGAGGTCGAGGCGCCGCTCCCGCCGATCGACGCGCCGGGCGTCCACTGGAACCGCAAGGTCACGCCGCAGCGATCCGCGCTCGAGGGGCGGGGCGTGCCGGAAGCGGAGGCGAAGCGGCTGCGCGAACTCGGGTTTACCGCCGCCGCGATCGCGCCGAAGGGGGGCATCTTCGCGGGTCATGCCGCGCTGGTGAGCCTGGCACCCCCCCCCACCGACCCTTCGGACGGCCGCCCGCCGGTCTACCGCGAGCGGGTGTACCACACGCTCTCGTTCGAGACGGCGGGTGGCGGGAACCTGGGCGAGTTTTCGAACTACCCCAACTCGCAGATGGGCGCGATCGCCCTGATTCGGCAGACGCTCAGCGACGCCGACTGGCTCGACACGTTGACGTTGTTGAGCAGCGAGACGGCCCGCGACACCGCGATCGCGCCGTCGTGCCTCAAGACGCTCACGACGACGAGTTTCGACCACCTGCCGTTCGCGTTCCGGACGCGCGATGAACTGGACGCGATTCGAGCCGTGAAGATCGCCCGCGAGTTCGGGCGGCGTCCCGTGATCCTCGGGAGCGGCGTGGAGTTCCGGCGGCTGGACGCGATCGCGGCCTACGACTCGCAGCGCGAGCACCGGCCCACGATTATCGTCCCGCTCACGTTTCCGAAGGTTCCCGACGTGAAGTCCGCGGGCGCGGCCGACAGTGTGAGTCTGCGCGACCTGATGACCTGGGAGCAGGCCCCCACCAACGCCCGGCGGCTCGACGCGGCCGGCATGCACGTATCGCTGACCGCGAGCGGGCTGCGCCGCGGCGAGAAGTTCGAGGACAACCTGAGCAAGGCGCTCGAAATCGGCGGCCTGACGCCCGAGCGCGCCCTCGCCATGCTGACGACCAACCCGGCCGAGACGCTGGGCGTGAGCGACAGGCTGGGCACGGTCGAGCGCGGCAAGATCGCCAACCTCATCGTCGCTGACAAGCCGCTCTTCGATCACAAGAAGAAGGCGACCATCCACGATCTCTGGATCGACGGCCGACGGCACGAGATCGCGCCGCGCAAGCCCGCGATCGCCGGCACGTGGGCGTACTCATTCGGGCCTGACGCCGAGCGGGCGGGCACGCTCGTTATCGAGCGGGACGACAAGGGCAAGATCACCGTCACACTCCCCGGCGCGGAGGGGGAGAAGCCGACGACGGCCCGCGACCCGAAACTCGACGGCGACCGGCTCACCTACCTCGTCGACTTCCCCGACGGCGGCGTGGTGCTCGTCACGCTCACGCTCGTCGGAGACCGCCTCTTCGGCTCGCTGCTCACGCCGAGTGGCGAGCAGATTCAGTTCACGGCGGCGCGCGCGGAGGCGACGCCCGCCCCCGATGCTCCCGGCGACGACGCCGACGCGAAGAAGGACCGCGACGAAGCCCCCAAACTTCCGCCTGAAGACCTCCCCGGCTATCCGTTCGGCGCGTACGCGGTGCTGGAACTCCCGCCGCAGCGGGCGGTCGTGCTGCGCAACGCCACGGTCTGGACGTGCGGGCCGCAGGGTGTGATCGAGCGCGGCTGGGTCTTCATCGACGAGGGTCGGATCGAGCACGTCGGCGTCGGCGGCCCGCCCTCGACCGCGGGCGACGTGCTGGTGATCGACCTGGCGGGCAAGCACATCACGCCGGGCCTGATCGACGCGCACTCGCACACGGGCATCTCGCGGGGGGTGAACGAGTCGGGACAGGCCGTGACGGCGGAAGTGCGCATCGGCGACGTGACCAACCCCGACGCGATCAACTGGTACCGGCAACTGGCGGGCGGCACGACGACCGTGAACTCGATGCACGGCTCGGCGAACCCGATCGGGGGCCAGACGCAGACCAACAAGGTGCGCTGGGGCGTGCCGCACCCCGACGACATGCACATGCAGGGCGCGAAGCCAGGCATCAAGTTCGCGCTGGGCGAGAACGTCAAGCAGTCCAACTGGGGCGAGCGCAACACCACGCGCTACCCGCAGACGCGAATGGGCGTGGAGACGATCATCCGCGACCGCTTCACGGCGGCGCGGGAGTACGCGGCCGCGAAAGGCAAGCGCCGCGACCTCGAACTCGAGGCCCTGGCCGAAATTCTCGCGGGCGAGCGGCTCGTGCACTGCCACTCGTACCGGCAGGATGAGATCCTCATGCTCTGCCGCGTGGCCGGGGACTTCGGCTTCACGATCGGCACGTTCCAGCACGGGCTGGAGGTCTACAAGGTGGCGGAGGCGGTGAAGGACCACGCGATCGGGGCGTCGCTCTTCTCCGACTGGTGGGCGTACAAGGTCGAGGTGCAGGACGCGATCCCGCACGCCGGCCCGCTGCAGGCCGCGGTGGGCGTGCTGACGTCGTACAACTCCGACTCGGACGAACTGTCGCGGCGGATGAACGTCGAGGCGGCCAAGGCGCTGCGCTACTCGACGCTGGCCGACTCCGACGCCTTCGCGCTCACGCCGGAGGAGGCGCTCAAGTTCGTCACGATCAACCCGGCCATCCAACTGGGCATCGCCGACCGCGTCGGCTCGATCGAGAAGGGCAAGGACGCGGACCTCGTCGTCTGGTCCGGCGATCCGCTCTCCGCTTTCTCCCGGGCCGAGTCCGTCTGGATCGACGGCCGCGAGTACTTCTCCCTCGAACGCGACGCCGAACTCCGCGAGCAGAACGCGGTGCACCGCTCGCGCATCGTCCAGAAGATCCTCGCCGAGGGGGCGAAGAAGAAGCCCGACAAGAAGGACGACGAGCCCAAGGAAAACGGCGAGGCCGAAGAGAAGCCCCCCGAATCCCTCCGCGAGCGGATGCTCGCCGACGCCCGCCGCCGGCACTACCTGAGCCTCTACCTCCGCGGCATCGACCCGGCCGACCACCGCTGCGGGGACTGCGGCATCACCGAAACCGAACTCGGAGGCGCACGATGAACACCAACACCTTCTTCCGCCTCATGCCCCGGTGCCTTGCTGCCTTGATGCCTCTCTTCACGTCAACCACGCTGGCGCAGGACCTCGGCGTGAAGGCCCCGCCGCAGACGCGCCCGGTCTTCATCCACAACGCGACGATCCACACGGTCTCGGGCGAGACGATCGAGGCGGGCGGGATCGTGTTCGACGACGGCGTCATCACGGCGGTGCTGCCGGCGGGCATGACGCCGGGGTTCGCGCCCGGCTCGAACCCGATCGAGATCGACGCGGAGGGGCTGCACGTCTACCCCGGGCTGGTCGCGCCGTACACGCAAATCGGGCTGACCGAGATCCAGGCGGTGCGGGCAACGCTCGACTTCCGCGAGGTCGGCACGATTGCGCCGGAGGTTCGTGCCGCGGTGGCGATCAACCCGGATTCGACGCTGCTGCCGGTGACGCGCTCGTCGGGGATTCTGACGGCGGGCGTGTTCCCGGGCACGACGTACGAGATCTTCGGCGACGCCGGGCCGCGCGGGCTGATCCCGGGGCGGGCCTCGGTCATCAGGCTCGACGGCTGGACGTGGGAGGACCTTGCCATCCTCGACGATGCGGGGCTGGTCGTGAACTTCCCGCTCACGCGGCCGGTCGTCGCGTGGTGGATGGACGAGCCGCCGGAGGGGCAGAGCGAGAACATCCAGCGCGCGATGGCCGCGCTCGACGACGCCTTCCGCAACGCCGCCGCTTATCGCGACGCCCGCGCGGCGAGGCCGGACCACGCGACCGACCTGCGCTACGAGGCGATGCAGGGAGCCTTGCCCTCGGCGGGCTCGGGTCAACTCCCCACGTTCTTCATCGCCCACGATGTCGACCAGATCACCGGTGCGCTCGCGTTCGCGGAGCGGCACGCCCTGCGCCCGGTCATCGTCGGCGCCCGCGACGCCGACCGCTGCACCGACCAACTCAAGGCGGCGGGCGCGGCGGTGGTCATCGAGTCCTCGTACCGGATGCCGAAGCGCGACGACTCGCCGTATGACGAGTTGTTCACGCTCCCGCAGCGGCTGGAGGCGGCGGGCATCCCGTGGTGCTTCGCCTCGGGCGAGGAGACGGCCCACGAGCGCAACCTGCCGTATGCGGCGGCGATGGCCGTGGCCTACGGCCTGTCGCCGGACACCGCGCTGCGTGCCGTCACGCTCAGCCCGGCCGAGATTCTGGGCGTGGGGGACCGACTCGGGTCGCTGGACGCGGGCAAGTCGGCGACGCTGATCGTCACGGACGGGCACCCGCTGGAGGCGACGACGCGGGTCCACCTGGCCTTCATCGACGGGCGGGCGATCGACCTGGAGAACAAGCACACGGCCTTGGCCCGGAAGTACCTGGAGAAGTACCGGCAGCTGGGGTTGATCGAAGCCAAGTGATTGCGGGGCGACCGGGAGGGGCAGGGTCGGCCACCAGGGATTCTCGGGCCTCGAGAGGCACCCGGACTGAGCGGGATCCATGCTGTGGATCGTCCGAATGGGCTTTCCTCGGTCTGGCAAGGCCTTTCCCCTCGGCCTTCGGGAACTTTCCTCACTCGCACGGGTCTAACCCCTTCCGCACGGCCCCTCCCCGAGCGAACCCCCATGAGCCCACACACCATGACAAGGTCCCCGACCTCGCCGTTTCGGAACCACCCCTCCGAACAGCCCGGCGGCCGGGGGGGGAACCCGTTCCACAACGGTGCCGCCCGCCTGCCCGACTGGGCCTCCGGGGCGGAGGCCTGCTGGGAGGCTCTCGTCCAGGACGCCCGGGCACTGGTCTCGGTCGTGGATGAGGCCGGCAGGTACCACTTCATCAACGCACCGCTCGCGGGCCTTCTGGGTCTTTCGGACCCGCAGGCGGCTCTCGGGCGAACGATGCACGAGTTCCTGCCCAAGCCCTTCGCGGACGAGCGGCTGGGGTACATCCGGCGCGTGGCGGACACGAACACCCCCGTAACGCTCGAGGGTGTGTGGTCCGGGCGCTGGGTGCGCTCGACGATCCGCCCCATCACCCCCGGCGACGACGGGCTGCGGCGTGTGCTGCTCGTCACCGTGCCGGTCGCCGGGGATGAGTCCACGGCCGACCGATCGCCGGCGATCCGCCAGAAGGTGGACGATCTCGGGCCGCTCTCGTCGCTCACTCGGCGCGAACTGGACGTGCTGCGGCTGATCGGGCGCGGCCTGTCCACGGCGCAGATCGCGGCGAGGCTGTTCCGCTCCGTGAAGACGATCGAGGGTCACCGGGTCTCGCTGGGCAACAAACTCAAGGCCTCCAACCGCGTCGAACTGGCCCGGATCGCCATCCGCGCCGGGCTGGTCACGCTCGACGATTCCGTCGACGACGAGGCCAAGACCGACGACGGGGCGAAGTAGAGGCTATCCCCGTAACCTCGGAGAACCGATCTCACCACAGAGGCACAGAGAGCACCGAGGCAG
>DAOMNQ010000049.1:20801-21636 GCA_035443945.1 Phycisphaerales bacterium | reverse complement strand
AGAACATGATCTCCGTCGCCGCGGGCCTCGCCGCCGCCGGCAAGGTCCCCTTCTGCTCCACCTTCGCCAAGTTCGTCACCCGCGCCTACGACCAGATCGAGATGGCGATCAACTCGGGCGCGAACCTGAAGATCGTCGGCTCGCACGCCGGCATCACCCTCGCCGCCGACGGCCCCAGCCAGATGGCCCTCCCCGACGTCGCCTGGTTCCGCGCCTGGACCACCATGCGCGACCACCGCGGCAACCCCGGCTGCTACGTCCTCCAGCCCGCCGACGCCTACGCCGCCTACGCCCTCACCGGCGTCATGGCCGAGTACGAGGGCGCGTGCTACATGCGCACCCTCCGCGCAGACACCGAGTTCCTCTACTCCGACGACCAGGTCTTCAACCTCGGCGGCTTCGAGGTGCTCAACGAGGGGCGCGACGTCGTCCTCTGCGCCGCCGGCTACATGGTCCACGAGGCCAACAAGGCCATCGACCTCCTCGACAAGGCCGGCGTCAACGCCACCCTCATCGACCTCTACAGCCTCCCCTTCGACGCCGACAAACTCCTCGACATCATCGGGGCCAACAACGGCTACGTCATCACCCTCGAGGACAACTACGGCGGCGGGATCGGCTCGGCCGTCGCCGACGCCCTCGTCGCATCGGGCGACGCCTTCACCCTCGAACAACTCCACGTCCGCCGCATCCCCCGCAGCGCGCGCACACCCGAGCAGATCCTCGCCCAATGCGGCCTGACCGCCCAGGACATCGTCGCCGCCGCCATGCGACTCCTCCAGGTCGCCTGACCCGCCACACGCCAGAGCGGCCGCTCCCCCGCTTCATGTCCACT
>DAOMNQ010000049.1:0-20780 GCA_035443945.1 Phycisphaerales bacterium | reverse complement strand
ATCCCGCCGTATACGCGTTCAGGAACGCCAGCACGTCCTGGCTCGTGACCGAGCCGTCCGCGTTGAAGTCCGCGCGTGGGTGGCCCGCCCCGATCGCGTTGAAGAACATCAGCGCGTCGAGCGAGTTCAGGGCGCCGTCATCGTTGAAGTCCGCCGGGCAGGCCACGAACCACCGGCGAGCCGTTGAATCGCCCGAGAAGTGCCCCAGCAGCATGTGCGCCACTTTCCTCGCTCCCTGCACGCTCGGGTGCGTCCCGTCGTTCGCGAAGTCCTCGCACCGCCAGATCAGGCCGTCCGAGCGCGGCGTCAGGCCGTCCGCCCACGGGTAGGGGCCCCACGCGAGCCACGGCGCGGCCGGCGGCTCGCCGTTCTGCGGCACGAACGAGAGCGTCGGGTCGCCGCCGATCTGACGCTCGATCAGCCACTTGCCCGCGAAGCCGGACTGGTACGCGTACGGCTCAGGGTTCAGTTGGGTCGTCGCGTACCCCGCGTAGATGCGCGTCGAGACGTAGCAGAGCCGCGCGTTGGGGAAGTAGAAGCGGATGTTGCGCGCGATGTCGGCGAGCAACCCTTCCAGCCGCTGCGCATCCTCGGGGAACTCGTCGTCGGGGAAGCGGTTGCCGGGGTTCGCTATCGCCTGCTTGAGCCACACCGCCTGCACCTGGTGGCGCGTCATCCCCGCCGCGGCAACGCGGTCCAGCGCGACCTGCCAGTACGTCGAGTCCCGGTCCGCGATGTCCACGGCGTCGCGCCCGCCCTGCGCCCCGTTCACCACGCGCAGCCGCGGGTTGCGGTTCGGGAACTGCTGCACGAGCGGCACGAACTCTTGGAACTCGTTGGACGTGTTGCTCATCCCGATGGAGATCAGGCCGATCCACCCGGACGGGTCAGGCTGGCCCGCGCCGTTGCGTGGCGTCACCTGCTGCGAGAGTTGCCGCCCGTCGATCTGATGCCCCATCGGGCGCACGTTCACGCCGCCGGGGTACAGCCCCCCCTGTTCGCCGAGGTACTCGCCCGCCCCGAGGTCGTTCAGCGGAACCAGCCCCACGGACGTCTTCGAGCAATCCTGCCCCGTCGCGAGCGTTGCGGACAGACATACAGCCGCGGCGAGCGTCGCCTTCATCACGGTTCTCCTTGTTGATCCGCCGGGGGGACACGCGACAGGCCCGGCCGAAGCCCAACGAGCCGGCCCCCCATCGATTGCACGGCCGTCAGGGCCGATTCCGCGCTGAACGCCACCCCGCGCGCGCGCACCCCTCATGTCCACTGTCCACTGTCCACTGTCCTACGGGCATCCCCCCGTAAACGCGTTCAGGAACACCAGCACGTCGAGCGTGGTCAGCAGGCCGTCGCCGTCGACGTCCGCGGACATGTCGCCCAGCGCATACGCCGAGAGGAAGGCCAGCACGTCCATGGAGTTGACCACGCCGTCGTGGTTGAAGTCCGCGACGCACCACGTGCGGGCGCAGTCCGAGGCCGCCTCGCGCGCCGCCACGAAGTTCGGCCGGTCCGTCCGCGTCGCTATGTTGTTCCCGCACACCGTCGAGCAATGGGTCACGATGCCCACGATCTCACCGTTGGCCATGAGCGGCGAGCCGGAGTTGCCGTAGGTCACGTCGTTGTCGTACTTGTAGTGGGCGTTCTTGACCAGCGTGACAACGCCGCCGCTGTGCTGCTGCGTCTGGGTCTTCTCGCAGTCCGGGGCCTCGACCGCGCCGTAGCCGACGACGTCCACGGCCTGCCCGAGCGAGGCCACCGCCTCGGACACGGGGATCATCGCCTTGTACTTCTCGAAGATCGTCTGCCCCTCGCTGTTCAGGCCCGTGTTCAGCACGGCCCAGTCGTTGCCGACCCCCTCCTTCTCGAACTGCGCCCACGTCACCGGGAACTGATCCTCTACCGGCGGATGCCTGGGCTTGCAGTCCGCACCCGACGCCGGCACGTTGAACTGCACCACCAGGTCCCCCGACACGCAGTGCCCGGCCGAGAGCACGACGCTCTTCGTGCACGAGACCACCCCGCTGCACCCGACGGGCATCAGCCGCCCGTACGCGCCAAGATTCGTCGGCGCCCGCGTGTCCGGGACGCATATCCCGCACAGCGCGCTCGGCCACGCCGGCGCCTCCCGCTCCGCCGAGACGCGCCGGAGCGTCACCCGCGTCCCCGCCGTCCGCGGCGCGAGCAGCGCCTCCACCGTGACCCGATCGCCGTTGAAGTACGCCGTCGTCAGGTTCCACTCCGCCGCCGACACGGCGTCGTGCGTCTGCACCTCACCGTCGAGCAGCGACGTGACCCGCAGCCGGCTGCCGCCGACCAGCGTCAGTCCGTCGAAGTGCAGGCGGACCCACGCCGCGCCATCGACCGCCACCTCCCCAAGTTCGATCGACGCCCAGTTGTCCCCGGGGTTGTCGAGCGGGCCGCTCTCGACCTCCACCTCGGCGAACTCGCCCCGCGGCAGGTCGAGCGACTGCTGGGACCTGGCCAAACCGGCGGCGACGCAAACGGCCATCGCCGCCACGACAACACACTCTGTTTGCATCCGTTCCCTTTCCCTTGTTCGCCGCCACGCCGTTGGCGGACGATGCCCACTGCCCGGGGAGGTACGCACAAAATAGGGAAACGTCCTCGGTCACGCAAGACCCCGGCCCCATATCACGGGCCTTGTGTGACAAACTGGGCAATATGTGGGGAGTGGGTGTCCGGCGCGATCGATCGACGCACAAGAATCGGGCGTGCGCTCGTCGGGTTCGACCGCCGCGCGTGCCGGGAAACGCCCGACGCGCGGCGCCTGCCGCTCGGTGTCGGCAGATCGCGGCCCATGAAAACAGGGGGCGGAAGTGCCTCCGCCCCCTCTTCATGCCGATCGGGCGCGCTCGATCACGGGCATCCGTCAACGAACGCGTTCAGGAACGCGAGCACGTCCAGCGTGTTGATGATGGTGTCGCCGTTGAAGTCCGCGCTCGGATCGCCGGACGAGTAGGCGTTCAGGAACGCCAGCACGTCCAGCGTGTTCACCACGGTGTCGCCGTTGAAGTCGGCGGGGCAGGACGGATCGCCGATGGTGAAGTCGGCCTCCGAGATCGCCTGCCCGGTGTTGCCGTCGAAGTCGTGGACGATGACGCGGATGCGTGCCTTCGCGGTGTCCACCTGCGGCACGGTCCAGTTGAACTCGCCGGTGTCGGGGTGGAACGTCGTCAGCACGGTGTTGAACGTCTGCCCGCCGTCGGTCGAGAGGTGGATCTGCACGTAGTACGTGAGGTCGTTGTCGTCCGACGCCCAGCGCACGGTCGCCTGCTCGCCCTTGGCGTAGCCCTCGCCGCCGTTCGGCTCGTCGATGGTCGCGACGGGGTTTTCGCCGCCGAGCGAGACGGGCACGTGCATCACGATGCAGTGCATGACGCCCGCAAGGCCCACGATGCCCTGGCAGTTCACCTGCACGACAGTCTTGTCCGGCATCGCCGCCTGCCAGACCGCCAGCGCGGGGGCGTTGTACTGCGAAGCCGTGGCGTTGGTGTACGTCGGGACGAGCACAAGGTCGTTGCAGATCACGGAGTTCGTGAAGGTGTAGTGCACCCCGCCGGATGTGACCGCGGGGATGCGGTGCACCGTGTACCCGGCCGCCGCCATCGAGGCCGCCTGGTTGTCGCAGATCACGTCCTGCGTGCTGCCGGAGGCCAGCGGCCAGTCGCTGATGATCACCTCGCGGTCGCCGATCACGATCATCCACATGTCGATGTGCTGGGTCGAGTCGATGTTCGTCGGGAACGCCGGCGTGATCTCCGTCAGCACGTTCTGGTAGTCCTGCCAGTGGCCGACGATCTGGGACTTCGTGAGCAACGGGTTCTCGTTCTCGATCAGTTTCGTCGCGTACGCGTCGCCGAGCGCGGACAGGTGGTAGTTCCCCCCGCCGTGCACCAGCGGGATCAGGAAGTAGTCGTGCCCGCGCTGCCCGGCGTAGAAGCCGTTGAAGGCGTTGTCGTTCGGTCGCGGCCGGTTGTAGGTGTGGTCGATGACCGCCCGCACCCCGTTGCGGTAGACGTACCGCGGGCCGTAGTCGCGGATCCAGATCGAGTCCATCGTGCGCACGAAGAACTTCACGCGGCTCATGTCCGCGCCCGCCCCCGAGAGCGTCGCCTGGGCCGCGGGGATCGCCCCCGAGGTGTCGATCGCCACGTGCAGGTCCGCGTCGCCCGTGGTCGTGATGTGCTTGGCCATCTCGGCGAGGATGCTCTTCTGCGCCGACGAGCCCTCCCACGAGATCAGGATCGCCTCCATCGGGTCGTACTCGGGAACGCAGTAGATGTCGCCGACCGGCGCGCCGCGCGTCCCGCGCTCCGGAACGAGGGGGTTGGTCGCCAGATAGCGTCGTTCCGCCTCGGTGAGGAACCGCGGTATCTCGGCCCCGTCCGGGAAGACGAGGTGCCCGTCCACCAGGATCGGCTGGTCGTGCGGCACGGAGCGCGGGCCGTCCGCCTCCTGCCCGAAGCACGACGCCGCGACCAGCCCGACCACGCCGAGAACCCGACCGAACGACACGCGAGCCATATCGGACCTCCATTGGCGCGAACCGGCGCGGCCCCCCTCCGAGGCCACGCCCTCCGCTCCGCAACATACCGGGGCCGAACGCCCCGAACAAGCCATTTCAGCGAACGATCACGGGCACCCGGCCGCGTAGGCGTTCAGAAACGCCAGCACGTCCAGCGTGTTGATGACCGTATCGCCGTTGAAGTCCGCCTTCGGATCGCCCGCGGAGTACGCGTTCAGGAACGCCAGCACGTCCAGCGTGTTCACCACCGTGTCCCCGTTGAAGTCCGCCGGGCAGCCCGGGGAATCCTCGCACACGATGGCCGACGCGATCACCCGGTCGATGCCGGCCTCGACGACGTGTCCGGGGCCGGCGTCCGTGGCCACGAACCGCACGCGCACCGTCTCGCTCGCCGGCACGTCCACGCCCATCAGCACCGAGTCGCTGCGCCATGCTTCGACGGCGTCCTTGTACTCACGCACGCGCGTCCAGTTCATGCCGCCCGCGTCCGTCGCCACCTCGACCGCCAGTCCGTCCTCCGCGCCGAAGGGCACGCCGGGGAAGCCCGACAGCCAGAAGTCGTACGAGATCGACCCGCCGTCGGCCATGTCCCACACCGGCGAGGTCAGGATCGTCGAGCCGCCGTTCACGTCGTTGAACGCCGCGTTGCCCGTCACGTAGCACATCCCGGACCCGTCGCTGTCGGCCGGCGGGTCGCCGAACCCGAAGTTGCCGGGGACGGCGCGCACCCAGTGCCCGCCGGTCGCGGTTCCGCTGACGGTCCATCCGAGGTTGTTCTCGAAGTTGTCGGTGAAGAACGGCTCGTTCTCGCCCACCACCGCCGTGAAGTGGAACGCGGGCGCGAACGCCGGGTGGGTGACCGTGATCCCCGTCGTGGTCGTCGCGCTCAGGTAGTACCGCACGTCGTCCTCGCACGTCGGCTCGCTGAAGGTCGCCAGCCAGAGGCTCCCCCCCTGCGGCTGCATCGCCAGCGGCACGTAGGTCTGCCCGCCGTCCCTGCTCATCAGGAGCGTCGGCGTCGTCGGGTCGAGCGTGTGTGTGCCGTTCTCGATGCTGACGTCGAAGGGTGTTTCGACGCCCGGCGCGAGCACGCTCGGCGGCCCGCCGGGGATCGAGATCACCAGCGCGTTCGCCTCTACCGTGAAGTTGCCCGGGCTGATGTCGAAGAACACGTTTCCCACCGCCTCCACCTTCACGCGAGCCTGCGACGACGCGACCTGCGGCAGCGCGACCGTCTCCGACCCGTCGTTCGGCGTCGACTCCGCCAGCACGTGCGGGAACGTCTGCCCGCCGTCCGTCGAGAGCAGGATGCGAACCTGAGAGCAACTGACGGGTGCGGCCGTCGTGTTCGCCACGTTCCAGGTCACGGTGCCTTCGCCGCTCCAGATTGCGCCGGCCGCGGGCTGCGTCACGTCGAACGGGCCGGCCGTGCCCACCACGTTCAGCGTGACTTCGGAGGTGGTGATGCCGCCGCCGCCGGCGCGGTTGTCGCGGGCGGTGACGCGCATCTTCATCTGCCTGGCGACATCGGGCAGGCGCTCTTTCTTGTCGCTCTGGTTCGCCAGGATCGTCGAGAGGATCGGGAACGTCCGCGAGGGCGAGGTCGTGGGGTTGCGCGAGCGCACGAGCGGGAACCTCCCGTCGTCGGGCGTCGTGAGCGTGGCCGCCGGCCCGAGGTCGCGCTGCTCCCAGCAGAAACTCACCGTGTCACCGTCCGGGTCGGACCCGCTCGCCGTGAGCGTGAAGGGCGTCTTCACCGGGATGGCATACGCCGCGCCCGCGTTCACCGTCGGCGGCAGGTTTCCGGTGTTCACTTTCTGGGCGCACCCGTTGCCGGTGCTGTTGACCGTGTAGTTGCGTATCTCGTCGAAACTGACGGACGTGAAGTAGGGGTCGCTGAAGTTCTGGATGTTGTCCGAGCCGCACAGGCCCGCGTAGCCCATGATCGTCGACGCGCTCCCCGGCTCGTAGGCCGTCGAGCCGTTGCGGTTCCCGCTGCACCCGCTGCTGCTGCTGTTGAAGCAGTGGTTCGCGCCGAACTGGTGCCCCATCTCGTGCGCCACGTAGTCGATGTAGAACCCGTCTCCGGTCGGCGCGGGCAGTCCCGTCACGCCGCGGGCCTTCTGGTTCGACTTGCACACGCACGCGAGGTACGCCACGCCCCCGCCACCCGTCGAGAAGACGTGCCCGATGTCGTAGTTCGCGCTCCCGATCACGCTGTCGCACGTCGACTGGTTCTGCCCCAGCATCGTCCCGCCGTTGTTGTTGGTGTACGGGTCCGTCGCGGGGTTCGTGTAGACGATCAGATCGTTGTTGCCGACCAGGATCATCCGGATCGCCACCTCAACCTCGTACATCTGGTTCACCCGGTTGATCGCCGTCGTGATCGCCGCCATGCCCGCGGCCTTCGTCCCGCCGTGGTACTGCGTGTACTCCCCCGTCGCCGCGTTCGCCAGCCGGTACGTCCGCAACTGCTCGCCGAAACGCACGCCCCCGTACTCCGCCGGCGCGGTCCAACCGAGGTCGTCGCCACCCACCGTCTCGCACGTCCATCCCTCCGGCGGCGTCAGGTCGGCCTTGCGATACGCCGTGTAGAACCCCGCGTCGCCGCGGCTGAACGGGTCCACCCACCAAGCCCCATCGGGCGAGAGCACCTGCGCGTGAAAGCCCTGCGGCGTCAGGTCCAGACGCACGCACGCCGCCGGATCGTCGATTCCCTGCCCCGCGAACGTCCGAATCTCCGGAAACTTGGCCGCCAGGGCAGGCTCCATGATCGGCGACTCGAAGCACGCGAACGGCGCGAACCCGCCCTCCGGCGTCGGCACGTAGAAGACCACCGGACGCAGCGACGCCTCGGGCGTGAACTCCATCGGCGCAGCGCCGAGCACACGCCACGCCGACGCCATGTCGATCGCGTACGCCTCGAACCGGTTCGGGCGGATCCACGCGTCCTTGTCCCACTGCTCCTGCGGCACGTGCTCCACGTGCATCCACACACCGTCCGGCGAGACCAGCGCGCCGAACCCCGGCCGCAACTCCTGCCCCGAGGCCGCGCCGCCCAGCGAGGCCGCCACGCCGATTCCCACGACCACGCACACCACGCCAAACCCGCGAATCGAAGCCATCGCTCGACCCCCTCCTGATGCTGAATCTCAACGACGAACCGCCGGAGACCCCGGCGACAATGACACCAACATCGGCCATCGGGCCGACACCCTCACGCTATGCGACCCGCCCCGCCCCTCGGTTCCGGCGAGTGTTGATTCTCGTGCCAGACAATGCCCGAACCTGGTGGGCTTCGGTGTCAGTACGACACGATCGAAAGCCCGGGAAGACCCGCGAAGTGGCGCGCATTCCTCGTCACCAGCGTCGCTCCGCACACAATCGCGACCGATGCAATCAGCAGGCCCATGTCGCCGGCGGGCCTGCCACGCAGCCCGGTATGTGCCGCGAGCCGGCCGAATACCCTCGCCGCACGCTCGTCGAACTCGAGGATGTCAAGCCCCTCCAGCACGCGCTCGACGCGGCCGCTTTCTGTCGTTGGAGAGCGGGATCGTTCAACACCCACGTACAGCTCGGCGACGTTGAACCGTGTCGTGGCCGGGCGTTCCCCGCTCTCGAAGACTCGACGCACCGCATCCGCTGCGCGCTCACTCCGCGTTCCTTCGCGCATCAGATCGATCAGCACGGTCGTATCAAGGACGACCACTTATCGCTCCCGCTGCGAACGGCGCCGGCGCGAACGAACCTGATCCTCAACCGCCGCGATGGCCTTCGGACTGAGCCTCGCCCTTCTCACGCGACGCAGCCACGCCTCGACGTCGAAAGACTCGGGAACGACGCGCCTGATCGTGTCGCTGAGCGACTCCGAATCCTTGCGGACGCCGCAAAGGCGCTCGAACGCGTCGTTGTCGATCACAATCCTCTTGTCCGCCATCTCTGGTGGCTCCCGGCTGGTCCTGCAATGATATCGCCCCCTCGGGCGGCTTCATGCCCGGGGCTGCGGTGGCCCAGCCTGTCCACTGTCCACAGTCAACTGCCCGCTGTCCCCCGCGTGTCGCTCCGGCTCCGCGAACACTCTGTGCCGCTCCGGCGCGCCCCCCGCGTGCGTCGGCGCGAGCAGATGCACCGCCCCCCGCCAGAGGTGGTACCCCAGCCGGTCCAGCCACCGCGCCGCCTCAAGCACGCTCAGCGCATCGTCCGGCGGCATGTCGCCAGACGCCGTCCGCTGCAGCACGCGAACACGCTGCGCGCGCCGGTACGACGCGATGGCCGACGACGCCTCGCCCGCCTCGTCCGCGGCCTGCGCGTTCGCGTCCCCCGGGCCGCGGCGCATCTCGTCGCGCACGCTCGCCGCGCTCTGCGCGAGTCGCGCCGCCGGATCGCCCAGTTCCGCGTTGCACCGCCGAACGCGGGCCGCCAGTTCGCGCTCGCCCAGCCCCTCGATCAGCCGCTCGAAATGGTCGATCGCGTGGAGCACGCCGATGTGGGCGACGTGCTCCGGGGCGTTCGGATCCGTTCGCACGCGCCCCAGGAACGACCGGACCCGGTCGAGCGCGCCGTCCACTTCGTCCACGCCGCGCCGGGACTCGGCCGACACCGTGCCGATGGCGGCGGTCTCGCGCACCGCTTCGGCCAGGATCGCACCCGCCTCCATCGTCGCGCGTCGCGCCGCGTCCACGGCGACCGCGGGCACCGACGCGACGGTCTCGTCGAGGTGAAGCGTGAGCGCGCCGTCGCGTTCGCGCACCACGCGCGCGATCAGCCCCGCGTACTGTCGCGCGAACGGCAGGAACGCCGCCGCCCCAACGAGCGTGAACCCGGTGTGGAACGCCGCCAGGCTCAGCACAGACCGGTCGGCGTCCGGCGTCGCCACGCGCACGATCCACAGGAACGCCGGGATCGCCGCCAGTCCGATCGCGCTGCTCGCCGTGTTGAACACCACGTGCGCCGCGGCCGTGCGCTTGGCCGCCGTGGTCGCCCCGATCGCCGCCAGCATCGGCGTCACCGTCGTCCCCACGTTCGCCCCCACCACCAGCGACGCGCCCTGCTCGAGCGAGATGGTCCCCGCGTGCAACGCCGCCATCGTCATCACCACCGCCGCGCTCGACGACTGCATCACCACCGTCATCGCCACGCCGATCCCCACCAGCGCAACGTCGCCCCACACCGTCCCCCCGGGCAGCGACGCCGGGTTCGCGTGCGCCGAGGCCGACTCCATCGCCGCCTTCAGCGTGTCGATGCCGACGAAGATCAGCCCGAACCCGGCGATCACCATGCCGACCGCCGCGCGCCGGTCGCGCGTGAACAACTTCACCAGCACCCCGACGCCCACCATCGGCATCGCCACGGACGCGATGCTGAACTTCAACCCCAGCAGCGACACGATCCACCCGGTGCTCGTCGTCCCCACCGCCGCGCCGATGATCACGCCGACCGCCTGCGGGAACGAGAGCAGCCCCGCGCTCACCATCCCGATCGTCGCCAGCGAGGTCGCGCTCGACGACTGCACCGCGACCGTCAGACCCGCCCCCGACACGAACGCCCGCACCGGCCGACCCGTCATGCTCGACAGCACCACGCGCAGCCGGTCCCCGGCCAGGCTCTTCAGCCCGTCCGTCATCAGCGACATCCCGAGCAGGAACAGCCCCACCCCGCCGATGATCCACGCGATCGACACGCGCACGACCCTCTCGCCCCGCCCCACGCGGAGCCGACCCGATCGTAGCGTCACGCCCCCCTCGCCTCCCCTGCACTACCCCCGGCTCTTCTGCCTCTTCATGTCCACTGTCCACTGTCCATTGCCCACTGTCCTACGGGCATCCCGCGACGAACGCGTTCAGGAACGCAATGAAGTCCAGCGTGTTGACCACGCCGTCACCGTTGAAGTCCGCCCGCGGATCATGGGCCGAGTACGCGTTCAGGAACGCCAGCACGTCCAGTGTGTTCACCGCGCCGTCGCCGTTGAAGTCCGCGGCGCAGTCCGGCGCCTGCACCTCGAACGCGCCCATGTCCACGACTTCGGCGTGCCCCGCCCCCGCGACGCCCGTGTCCTCGCTCGCCGGATCATCGGCGAACCGCGCCAGGCCGTCGAGATCGCTCTCGACGCCCGCGGGCACGAGCGCGTTCTTCCCGGCGTCGATGCACGGCGAGCCGGGCGCGAGGTGCAGGTCCGAGCCGTCGACGAAGCGAGGGTCGCCGTCGATGCAGCCCGGAATCTTCTCCGGCTCGAGCGGATCGCCCCCGACCTCGGACAACCCGAAGATGTTCTGGATGCATGACCACTCCGCCTTGAAACTCCCGGCGATCTGCTCGCGGTAGTAGCCGTGGAAATCCGGATGCGACGCGACGTTTCCCCAGACGATGGAGTTGCGCAGGTTCACCTTCCCGTTCCACCCCCCCAGCACGCCGACGTGCTTCTTGCCCGTGTTGAACGCGATGGTGCAGTCGGCGACGGTCATCTCGTGTGCGGGGTACGAGTAGATCATCACGCCCGCCCCGAAGCCGCCGCCCTCGGGGTACGGGTCGTTCGGCTTGGGAACTGCTTTGTTGGCGAGGAAGACGCTGTTCACAACTGTCGCTTGCCCAAAGGTGATCAGCCCGCCTCCGACGTGCGCTGTGTTCCCCACGAACACGCAGTCTCGCACAGTGATCGTCGCCGTGAAGCAGAACACACCGCCGCCCCATCCCAGGTCCGAGCCGACGGTGTAGAAACTCTTCGCCAGATTCCCGGTGAAGTTGCATCGCGTCACGGTGAGAGGCTCGCTCCCCCAGTGTGCCAGCCCCGCGCCCTCCGCGTCGCCCGTCCCCGAGACGACGACGTTGTACGTGAACGTACAGTCCTCAACGACAGGCGACGCGGCGCCCGCAACGTGCAGCCCCGCCCCGTCACCGAGGTGGACGTAGTTCTCGAGAAACGCGCACCCGGTGAACGTCGGGCCGGCGTCCAGGCAGTAGACCGCCCCGCCCGCGGCGAA
The DNA here is from genome assembly GCA_035443945.1 of Phycisphaerales bacterium. Classification (GTDB taxonomy): domain Bacteria; phylum Planctomycetota; class Phycisphaerae; order Phycisphaerales; family UBA1924; genus CAADGN01. The sequence goes on along the minus strand of DAOMNQ010000049.1, from coordinate 9,257 downwards.
CGCCGCCAGATTGTGCAGGAACGTGCAGTTGCGCACGGTGGGGCAGCCCGCCACGACGTACAGCCCGGAGCCGAACATCAGGGGATCGCCCGCGGGCGTGCCGTCCGGCCCGGTCGCGCCGTTCGAGATGGTGAAGCCGTCCAGCACCGCCGTCTCATCCACCCCGCTGCCGACCACGACGTGCCCGCAGTTCGCCGAGTTGCGCTCCCACGTCGTATACCAATACTGCCCCGACCCGATCACGTCGTCGCGCCCGATGTCGCCCGAGAGCACCGTCTCGTTCGTGCGCCAGTCGCGCTGCTCACGCGAGGACTCCCACCCGGCGAAACCGCCGTACAGCCCCACGCCGGAACGCAACACGAAACTCGCCGTCGCGTCCGTCGCTGAGGGTGTGTACACGCCGGAGGCGACCCAGACCTCGTCGCCCGCTTGCGCCGCCCCCAGCGCGTCCTGCAGATCAACGAACGCATCCGCCCAAGACGTCCCGTCGTTCGCGCCCGTCGCCCCCGCGTCCACGCGGAGCACGTCTCCGCCCGCTGCTCCCGCGACCGCCACGCCCATGACGCCCACGGGCGCCAAACACCGGACCATCAGCGCTCTGCTTGACCTGCCACTCACGCGTCGCTCCTTCACACGGCCGGGACGCTGCGCGTTGTGCGTTGTCCCGCCGATTGAGGATAATAGACTCCATTTTGTTGGTGGGCACAGACTTCTGCCGCACAACGGGTTACAGCAGCGATCAACGGAAAACCTGAGGGTTCCATGTGCCGGGACGCAGCACTCTCGTGGGATGCCGTGGTAGGTGTCTCACGATCCCTATGGGCACGCCCCCATCGTCCAGGCGTTCAGGAACGCCAGAAAGTCCAGCGTGTTGACGGCCCCGTCCCCGTTGAAGTCCGCCTTCGCGTCGCCGCTCGCAAACGCATTGAGGAACGCCAGCACGTCCAGGGTGTTCACCACGCCGTCGCCGTTGAAGTCCGCGCGGCACCGCTCGAACACCCACGCCGCGCCGCTGAACGGGCCGGCGTCGTCGTCGCCGTGCGCGCCTGCCGCGATCACGCCGGTGTCGATCGCCACCGCGTATCCCAGCCAGTCGCCCTGGTCGGGGTCGGTTGCCAGCAGCGTCGCCGTGTGCGACCAGGCGCCGCCGTTCTCCTCGTACACCAGCGCCGCCCCGGCGTCCGTCGCGCCGGTGTCGTCGCGGTACGACCCCACCACCGCCATCGCACCGTGGATCGCCACCGCGCGCCCGAAGTAGAGGCTTGGCGCCGGCGCGGGCGGTGCGAGACGCGCCTCCTGGACCCACGCCGCGCCCGCGTCTCGAAACACGTACGCCGCCCCGGTGAACGGACCGGAATCGCCCGCGAGCGCACCGACCACCATCACGCCGCCGTCCAGCCCGATGCTCGCGCCGAAGAGTGCGCCGGGAGTCGCGTCGTCGGCCGCGATCGTCGCCGCAAACTCCCAGCCCCCCCCGCCGTCGCGGACGTACAGATGTACCGCCCCAGCGTCCACTCCAGCGCTGTCGTCGCCCATCGACCCAACTGCAACAACACCATCCCCGACAGCAAGCGATTGCGCGAAGTAACTCCCCACACTCGGGCTTGGGGGTACGAGCCGCGCCGTCTGCTCCCAGACGCCGGCGATCTGCTCAAAGACGTATGCCGCCCCGCGCCCGCCGTCGGCCTGGTATGCGCCGACCACCACCACGCCCGGCGCTGCCCCCACTGCGAAGCCGAAGCGCGCGCCCGCGGCCGCGTCCGACGCCACCAGCCGCTGAACCTGGACCCATTCGCCCGCCGCCTCCACGAAGAGGAAGGCTGCGCCGCTCTCCGAGCCGGCCGGGTCCGCCAGGGGCGCGCCCGCGACGACCAGGCCATCCGCGATCGCGACCGAGTGCCCGAGCCAGTCCCCCGGCTTGGCCTCCGCGGCCGTCAACTTCGCCCGCTGCTCCCAGCCGCCCGCGCCGCGCTGGAAGAGGTAGACCGCGCCGCTGTCGTTCCCCGCGGCATCGTTGGTTGGCGAGCCGACCGCGAGCATGCCGTCCAGCACCGCCACGCTGAACCCGAAGGCATCGCCGGGGGCGGCATCCTGAGCGCCGACCCGTTCCCCCTGGCCCGCGGAAACAGACACCCACACCAGCGAGGCAACAGCCTGCCGAAGGCGAGCAACGATGTGTCGGTTCACTCCCCCATTCTGGCCGGATGTCCTTTTCATGCAACAGAAAACTGCCGACATGTCTCTGTCTGTCGGGCTTTGTTTGGGTCCGACGGTTGTCGGTCCAGGTGTGAACAACGTGTGCATGGGCGCGCGTTTGGCGTCGAGCCGACTCGCGCCGGGCCGGGTCGCTCGGATCAACCTGAAGTTCTCATCCGCGGCGGCCGACCCCCGCCATCACGAGACGACAGACAACCGTCAGCCTGTGCACGAGGCTCGATCGCCCTAAGTGCTTGTGGCTGCGGCTATTGCGGTGCGTGCTCAAAACACTCCACGTCACAACGGAACATACTGCTACTCCATCCTCATCTATTCATCTTTTTCGAAGAGATGCTCTCTCACGCTGTTCCCCGCTTCCGATCCACCCCCACGAGCGTTCGGTGCGCGAATGGGGAATGTGAATAACTCTTCGGGAGACGTTGGCATCTCGGGCAGGCGACGGTCGTCCGCTGGGCCACGAGGAAGGCTGTCAGGAGTGTGCCGCAGTGTACGCACGGCTGCCCCCCCCGCCCGTAGACGAGATGCCGCTCCTGCTGGCGGCCGGGGCTGCCGTCCGACCCGGCGTAATCCCGGATCGTCGAACCCCCGGCCCGAACCGCCTCGCGCAGCACGCACCGGATCGACTCAGCCAGACGGCCGACCTCCGGATCGGTGAGCGAACCGGCAACGCGACACGGATGCAGCCCCGCCCGAAACAACGCCTCGTCCGCGTAGATGTTCCCAACTCCCGCGAGGACGCCCTGATCCAGAAGCGCGGCCTTCACGGCGCGCCGCCCGCCCGCAAGGCCGAGTGCGAGTTGCCGCGCGGTAACGTGCAGCGCATCTGCGCCGAGGCCCGCCCACCGCGCCGTCCGCAGCGCGTCGAGCGTCGCGTAACTCCACAACCCGCCGAAGCGGCGCGGGTCGCGGAAGATGAGCGTACTGCCGTTGTCGAAGACCCAGCGCGCGTGAACGTGGTCGCGCGCTACCTGCGGCTTGCCGATGGGGGCGACGAGCAACTGCCCCGTCATGCCGAGATGAACGCCGAGCGCTCTCCCGTCCTCGGCCACGATCGCCAGGTGCTTGCCGCGCCGGAGAACTTCCTTGATCGTGCTCTCCGCGAGCAACGCGGCTTGCCCCGATCGCGACGTGGTGCGCAGCACGTCGCGCCGCAGCAGGCGGGCCGACGCGACGCGCCGGCCGACGATCGAGCGTGCCAGCCCCCGCCGCACCGTCTCGACCTCGGGCAGTTCCGGCATCAGGCCTCTCCGCGTCGCAGCCGCCGGAAGAACGCGCGCAGGAGATCGCCGCACGCTTCGGCCCGCACGCCGGGCACGATCTCGGGTCTATGGTTCAGCCGACCGTCCGACGGGATGGCGTACAAACTCTCGCACGCGCCGGCCTTCGGGTCGCGCGCTCCGTAGACGAGCCTGCTCACCCGCGCGTTCACCACCAGCCCCGCGCACATCACGCACGGCTCGAGCGTGACCACCAGTGTGCAGTGGTTCAGCCGCCAGTCGCCGATCGTTCGTGCCGCCGCGCGCACGGCCAGCAGTTCCGCGTGCGCCGCGGGGTCGTGGTCCGCCTCGCGCCGGTTGAAGCCCTCACCCAGCACGCGCCCCGTCGCCGTTTCGTAGACCACGGCCCCGACCGGCACCTCTCCCATCGCCGCCGCGGCCCCGGCGAGCGCGAGCGCGTGCGTCATCATCGCCTCGTCCGTCGCCGTCGGGTTTCCCTGTGCACGTCCGCGCGGCAGCCCGCCGAGACGCGAGTAGAACGCCCACCCCCTCACGCCTCGCCCTCCCCGTCCGTCGCGTCGCGCCGTCCCATGCGCGCCACGCGCTCCGCCGGCAGCAGGCGCAGCAGCACGCTCCCGAGTTCAAAGAGCGCCCACAGCGGCGCGGCCAGCAGCGCCATCGAGATCGGGTCCGCCGGCGTGAGCAGCGCGGCCGCGACACAGCACCCCATGATGACGTGCTTGCGGTACTTCTTCAGCATGGCAGGCCTGACAAGCCCCGCCCACCCGAGCAGCAGCACGACCACCGGCGTCTGGAACCCCAGCGCGAAGGCCATCGCCATCGTGAGGAACGTCTTGGTGTACTCGCTGATGCGGTACTGCTGGACGATCCCGCTCCCGCGCGTCAGGTTCGATCCACGCACGACCGCCGCGCCGTCCTCGTACCCCACGCACACGCGCAGTTGCATGAGTTCGGTGTTGACCCACGCCGAGCCGACCTCCGGCCGAGGCGGGTCCGCCTCCAGACGCGGGAACATCGGCAGCACGATCCCCTCCGGCAGCGGCGCGACGTGCGGGTCCGTCCGTCCCACCGCCGACCCGAACTCGATGAAGAACGTCAGCACAACGGGCATGATGACGGCGTAGAGGAAGACCGCGCTCGTCACCGTGAGCGTGAAACTGAGCGGCAGCAGGATGTACACGAACCGCCGCTCGGTCTCGTACAGCCCCGGCGCGACGAACTTCCACAACTGGTACAGCACCCACGGGCTGCCCGCCAGCACCGTCACCACCAGCGACAGAAAGACGTATGTGCCGAACGTCTCGAGAAAGTTGGTCGCCAGCATCTCCGGCGGCAGGCCCGAAGCCCGCAACTGCCGCGTTACCGGCCGCGTCACGAAGTCCAGCATCGGACGCCCGAACGACATCGACAGGATGAAGATCGGTGCCAGCCCCAGCAGCGAGAGGATCAGCCGCCGGCGCAGTTCCTCCAGGTGATCCCCGAACGGCATCACCGCCTGTTCGGACGACGGGCGGGTTGTGCGGTTCGTCGCCATGCGTGCGCGGCAGCCCGGGCCGACCCCGCGCGAACGCGACAGGCCCCCAGCCCGAACAATCAGGATAGCCCGAACCCGTCGCCGCCCCGACGGGATCGTCGCCCGGGCGCATCCATGCGTACATCGCGGAGTCCGACGATGGCCTACGAACCCGAGCCGCAAGCCGATGGGCTTGACGACTCGCACGACCCGACCCTCACCGCGGCCCTCGGGGGCGACCCCGACGCCGTGCGCGCCCTCTGGCAGCGCCACCGCCGATGGGTCGCCGGCGTGCTCCTCGCCTACAAGCCCCGCCACGCGGACCTCGAAGACCTGCTGCAGGACGTAGCCATGACCTTCGTTCGCCGACTCGGAGACCTCCGCGACCCCACCTCGCTGCGGCCGTGGCTTCGCTCCGTCGCCATCAACGCCGCGCGCCTCGCCGCCCGCAAGGCACGCTCACGCCCGGACCTCGCGCCCGCGCGCCGATCGCCCGTCGAGCACGTCGCGCGGCCCGCGGGCGACGACGCGCCCGACGTGCTCGCCGCTCGGCGCGAGGACGCGACGCGCCTGCTGGACCTCGCCCTCAACCTCCCCGAGTCCTACCGCGAGCCGCTGCTGCTCCGCTGCATCCACGGCATGTCCTACCGCGAGATCGGCCTCGTCGTCGGCCTGCCCGAGACCACCATCGAGACCCGCATCGCCCGCGGCCGGCGCATGCTGCGCGAACTCGCCGCGCGGCACGCCATCGGCCCCACGCCCGCCACCGAAGGAGCCACGCCATGAGCGGCGCAGACCGCGACATCCTCATCAGCCGCGCACTCGACGGCGAAGCGACGCCGGAGGACTGGTCCGCCTTCCGCGCAATGGCCGACCGCGACCCCGCGATCTGGCGCGAACTCGCCGAGGCCCAGCAGGACCGGGCCGAACTCGCCGCCGCCGTCGCACACGCCGTCGCAGTTGCCGACGAGGTGAACGCCCCGATCGAGCAGCACCTCAGCGAACGCCTCACCTTCCGCATCCGCACCGTCGCGGCGTGGAGCGGGTGGGCGATCGCCGCCGGCCTCGCCCTCGCCGCCCTCGTCGGCCCGTGGCAGCCGCGCCACGGCGCGGACGCGCAGAACGCGAGCCTCGTCCCCGGACTCGTCCGCATCAACTCCCCACAGGACGCCCTCGACGCCTACTACAACCGGGGCCAGGCCGACGGAACCGTCCTCGGCGAACTCCCCGAGCGCATCGTTCTGCAGACAACCCCGTTCGAGAACGGCGTTGAAGTCATCTACGTCCGCCAGATCGTCGAACGCCTCCGCGCGGACGACTTCTACCGCCTCGCCTACGACGAGGCCGGCCGCCCCGTCCCCGTCCGCTTCGAGCCGACCCCGCGCCCCACCCGCGCCGACTGACCGCGACGGACTTTCCAGCGTCGCGCATCTCCGCTTTCGACACCACACCATCGCGGGCCTCGCCCGCACACGACGGAGGACAACCACCATGACTGACACACGAAGGATCGTCATCGGCGCCGCCGCCTGCCTCGCCGCACTCTCCGGCGCCGCGTTCGCGCAGACCCGCGCCGCCGAGCAGGAAGGCCGCATCCGCTTCGAGGGTCAGGCGACCACCGACTCGACCAAGCCCCGACAGCACGTTATCGTCCGCCAGGTCGAGAACGGACGCGAGGTGAAAGTCGAGGTCAAGGACGGCCACACCACCGCCACGATCGACGGCAAGCCCGTCCCCCAGAACCGCATCCGCCGCAACGACGCCGGCCTCGTCGAACTCATGGACGAGAACGGCAACGTCATCACGGCCATCACTGTCGGCGATGCCAACGCCTTCGCCTTCGGCGACGACGGCGCGATCGTTCATCTCGTGCCGCAGATCAACATGCAGGGCGGCGGTCACCTCCGGCTGCAGCCCGAGATCGTCTCGCCCCCCCCCGTCATGGTCGGCATCACCATGGCCGAGCCGGGCGAGTCCATCCGCGAGCACTTCAACCTCGCCGAGGGCGAGGGCATCCTCATCGCAACCGTGATGGACGGCACCCCCGCCGCCCGGGCCGGCCTCAAGCCCCACGACGTCGTCATCCTCATCGACGGCCAGAAGCCCGCCACCCAGGACCGTCTGCGCGAACTCCTCCGCTCACGCAAGCCCGGCGACACACTCAACCTCACCGTCCTCCAGTCCGGCCAGAAGAAGGAAGTCGCGGTCGTGCTCGCCCCCTACGACGCCGCCCGCCTCGGCGCGAGCGTCATGACCGTTCCCGCGACACCCGCCGCCGTTCCCGGTGCGCCGTCCGCTCCCGGCGTCTGGGCCGAGCGCTTCGGCGATGCCGACCGGGTCCGCGAGTTGGCGATGAAACTTCGCGAGCACGTCGGCGACCTGGGCGCGGAGTTCACCCCCGAGATCAGGCGCGAAGTCGAGGAACTCGTCAAGCGACTCACCGAAGAGGGAGGCCAACTCCGGCGCAGGTTCAACGAAGAAGACTTCTTCCGCTGGGACCAGCGCGTTGCACCCCCGGCGCAGGGCGGCCGGTTCTTCGTCCAGCCGACGCAACCCGCGACCCCCTCCGCCACGCCAGACCCCGCGATGCAGGACCGCATGACCCGCCTCGAGGAACGCCTCGACCGGCTCGAGCGCAGCATCGACCGCCTCGTCAACGCACTCGAGCGCGACCGCGAGCGCGACCGCGAGCGCGACCGCTGATGCACCGTCGAAGGCCCGCATGAGGGGCGCCCCCCTGCCCCACGCGGGCCGACGACACCGCGACACGGCCGATCGGGCTAACCCCCGACGGCCGTTTTCACTGCCCGCACACCAAGCTCCGCACCATTCGTTCGCCGCCTTCCGATTTGCTCTTTGCCCATTTGCTCTTTGCTCATTTTTCCGTCTCCGCTGCTACCCTCCCCTACCCAGCCTCCGGAGCCTCCCCATGCCCGACCCGCTCGCCGGCACGCCACACCCCGCCAACCAGCCGCCGCGCAACCCCGATGACGCCCTCGCCGAGGTCCGCGACGCCTTCGACCGCCTCAAAGTCGAGATCCGCAAGGTCATCGTCGGCCAGGACGAGGTCGTCGAGCAGGCCCTCATGGCCATCTTCTGCCGGGGGCACGCCGTCGTCGTCGGCGTCCCCGGCCTCGCCAAGACCCTCCTCATCTCCACCATCGCCCGCACGCTCTCCCTCGGCTTCAGCCGCATCCAGTTCACCCCCGACCTCATGCCCTCCGACATCACCGGCACCGAGGTCATCGAGGAGGACAAGGCCACCGGCGCCCGCGAACTCCGCTTCGTCAAAGGCCCCGTCTTCGCCAACGTCATCCTCGCCGACGAGATCAACCGCACGCCCCCGAAGACCCAGGCCGCACTCCTCGAAGCCATGCAGGAACGCCAGGTCACCGTCGGCGGCGTGCAGCACCCCCTCCCCGAGCCGTTCTTCGTCCTCGCCACCCAGAACCCCATCGAGCAGGAGGGCACCTACCCCCTCCCCGAAGCCCAACTCGACCGCTTCATGTTCCAGATCCTCATCGACTACCCCGGCGCGGACGAGGAGTTCGAGATCGTCCGCCGCTCGGCCCACAAGGGCGAGGTCGCCGTGGACGCCGTCCTGAACAACGACGAGATTCGGCGCGTGCAGGACCTCGTCCGCCGCACGCCCGTCGCCGACCACGTCATCCGCTACGCCCTGCGGCTGGTGCGGGCCACGCGCGTCAACGAGCCGATGGACGGCGGCCTGCCGCGCCCCGAGATGGTCGCCGAATACGTCGCCTGGGGTGCAGGCCCCCGCGCCAGCGAGTACCTCGTCCTCGCGGCCAAGGCCAAGGCCATCCTCTCAGGCTCCACCCACGCCACCCCAGACCACGTCCGCTCCATCGCCCGCCCCGTCCTCCGCCACCGCATCCTCACCAACTTCAACGCCGAAGCCGACCAGGTGTCCACAGACGCCATCATCGACAGCCTCCTGGACGCCATCCCCATCGAGGGAGCCTCGGCGGAGGAGAGACGGCAGATGGATCGAGTCATGCGGTAGACGCCCGTACACCGATCCGTGCCACCCCGCCGACGCGATCGAGACCCTCAACGTAGTGATGAAGTCCTCGGACGCCCCGGTCGAGCGCCGCCGCGCGGCCAGCGCGATCCTCCGCGCCTTCACCGCCACCCTCCTCCCCCGCCGCGCGCAGAGCGGCACACTCCACAACGGAGCACGCCAAGTCGGAGCACGCTCAAACGGAGCACGAAGCGCAAGCGAGTGCCCCCCCCGACCCACCCCCCGCGCCCGATCCCCCTCACCTACA
>DAOMNQ010000048.1:0-21795 GCA_035443945.1 Phycisphaerales bacterium | reverse complement strand
ACGCGCCGGTCGCGGGGTGGACGGGCAGGAAGGTCACGGCCGCGAGGTCGGGCCGCTCGGCGAACAGTGCGAGGGCCTGCGCGAGGGCGTTGTCGTCGGGGCGGGCGTCGTCGTCGAGAACGAGGAGCGCGTCGCCGCGTGCGGCGTCCGCGCCGCGGTTGAAGCCGGCGATGGCCTCGTTCGTCGGGAGTTGCACGAGCCGCGCCCACGGCGCGTGCTCGCGGACGGCGTCGGGCGTGCCGTCGGCGGAGGCGTTGTCGGCCACGATGATCTCGGCGTCGCGCGTGGCGCGGCCTGCGTGCAGGCGGCGGAGCGTCTCGAGCAGCGCATCGCGGCGGTTGAAACTGAGGACGACGACCGAGAGCGAGAGGCCAGTCTGGGCCGATCCGCGCGGCTCGCGCGGCGTGAAGGCGCGGACGGCGTCGGGGGGCGTGAGGCCGACGGGCGGCGGCGGTCGACCGGCCAGGCGGGCGGCGAGGGCGCAGCCGCGAAGGGCCGTGACGCCGGCGCGGGCGAGCATGGAAACGCGCCGCACGCGGCGCAGCGCGAACCCGGCGGGCGTCACGGCCAGGATGGTCCGCCCCGCGAGCCAATCGACGGGCCGACCCTTGGCGGGCACGACGGCCAGATCGACGGGCGGGCCGAGGAGCGCGCGCCGGAGGAACGCGCCGACGCCGGTGCGCGCCCGCTCCGTGCGCTGGTTGCGCGTGGCGGTTCGCACGGGGGTGAAGCCCGCGGCCCGGGTCTCACGGATGACGGCCCGTGCCGTCGTCTGGCCGAGGTCGCTGGGCAGCGAGATGGTGCACCGCCTGTCGCGCGAGGTGCGGGCGGTCTCGGCGAGGCCGCTTGACAGGTCGCTCCAGGGGCGCATCGGCTCGGGGGGGGGGATGTGCGCGGACATCGGCCCCGTGGTCCGCCCCCGTGCCGCGTCGCGCAGGCCGGCCAGGTGCAGGCGGGCGAGGTCCGGGCGGGCCATGAGTTCCTGGTTCACGGCGCGGGCGGTTTCGAGGAGGGCGCGGCGCAGGCGGACGACCGGCCCGAGGCCCAGCGCGGCGATCGGGCCGAAGGCGTTGCGGGCCGAGTAGGAGCGCTGACCGAGCGGGAATCGGTCGAAGCGCGGGTGCCGGGCGCGGGCGGCGGGAACGGCGGCGACGCGACCGCCCGCGGCGCGGGCGAGGCGGATGCACCACTCGGCGTCGTCGCCGTTGAGGAAGACGCGCGGCATCAGGCCCTCGCGGGCGGCCGACGCGCGCACCAGGGCGCAGCACGACGCGACGTAGTCGCACGGCACAATGCGGTTCGGGTCGTCGGGGAGCGACGCGAGCGCCGGGATGAGCGAGCCTGTGCGTCGGCAGACGCGCCCGCCGATCTCGAAGACCTCGCCCGTGTCGGGGTCGGCGAGGGCCGCGCCGGCGATGATGAGGCCGTCGTCGCGCTCCATGGCGTCGAGCAGCGCGCCGAGCGTGCCCGGCTCGACGCGGGCGTCGCTGTCCACGAGCCAGAGGAAATCGGGAGGTTCGTCCCCCGACTCTTCGAGCGCGGCGGCCATCCCCGCGTTGTACCCGCCGCTCCCGCCCGTGTTCATCGTGAGGCGCACCCACTCGACGCGCAGATCGGCCGGCGCGCCGACGGGCTCCAGCGGCTGGCGCGAGGCGTTGTCCACGACGAGCACGCGCAGCTCGATGGACCGCACTTCCCCCTCGCGTTCGTGCCGCGTCTCTGAGCGGGCAAGGTCGTCGAGGAGCAGGGCGAGATCGGCGAGCCGGTCGAAGCACGGCACGACCGCGGCCACGCGGACCGTGCGCGCCCGCACGACCCTCGCATCGACCGCGACGGGGCGGTCGAGCGGCACGACGCGCGGCGTGCTGGCGAGGCCCGGTTCCACGGGCGAGTGTAGGGGCGCTCTAGAACCTATCCCCAAACCCATGATTCACCACAGAGGCACAGAGGGCACCGAGAGAAAAACCAAGGATTCCTGCCTCGGTGCTCTCTGTGCCTCTGTGGTGAGATCGGTTCTCCGAGGTTACGGGATAGCCTCTAATGGTTACGTCGCGCTCGCCCGATACGAACCACTCCCTCACGGTCGCGGCTCGTAGCGACGCGGAAGCACGCTCTTTGCCGCGCGAAGCACCCATCGCGCCCCGCCCGCGATCGGCCCCGGCATCGCGTCGATCACACGGTGCATGGCGCGGCTGAGCCGGACCGTCGCCATCGACTCGAAGCGAGCGACGCTCTCGCGGGCCTGCCGCAGTTCGGCGCGCAGGCCCGCCGCCTCCGCCTCCAGCGCTGCGGCCCGCGCTTGCGCCTCGGCCGCCGCCGCCTGCGCCGGCCCGAGCGCGGCCCACGCCTCGCGCAGGTGCATCAGCGGGATCGGCAGCCCGGACTCATCGAGCCAGTTGCAGTCGAACTTGCGCAGCATCGAGTTCGACCTCGCGGCGATCGCCTCCATGTGCCTTTGGTAGTGGTCCCGGTTGCGCTCGACGATCTTCGCGTACAACTCGTCGTGCCGGGCGACCGCGTCGAAGATCATCGTCGAGTGCGAGTGCCGGCGCCAGACGAAGAGCGGCTCGGGCACGCGCACGCCCCGCCACCCGCGCGCCGCCATGCGCACCCAGAGTTCCCAGTCTTCGTAGCCGCCGGTCATGGTCTCGTCGAAGCCGCCCACGGCCTCGAACCGGTCGCGGCGCACGAGGCAGGTGACGGGGTGCAGGTTCGTGATGAGCAACAGCAGCGCATCCCACTCGGGCACGTGCCACGTGCCGTCGCCCAGGCCGACGAGCCGCTCCTGGCAGTAGGCGTGGCTCACGTCGTCTCGCCCGGCGGCGCGCTCGGCTTCCAGCGCGGTGGCGAGCGTGCGGACGAACGCCGGCTCCACCCAGTCGTCCGCGTCGAGGAAGGCGAGATAATCCGTCGTTGCCTCGCGCGCGCCGGCGTTGCGGGCCGCGGGTAGGCCGCGGTTCGGCTGGTGGATGACACGGAGGCGGTCCTTGCCGAACCTGTCGAGCAGGGCGTCGCACGCGGAGGGCGTTGTGGCGTCGTCCGAGCCGTCGTTCACGACCACGGCGCGCGTGTGGGCGTCCTGCTGGGCGAGGGCCGAGGCGACGGCCTCGGCGACGAACGCGCCGTGGTTGAAGCAGGGGATGACGAAGGTGACGCTCGGCGCGCCCATGGCCGCCTCCGCCCGCGCCGGCCTCCGCACGGGTCGCCCAGCCTATCCACACCGACAGGACCCGACCAACGCCCCGACTGGCCGGGAGCGTCCGCGGGTGCCATACTCAACGCTCATGCGCGACTTCCGGCGCTTCGCCAGACAATCCCTGCGATACCGCGGCATGGTCGCGCTCGCGCTGCTCTTCGCCGTCCTGTCGGCGGGGGGGCTGGGCGCGGGCCTGGTCGGCATCATCCCGGTGCTGCAGAACATCCTTCAGGACGGGTACACACTGCGCACGCTGGCGGAGCGGGCGAACGAGGCGCGGTGGATGCCCGGCGCGTTCCGCATGTCCGATGCCTTCATCGCCACGCTCACGCAGGACCGGTTCAAGACCGTGCTCATCATCATCGCCGGCCTGGGCGTGCTGACGCTGCTGGGGGGGGCCGCCAACTTCCTGCACGCCTACTTCTCGCTGACGGTCGTGCAGCGCACGGTGACGCGGGTGCGGCGCGACGCCTTCCACCGCGTCATCCGCCTGCCGCTCAAGCGCGTGGTCGCGGGGGGGGCGAGCGACATCGTGAGCCGCATCGTGAACGACACCGCTGCGCTGGGCGCGGGGCTGACCGCGCTCCTCTCTCGCGCGGTCGCGCAGGTCACGAAGGGGATCGCGGGCCTGGCCGCCGCGTTCATCGCGGACTGGCGGCTGGGGCTGGTGTCGGTGGCGGTCGCGCCGCTGCTCTACACGATCATCCGGCGCCTCGGCAAGCGCATCCGGCGGGCGTCGCGCGAGGCGCTGCGCTCGCAGGCCGGCCTGTACGGCGCGGCGAGCGAGGCGTTGCAGGGCCTGCGCGTCGTGAAGGTCCACACCACCGAGCGGTATGAGGCGGGGCGCTTCCACCGCATCAACAAGCGGGTCATGCGCGAGATGCTGCGCGTCCGCACCGCCCGCGCCCTCGCCAGCCCGCTGGTCGAGGTCGTCTCGATCGTCGTGCTCGGCTTCCTCGCGCTCATCGCCGCCAAGGCCATCATCGACGGCCAACTCGACCCCTCGCGCTTCATCACCGCCCTCATCGCCCTCGGCGCGGCCGGGGCGTCGCTCAAGCCGCTGACGGGCCTGGTGAACGACATTCAGAGTTCCGCACCCGCCGCCCAGCGCATCGCGGAACTCCTCGACGCCGAGCCGGAGCCGGGGCACGACAGCCGCCTCCCCCGACTCCCCCGGCACCGCGAATCGATCGCGTTCGAGGGCGTGGCGTTCACCTATCCCGGCGCGGGCGAGCCGGCCCTGCGCGGGATCGACCTGCGCATCCCGTTCGGCGAGCGTGTCGCCTTCGTCGGGCCGAACGGCTCGGGCAAGACCACCCTCCTCTCGCTGGTGCCGCGCCTCTTCGACCCGGACGCGGGGCGAGTGCTCATCGACGGGCGCGACATCCGCGAGGTCGGCGTGCGCAGCCTCCGCAAGCACATCGGCGTCGTCACGCAGGAGGTGGTGCTCTTCCGCGGCACGGTCGCGGCGAACATCGCCTACGGCGCAGAGGGCGTCACGCGCGGGCGCGTCGAGGAGGCCGCGCGCAAGGCCCGCGCCGACGAGTTCATCCGCCATCTCCCCGACGGCTACGACACCGAACTCGCCGAGCAGGGCCTCTCCCTCTCGGGTGGGCAGCGCCAGCGGCTGGCGATCGCGCGGGCCATCTTGCGCGACCCCGCCATCCTCATCCTCGACGAGGCCACCAGCATGATCGACGCCGAGAGCGAGGCCCGCATCGCCGAGGCGATCGCCGAGTTCCACGGCGGACGGACCTCTCTGATCGTCGCCCACCGGCTCAGCACCGTGCTCAGCGCCGACCGCATCGTCGTGCTGGACGCCGGCCGCGTCGTGGACCAGGGGCCGCACGCCGAGTTGATCGGGCGGTGCGAGACCTACCGGCAACTCGTGCGGCACCAACTGGGCGGGAGCGGCCCCTCCTGACAAGAAGGGCGGGGCATTGAAGGCCCCGCCCCGTGAGCATCGGATTGTCTCGCCGCTGTCACCTGCCGGCGAGTCCGCCGCCGAACAGGTCGCCGGTCTCGTTGGAGTCGGGGATGCCCGGCGAGTTCTGATGCCAGACCTGGCTGGCGACGGGCATGGCGCCGTTGAGGCCGACGCCGGGGGCGAGGTCGCCGTAGATCACGAAGACCGCGCCGCAGTTGCTGGCGGCGCCGAGGTCCTCGCCGCGTGCGCCGACCACCAGGTCGTCCGCGCCGTTCCCGTCGAAGTCGCCGACCGAGAGCGCCCAGCCGAAGTAGTCCGCCGCTTCGTTGGAGTTCGGAACGGACGGGGAGTTCTGATGCCAGCCCTGGGTCACGACCGGACCCGCGGTCTCAAGCCCGAAGCCCGGGCCGGCGCCGTAGATGACGTTCACGTAGCCGCAGTCGTTGATGGCCTTGACGTCCTCGTAGGGCACGCCGACGGCGAGGTCGTCGTAGCCGTCGCCGTTGAAGTCCTGTGCGGCCGCCGAGCTGGCGGCGAGAGCGACGGCTGCGGCCATCGCCAGGGGACGGAGGGACGGGGTGCGGTTCGTTCGGGCTGCGTTCATGGGCCTCTCCTTCGTGATTGCGTGTGGCTGGCGTGGCGGCGACCGGATCGCCGTCAAGGGGCCAGCGACGAAGGAGGGCGGAGGTAACGGGATTTGGCCAGGTCCAAATGGCCAAATGGGGAAAGCGCCAAAGGGCCAAAGGGCCAAGGGGAGAGAACTCAGCGGTCCAGTTCCGCCGCCACGATGTTCAGCGAGCCGAGGATGGCCACGACGTCGGCCAGCATGTGGCCCTCGGTCAGCATCGCCATGACCTGGTAGTTGATGAAACTCGGCGGGCGCGTCGCTGCGCGCCAGGCCCGGGGCGAGCCGTCGGAGACGACGTAGTAGCCCAGTTCGCCGTTGGCCGTCTCGTTCGCCCCGTAGGCCTCGGCGACGGGCGGCTCCCAGCCCCGGTTGGTCATGATGATCTCGAAGTGCTGGATCAGGCCCTCGATCGAGCCGTAGACGTCGGCCTTCGGCGGCTTCACCAGTTTGCCGTCGGGGAAGGTGTTGACGGGGCCCGCGGGGATGTCGTCGATCAACTGGTCGATGATTCGGACCGACTGCTTGATCTCCTCGACGCGCACCAGGAAGCGGGCGTAGACGTCGCCCTCCTCCGCGATCGGCACGCTGAACTTGACGGCCGGCGCGCCCTGCCCGTCCCAGTTGTCGGCGTAGCAGAGGTAGGGGGCGTCCTTGCGCAGGTCGCGGCGCACGCCGCTGGCCCGCGCGACGGGGCCTGAGATCGACCACGCGATCGCCTGGTCCTTCGTCAGCACGCCGACGCCGCGGGTGCGGTCGATGAAGATGCGGTTGCGCTCGACGAGTTTGACGAGGTCGTCCACGGCGCGCGGGAGGTCGTTGTGGATGAAGTCCTTCACCATGGTCCTGAAGACGCGCTCGTCGGGGAGGTCCTGCATCAGCCCGCCGACGCGGGTCCAGTCGGGGTGGAATCGCTGTCCGGAGATGAAGTCGCAGAGGTCGTATATCTTCTCGCGGGGATTGAAGGTGTAGAGGAAGCCGGTGAACGCGCCGAGGTCCAGCGCGGCCGCGCCGACGCAGAGCAGATGGTCCTGGATACGCCCCAGTTCCGCCATGATGGTGCGCAGCACCTTGCACCGCGGTGTGATGTCGATGCCGAAGAGCGTCTCGACCGCGTGGTGCCAGCAGATGTCGTTCGCCACCGGCGAGAGGTAGTTCATCCGGCTGACGATGGTGACGTACTGGTTGTAGTCGAGGTGCTCGCCGAGTTTCTCGAAGCCCGAGTGCAGGTAGCCGATGTGCGGCGTGCAGCGGGCGATGCGCTCGCCGTCGAGTTCGAGGACCAGGCGGAGCGTCGTGTGCGTGGCGGGGTGCTGCGGGCCGAAGTTCAGCACCCAGCGGTCGCCCGTGTCCACGTGGCGCGACAGGTAGTCGGTGTTCTCGGCGTCAACGGTGAAGCCCTGCTCGGGACGGATCGTGTACGGCATGGCGTGGTTCCCTGGGGCGGGAGTTTAGGCGGAGGGCGAAGGTGGAAGGGAGCGATCAGGAAGCAGCGCGGGCGGCGCCGCCGGTGGTGGCGCGGAACGCTGCGCGCCGCGCCTCTAGCCGTCCCATTCGAGCCTGCGACCGTCGTCGCTCACTCTCATCCAGTCCGGGAGTTGCTCAACCTGCATCGTGGCGAATGCGGCCGTCTCGGTGTCCCAGACGTCGAGCCTCAGGACGGTTCCCTGGACGGGCACGTCGCTCGCAAGGATGAGCGTGACGAGGCCCGTTCGGCCGTCGCGGACCGACGACCACGAGAGACGAGTGGCCTTCGCGTCGACCTGCCGGCCGTGCTGGTCGATCACGCGGAGCGTGAAGACGTACCTGTCCGCTCGCTTCTGGTCGAACTGGCCGTCGATGCGCAGGGCAAGGGCGCGCGAGCGGCCGTCGAGGGTGGGCGCCCAGCGTACCGACGTAAGAGTGAACCATTCCTGGAGCCGCACACGGGCCGGCGAGGCGCCGTCCGATCCCCCACGGAAGATGACCCCGAACTCCGGCGGGGGCGTGACGACGCCGGGGAGGCCGAATCGCCGCAGCGCCTCGGCCGCGAGCGCCTTGGTCTCCGGCCACCAGGTCTCGATGTACAACGCTTCGTCGGGGGCGAGGCCGTCGGGAAGCGTCTGCATGTCGATCTGGAAGTTGAAAGGTCGGTTCAGGGCGGCGGCCCGCACCGGGAACATCGGCTGAATGGTGATCCGGTCAACGTCGCCCATGGCCAGGCCGGCGAGCGCCAGGTGGTCGAAGGTCGTGCGCGCCCTATCGACGCGCTGGCGCACACTGTCGTCGAGATGGAAGACCTGGTTCAGGACGTCGCTGTAGCGCAGGTTCGACAGAAATCCCGCGATCAGCGTGACAAGCAGCAGGGGAACGGCCACCACTGTCGCCGATCGTCGCGCCGCCCGGTCTCTCAGCGACTGCGCTGCCCCGTGGCAGACACCCGCCATGAGCAGTGCGATCCCGGGCATGAGCAGCAACACGATGAAGTCGTGGACGAAAGCGTGCTCCGTCATGAGCGCGAACCAGAGCGATCCGCCGGCCAGGAGCAGCAATCCGTTGACGACGGCGAGCCGGGCCGGGCGGGTGGAATCGCGGCTCCACACGGCCAGCAGCGCGCCGCCGAGGAGCATGGCCGGTGCGAGCACCCAGGGATCGAGCGCCGGATAGAAGAACTGCCGGTCGTAGTCGAGCGACGGGCTTCCGCTCCACGGCCAGCCGAGCCGGGCGAGCCAGCGCGGGAAGAAACGGTCCAGCGTGTCGGCGTTCATCGCGCCCATGGCCCGCTTCTCCGCCCCGCCGGAGAGCGAGGCAAGCCCGGCACGCCAGCCGCCCCCGAGGGCGGCGCCGTTGTGAAGGACGCGGATGAGCAGCACCAGGACCGGCATCAGGCCCACGACCGCCGCGCCCGCCAGGTCTTTGAGCCGCAGGCGGAAGAGCGTCCGGCCTGCAACGAATGCGCCGAAGATGAGGACGTTCTCGAACGTGATCCAGCCGTCGACGAAGAAGAGAAGCGCGGTGACCCCGGCCCAGACGATGCGCCGCCGCCGTGTCGTCGCCGACTCGAACCTGAGCCAGCAGGCCATCAGTCCGAACAGCAGTGGAATCTCGTACGCGTCGATGCGGAACATGGACGAGAAGCCCGCGAAGGGCACCGAGAGCATGTAGAAGCACCCGGCCAGAGCGCCGATCGGGGCGCTGCGCGCGATCCGGGAGAACACGAAGAAGGCGAGCAACGCACCGAGCGAGCCTGCCGACTGCGCGACAACCCGGTAGACCATGATGTCGGAACGCCCCTCGATCGGTCCGGCGCCAAGCCTCTTGACAGCCTCGTGTATCCAGTACGGCCCCGGGGGGTAGGTCGCGTAGACGGAGCCGGGCTTCCCGTCGCGCAGCGCCGTCTCGATGCACGGAAGCCCCCCGGTCATGCCCAGCCCGAAGCGGTCGAAGAAGCGGCTTGCGTTGACCACGTTCGAGTCGTTCCACCATCCGCCGATATGAAGGCCCGGGTCGCGGACGTGGATCGCGATCAACAGCGCGGTCCACGCCGCCCACACGCAGAGGAACACGACCGTTGCGATATGGGGGCGGCGGTCCTGCCGCCCTCCGGTCTCGAGGTCTGACTCCCGCGAGCCAGGCGCGGCGTCAGGGCCGTCCCGGTTCGCCCGGGACTCGTCGGGGCGAGGCTGCGGGCGCACCCCGGATTCACTGATCGTCATCGGCTCAACCCTTCGGATCCGACGTTGTCGCGGGAGACGCCGCGTTGCCCGACATCGCAACGGACGACGATCCCCGGCTCTCGCCGCTCGCGCTCGCCGACGCGCGCCCGACGGCGTCGAGTGTACCAGCGGTAGACCCCGGTCCGCTTGAGGCGCTCGATCACGCGATACGAGCGGCTGTTCCTGATCCGGGCCAGCCTGACGCCGGGCCGCTCCGCGGAATCAACCGCGTCCCACCCATGCCCGAACCGCACCCGCGCCGCCAGGCGGTACGGCAGCGTTCGTTTCGCCGCCTGCACCAGCCGCCACGCGCGCGACGACTCGATGCTCTTGAGTTCGACGATCGCCCGCTCCTCCGCCAGCCGCGGGTCTGCGGCCGGTTCGGCGGCCCATCGGGCCTCGTCGAGCATCCGCTCCCGCTCGCGCCACAGCCACTCGGCCAGCCGCGCCACTCGCGTCGATTCCACCGCCTGCGTGGCGAGTTCACGCGCCAGCGCGGTGTCGATGGCCGGACGCGGCGACTCGACGCCACGCCGGCGCGCCAACTCGAACAGTTCGACCATTCGGTCGCCCGCTTCTTCGAGCCGGAAGCCAGCGCGGACGCGCTCGCGCGCCGCTGCCCCCATGCGCGCCCGGACGGCCGGATCGCGCACCAGCCGCTCGAGCGCGTCGGCGTACCGCTCGCTTTCCTCCTCCTCGGTCCCCTTCTCGATCAGGATGCCCGTGTCCGGCGTCACCAGTTCCGCCTGCCCGCCGACCACCGCGCCGACCACCGTCAGCCCTGTCGCCATCGCCTCGTACACCGAGAGCGCGATCCCCTCCCACTGCGACGGCAGGAAGAAGACGTCGCACGCGGCGTTGATCGCGGGCATCTCGTCGGCGGGGCGCTCCCCGAGCAGGCGGAGCCGATCGACCAGTCCGTTCGCCTCGATGAAGCGTTCGAGCCAAGGGCGGTCCTCGCCGTCGCCGACGACGAGCGCGACGAACGACGAGGTCCGCGCGGCCAGCCGCTTGATCGCTCCTGCGAGCACCCGGGGTTGCTTCTGGGCGCACAGCCGCCCCGAGAAGAGGATGAGGCACTGCCCGTCGGTCACGCCGAGTTCGCGTCGGATCCGCGCCCTCTCCTCCGGCATGGGGCGCCAGGCGTCGGTGTCGATGCTGGTGTAACAGACCTCGATCCGCTCGCGCTCCGCGCCGCGTGACGCCATCCAGCCGCGCAGGTGATCGCTCGAGACCACGCTCAGGTCCAGCAGGCTCTGCCAGCCCGCGCCGCTCCGGGGGTGCCCGCCGTTGTTCCAGTACTCCTCCTCCATGTGGTTGTAGTCGAGGTACGCCGGCTCTGGGCAGTGGGCGCGCAGGTACGGCAGCAGGCGGTAGCCGAACTCGCTGTTGCTGATGAGCACGGCATCCGGCCGGCGGGACTCGACCAGGTGCCGCACCAGCGCGGGATGGTCCGCGAGGCGCGCGATCCGGTGCAGCGAGAAGATGTCGGGCGTGAACTCCGCGAAGGCGGGCAGCCACGGATCCTCGTGCTCCAGCGTCGTGCAGATCGTCACCTCGTACCCGCGCCGAGCCAGCAGCCGCGTCAGGTCCAGGTTCCAGCGGTCCGCCCCGCCCATCCGCAGCCAGGGCAGGAGCATCAGCACGCGCGGCGCGCGACGCGCGAGCGGATTGGCGAAGGGCGGACGCTCACGGAGGCTCTCGTAGGGCAGCGGCGGTCGCGGCTCCGGCGCCGGAAACCGCCCGGCGTACAGCGCTGGGTAGCGCTCCCGCAGGAAGCGCGCGAAACGCTGCTGCCGTTCCGCTCCGTCCCAGTTCTCCCACGCCGCGCCGTGGTTCTCGCGGCGACGGTACCAACTGAGATACTCGGGCACGGTCGCGCCCCACATCCCGGCGTCGGCGCACCGGAGCCAGAACTCCCAGTCCTCCATCCCCCCGCGGATGGACTCGTCGTAGCCGCCGACCGCGCCGTGCGCGTCGCGCCGCACCATCACGGCGTGCCCGCCGCAGAGGCACTCGCGCAGGAACGCCGCCCCGTTGTTGAAGCCGAGCGGGTAGAGATACCGCTGTGCGTCGAAGCCGACCTCGAACCCGTGCGCAAACGAGTGCTGCGGGTTCGAGTGCAGGAACCAGGCGAGTTTCTCGAGCGCGGTCGGCTCGATGAGATCGTCGGCGTCGAGTTGGAAGACCAGGTCCGCCCGCGCCGCCGCGAAGCCCGCGTTCCGGGCCGCGCTGGGGCCGCTGTTGCGCGCGAGGTCCAGCACGCGGACGCGGGCGTCAGCGCGGAACCGGTCCAGCCCCGCGAGCGCTTCGCGGTCGGTGGAGCCATCGTTGATGATGATCCACTCGAAGTTCTGGAGCGACTGCCGGAAGACCGTACGCGCCGTCTGATCGAAGACCGAGGGGGGGGTGTTGAAGAACGGCGTCACGATACTGACAGCCGGCGGCCCCGGCTCGCCCTCGCGCCGGTACTCGAAACCCGCCCGGCCCGCGGAGGCCGGCGTGCTCTCGAAATCGGGACGGTTGGGATCGATCATCGCCCGCCTTTCAACTTCGCCGAACATCCACCCTTCGCCGAATCGGAGCGCCGCGCCCGTCCGCCTCATGCCGACGCGCCGTCGGCCGGACGCTGGGGAGAAGCAGGGGCGTCGAGAGGGTGCAGGACGCCCGGGTCCACGACGGCGCGACGCAGCGCCTTCCTGGCGCCGGCCCGCAGCAGACCCCGGAGGCTCGAGAGCCGCTCCAGTTCGGAGCGCATTATGCCGACCCGCTCGTCCAGACGACGGACTTCGTGGCGCAGTTGCTCCCGCTCCGCTTCAAGACCGATTATCAGAACCCGCTGACTTTCAGTCAAGGCATGGAGCCGCCGGACCTCCGCCGCGTGCTCCTCGTCCGCCCGATGCCGCACCCGGTCCAACTCGGCAATCCAGGCCCGCAGTTCCTCTGTGTACGCCTCGGCCTCCGCGCACTTTCGCTCCCACACGGCACGCTGTTCGTCAGACCACGCCCTCGCTCGATCGAGTTCCGCCGCCCACGACCGGACTCGCTCGACTTCCTGTTCGAGCCACTCGGCAGCGTGCCGGCGGTCCTCGGCCCATCGCGCCGACTCGTCGGCCGCCTCTCGCAGCCGCTCCGCTTCGCGCTCCCACGCGGCGCGCTGGCTGTCGGCCCAGTCTCGCGCCTGCTCGAGCCGCGCGATCCAGTCTGCCTGCTTCCGCAGGGCCTCGTCGCGCTCATCGGCGATCTTCCGCCACGCCTCCCGCTGAGACCGCTCCCAGTCGCGGGCTTCCTCGAGGCGCAGGACCTCGCTCTCGCGCTCGCGCACGATCCGGTCGCGCCGCTCGGATTCTGCCCGCCACCACGTCGCCTCCCGCTCCAGCCACGCCTTGGCCCGCTCGATCCTTCGCGTCCACGCCAGTTGGTTCGACCAGTTGAGCGTGGCGGTGCGCTCCCACGACACGCCGGGCCTCGACGCCCACTCGTCGAGCATCTCCAGCCCGTCCCCGCAGCGGACCGCCATGTCGAGCACCTGGGCCGCCTCGCGCAGGCCGAACGAGACCGGGCGCTCCGCGCGCCCGACCACGTTGGTCCACTCACCCGCCAGAACGCGCCGCGCCTCTTCGACGCCGCGCGTCCACGCCTTGCGCGCCTCGCCCGCGCGCCCGTCGCACGCGCTGAGCAGGCCGGCGCGGAAGAGCGCATCGACGGTCTTCGTCGCCAGCAGCGGCGCGAAGCGGACAGGGTCCAGGTCGGCGCACGCCAGGAACGCGAGCCTCGCGCCCTTGCGGTCCCCCGTGCGCAGCAGCAGCAGCCCGGCGAGGTACTGGTTGCTGATCCGCCACCGCCAGGCGTGGGGCGTGCCATCCGCCGCGGCGTCGTACTCGTCGATGCGCGCCAGCAGAGCGGCGATCTCGTCGGCGTCGCCGCGCTCGAGCATCCGGTACCCGAGCACGCACAGCGCGGCGCCGTGGTCCGCGCTGCCCGCCGGGGCGGACTCGAGCGTGCGCTCCGCGAGGCTCCGGAGCAGCGCGGGGCTTTCCGTTCGAGCGCCGATCGACACCATGGCGCGCACCAGCCACGGGTTGTGGTAGTCGCGTTCGAACGCCGTCAGGTTGTAGCCGTCCAGGTCGTGATAGTCGGGGTACGCCGACTCGGCATAGCCCTCGCGGTCCGCCCCGATCGGATCGGCCATGGCGACGAGTATCCACCACTCCGGGTCGCCGGGGGGGGGGTTGGCGCCCAGCGGCGCTTCGGCGAGCGAAGGGGAAACGCCGGAGCGGTGGACGCCGCCGTCGGCGTCCTGCGCATACGCCCGCTCGAGCACGAACCGCGACTCGACCTGCCGCGCCAGCGTCGTCCAGTCGTAGACGTGCAGGTGGTGCGGGTTGGGGTCGTTTCCCGTCTCGTCCACCCAGCGGTTCGGCACGCTGACGACGAGCCGCCCGCCGGGCCGAAGGACGCGCCGGACCTCGTCGAGGAACCGCTCCGGCTCCGCCACGTGCTCCAGCGTCTCGAACGACGCGACGAGATCGACCGAGCGGTCGCCGAGCGCGGAGAGGTCGGCCACGTCGGCCGCCCGAAACTCGACGGCCGGACGCCGGGCGCGCGCCTCCTTGCCGGTCCCGCCGAAGTTGGCCGCAGCGTACTCGACCGCGGCCGGGCTGGCGTCGATGCCGATCACTCTCGCGGGCCGGCCCGCCCGGGCGAGCACGTGCGATCCGTACCCCATGCCGCACGCCGCGTCGAGGACCGTGTCGCCCGGCCTGACGAACGACGCGGCGAGGGTGTAGCGGGCGACGTGGGCCTCGGACCGGATGCCCGCCTCGCGCAGCATGTCCATGTGCAGGTCGCGCTCCCGCGCGAGCCAGGCGAGCGGGTAGGCGTCGCGTGCCCGCGGCGGAACCCTCTCGAACACGAGCGTGGCCTGGCCGGCGACGGTGTCGCCACGCCCATAGGGAACGACGCGCTGCATCAGCGGGTGCTTGCGGACGCCGGCCTCGATGAACCGTGCCTCCCACCAGCCCCGCGGCCGCACCGTGAGGTGCCACGTCCCGTCGCGGTCGGCTGCCGTCGCCACCGTGATGAAGAGGTTCGAGCGGGCGACGCGGACGAGTTCGGCGATCGCGCGGTCGGCGTCATCGGGGGCGAGATGCTCGAGCACGTCGGCACAGACGACAGTGTCGAACGCACCGTCGGGGAAGGGCAGGTCGAGGACGGAGCCTTCGGCGAACCGCCCCGGCGCCAGCGCGTTGCCGTGCTCGACGACGCGCCGGGCGCAGTCAACGCCCTGCGCATCGACGCCCTCTCGCAGCAGGGCGAGGACGAGCGCGCCCATGCCGCAGCCGGCGTCGAGGACGGTTCCGCCGCCGCAGGCCACCAGGATGCGCATCGCCAGTTCGGAGGCGTCCTCGAAGGAGGACGACCCCCACCGGTCGGCGCGGGACCAGTACTGGTCGTAGATCGCCGCGTAGTCAGTGCCTGACATGCGCCCTCATCCGCAGGTCGGCGACCCCGCCGAAAAAGTACTCGTAACGGTCGACGAGGACGCTGAAGAAGGCGGCCTCGTCGATCCAGTGAAGGATGCGCTGGTCGTTGTAGTGCCGGTCTCGCTCCTCGCTCACGGACGCCTGGACCTCGTAGAAGTTGGCGCCGAGCGGGCAGTCGCAGACGAAGTCGATCTCCTCGGTGTGCCCCGCGGGGAGCCGGCGTTCCCAGAGCACGTCGCCCTGCGCCCGCCCGGCCCAGACGGCCATGTCCTGGTTCAGCGTGCCCCACGAGTATACCTTGACGCCCTGCTTGTCGCGGATGCGCACGCTCACGCCAAGCCCCGACATCTCGCGGTTCACGCGGTAGCGGACACGGATCACGAGCGTCTCGCCCGGCCGGAACGTGGCGCACGCCTCCCCCGCGCCGTCGAGCACTTCCACGCCGAGAATCTCCGCGTCCAGGTCGCCGAACGAGCGGCGGGCGCGGGCGTCATCGTCCGCCCCACGAGCCTCCTCGGCCCCCCCGACGGATCGCGGCGCGTGCGCCGCCGCCGCCTCGGTTCGCATCCAGCGCTTCTCCTCCTCGTGCAGCAGCCGGCGGTAGTCGAGCAGCACCTCGGACGAGGGGCCGATCGCGCGCACCCGCCCGGCGTGCAGCAGCAGCGCCCGGCTCGTCAGCGTGCGGATCGTCTCCTGGTCGTGCGAGACGAACAGCAGCGTCACGCCGCGCTCGCGCAACTCGTGCAGTCGCTGGTAGCACCGCTTCTGGAAGAGGTTGTCGCCGACCGCGAGGGCCTCGTCCACGATCAGGATGTCCGGCTCGACCTGCACCTGCACCGCGAACGCCAGCCGCACCAGCATCCCCGAACTGTACGTCTTCACGGGCTGGTCGATGAACTGCCCGATGTCGGCGAACCCCGCGATCGCGTCGAAGCGCTCGTCGACCTGCCGGCGCGACAGCCCGACGATCGCGCCGTTGAGGTAGACGTTCTCCCGCCCCGTGAACTCGGGGTCGAACCCGCTCCCCAGTTCCAGCAGCGCGGCCACGCGCCCCGCACGCCGCACCACGCCCTCGGTCGGCGCGGTCGTGCCCGCGACGATCTGCAGCAGCGTGCTCTTGCCCGACCCGTTCCGCCCCACGATGCCGAACGATTCGCCCCGCTGTACCTCGAACGAGACCTCGCGCAAGGCCCAGAACTCGGCGTAGAAGCGGCGGCTCCAGCGGAACGCGGCCTGCTTCAGCCGGTCCTCGGGCCGGGCGTACATGTGGTAGCACTTGCCGAGGTTCTCAACCGCGATGGCCGGGCCTGCTGCGCTCATGATCGACGCCCTGTCATGGTTCAGATCACGTCCGCCAGCCCGCGCTTGCTCTTCACGAACCACGCGTACCCCGCCTGCATGACAGCCGCGCACCCGAGAGTGAACGCGACGAGGACAGGCCAGTCCGGCTGCTCGCCCAGCACCAGCACGCGCCGCGCGTCCAGCACCGGGTACGTCATCGGGTTCAGGTAGGGGATGAAGCGCAGATGCTCCGGCACCGCCTCGATCGGGTAGAAGATCGGCGCGGAAAAAAACAGGATGTTGCTCACGATCACGTTCAGCAACTGCCCGATGTCGCGCAGGAACACCCCCAGCGACGCCAGGAACCACGTCACGCCCAGCGTCAGCATGACCACCGGCGCCAGCGCGAGCGGGAGCAGCGCGGCGGTCGGCGGCACGCGCCCCGTCGTCAGCAGCAGCAGGATCAGCACCAGCGCGGCGAAGATCAGGGCCGTCACCAGCGAGGCCAGCGTCGCCGATACCGCGAGCACCTCCAGCGGAAAGACCACCTTCTTCACCAGGTTCGGGCGGCCCAGCACGAGCGTCGGCGCGGTGAGAACGGCCTGCGAGAAGACGTTGAACGGGATCATCGCGCACAGCATCATCACCACGAACCCCGCCGTCTCCGACTCGATCCCGGCCGCCTGCCACCGCACCCGCAGCACGATCGAGAAGACGAACGTGAACACCAGGATCGTTGCGAGCGGCTTGAGCACCTCCCACGCCACGCCCAGCAGCGTCCCCTTGGAGCGCGCCGTCAACTCACGCACCGTGAACTGCCGGATCAGTTCGCGGTGACGCCACAAGTCCCGCGCCAGCCGCGCCGGGTTCAGCAACGCCGACCACGAAGCGGGTGAGGAACTCAGGGTGACGAGAGGCGGCGTCATCGGCGCGGGCCGAGTGTATCCGCGCGCCGGGGACGCGCGGCCGCCCACGCGCAGGCCGCGCCAGCGCGCGGTCCGAACCGCACCGCGCGAACGACCGAACCAAGCATATTTGGTGTCTGTTTGCACTCATCGCCTGACTTGCCCTTCGCGCCTGCCCCGGCTTTCGCCTATCATCGCCGCACTTCCGGGCGTCGATCGCCGTCCTGGGACGACTACGGCATGCACCAGAGCCTTCCCCCGCCCATCCCGACCAGCGCGCCAGGCGTCACCGTGGTCGTGCCCTGCTACAACGAGCAGGGGGCGGTCGCCGAGACCGTGCGCCAGGTGAACGACGCGCTCTCGCGCCTCGGGTGCGAGTCCGAGATGATCTTCGTCAACGACGGCTCGCGCGACGGCACGGGCGCGATCCTCGACGGACTCGTCGCCGAGTATCCCCGCCTGCGCGTCTACCACAACCCCGTGAACGCCGGGTACGGCGCGACCCTCAAGCGGGGCGTGGCCCAGTCCCGCTTCGACCGCATCGTCATCACCGACGCCGACGGCACCTACCCGAACGACCGCATCCCCGAACTGGTCGCCCTTCTGGACGAGCACGACATGGTGGTCGGGGCGCGCACCGGGTCGGCCGTCCGCATCCCGCTGGCGCGCCGCCCCGCGAAGTGGGCCTTGCTGCGCTACGCCCGCTGGATGTCCCGCGCGGACATCAAGGACATCAACTCCGGCCTGCGCGCCATCCGGCGCATCCACGTCGAGCGCTACTGGTCGATGCTGCCCAACGCCTTCAGTTTCACCACCACCATCACGCTCGCCCTGCACACCGACGGCGCGAGCGTCGCCTACGTGCCCATCGACTACCACCCGCGCGTCGGCAAGAGTTCCATCCGGCCCATCCGCGACACGCTCGGCTTCTTCTCGCTCGTCTTCCGCACCGTGATGTACTTCAAGCCCCTGCCCGTGTTCGGCTCGATCGCGGTCGCCCTGATGGTCCTCGCCGTCGTCGTGGGCATCATCGGAAAGATCAAGTTCGGCACGGTGCCCAACGTCAGCACCACCGGCCTGCTCTCGACCGGGCTGATCCTCTTCGGCCTCGGTCTGATCGGCGACCTCATCAACGCGCGCATGGTCGGCTCGCCCGCCCACGTGCGTCTCCGCGCCGGGCACGACGGCGACGGCCGACCCGCCGCGCCGGCGACACCGCGAACGCACGCCCCCGCGCCGCAGGTCGAGGTCAGGCCGCTGCGCCGCGTTCCGGCAGGCGCCGCGAGCGACCGCGACCACGCCGACTAATCACGCCCGCGCCGCGCCCGCATCGCCCGGGCGAGTTCGGCCCGGAGCGTGAGCGCGCCGATCGCCGCGAGCATCCAGTACCCGAGCACGGTGTAGAGCATCGCGGCGGCGACGACCGCCTCCGGCTCGGCCGCGCCCCGGAGCAGCGCGGCCAGCGCGGCGTCCCGCGTGCCGATCCCGCTCACCGACACGGGCAGCAGCCCGATGAAGATCGCCAGCGCGCCCGCGCCGACCGCGCGCAGCGGCTCGACCGACGCGCCCGTCGCCCGGAGCAGGCACCAGAGAATCATGGTGTTGTTGAGCCAGGCGAGCGCGGCGACGCCCCCCGCGCCGACCGCGCACCACGGCCGCGCCGTGATCGAGCGCGCCCCGTGCCCCATCCGCTCGAAGAACGGCCGCATCACGGGCGTGCGGTGCGCGAACCGCAGCGCCGCGAACGCCCCGATCGGCGCCGACATCAGCGCCGCGCCGAGGGCGGCCATGGACCATTCCGTTAGCGCGACGGCCGAGAGCGTGCCGAGCGCACCGAGCATGAACACGTCGAAGACCCGCTCGACCAGGACGATCCCGAGCAGGGTTGCACGCTCTCCCGGGGCGTCGGCGAGAAAGACGCCCTTGGCCAGGTCGCCCCCGCGCGCGGGCAGAAAGGCGTTGAGCGTCAGGCCCGCCATCACCGCCGACCAGCACCGCCGCAGCGGCCGACGCATTCCCGCCGCACGCAGGAACAGGCTCAGCCGCAGCGAGCCGATGAGCGTGCTCAGCAGACAGAGCGCGGCGCCGGCGGCGACCCACGGCGCGGAGGCCGACGCCACCGACGAGACGACCTGCCGAACGTCGAGCGTCGCCGCCAGCAACACGAGCGCGCCCGCCATCCCCGCGAGCGGGATCGCCGCGAGCAGCACGCGGCGCGAGCGCCCGTCGGCAGGCCCGCCACCTTCGTGTTCGTTCGCTGAGGTCATGCTCGGTCCGCGCCCGCCGCTCGGGCTTCCCGGTCCCGGCCGGTTCGCGCCGGCGTGCCGTCGCAGGTCACGGCTTGCGGGCAACGAACAACTGATTCACGAAGAACGGATTGAACACGACGAGCGGCCGCAGCACGCGATCGACGGCGTCGGCGAACCGTGGCGAGACCGGCACGCGCAGGTACGGTAGAAAGCCGACAGGAGCGAACATGAACCGGCAGTAGTGCACGGGCGAGAGGCCCGCCGCCGAGGCGAACGACGCGAACGACTCGCGCCCGATCTGGTCCTCGTGGTGTTCGTCCTTGTGCAGGCGCAGCGCACCGCTGATCGCGTCCCACGTCCCAGCCGGGCACGAGGCGACGACGATCCCGCCCGGGCGCAGCGCGCGGGCCGCCTGCTCCATGAGCGCCGTCGGCTCGCGCAGGTGCTCCAGAATCGCCAGCGCGGTCACGAGGTCGAACGTCCCCGCCTCGACCGCCTCGTGCGGCCGCGTCACGTCGCCGCGCACGAGCCGACACCCCGACGGCAGCGCGCCCGCCGCGGCGATCAGGTCCTGCGCATACTCGACCCCGATCGACTCTCGCGCCCCCAGCAGCCGGTGCGTCTCCGCCATCGTGACGCCCTCCGCGGCGCCGAGGTCCAGCACCCGCGGCGATTCCACGCCCGGACCGAATCGCCGGTATGCAGTCGCCGCGTTGAGCGCACGCGACTTGTACCTGAACTCCAGGTGCGGCTTGGACCGGCGGTCCGCCGCGTAACTGGCGTCCATCACCCCCGCGGGGGGCGCCTCGCCGGGCGGGTGCGGTGCGGGCGGCGCGCCGGCCGTCGGATTGCTCACGACACTGCCTCCATCTCCACGGCCCGCCCGGACGCGTCGGGCGACCCGCCGCCGCACGCGCGTACTCCCGACGCCACACGCGCCACCCGCCCTCCACCGGCAGCGACGACGCTTCCACGTGCTGCCACGGGCACAGCACCGATTCCTGGTACACGTTGCTGTTCGCCACGTAGATGCTCGTCGCGTCCGAACCGACGCTCAACCGCTTCAGCGGCACGTCCGCCGGGAGTCGGTCCGTCACCACCACGCGATCGTCCGCGATCTCGATACGGCGGGCGAAGCGGAACGGCGCCTTGGGCTTGCCGGTGATCGCCACCTTCTGCACCAGGCTCCGCGTCAGGTTGGCGTTGAACCGACCGATCACCAGCACCCACGCCCGCAGGATCAACTGCTTGAGCACCGTCATCTGGTTGCGCCGGCGGAAGCAGAAGTCACCCTCGACCTCGAAGACGCCGGCCTCGGGGTCGGCGCGGACGGCCGAGTCGTGCTGCACGAGGTGCGTGACGACGACACGCCCGTCCGTCGTCTCGCCGATCAGCCCCGTGTCCGAGGCGATCGGCCCGCGGGCGTCGAAGACCTTGAGCACCCCTCCCTTGCTCAGATTCGCGACGGTGTAGCGCCCGCCCGTCGGCTCGGTCTCGCGCCCGTTCCACGAGACGGCGATCTTCGCGCCGGGCATCCAGGCCGTCGCCGGTTCGCTCCGCGTCTCGTTGATGGGCGCGGGGCGCGGCCGGTGGTAGTCCTCCCAGGCCTGGAGGAAGTCGTAGACGTAGTGGGCGGTCATGCGGTCGTCGTCGTTGTGGTACCGCTTGTCGCCCGGCACGCCGGACAGGAAGGCGTCCGCGATCTGGCCCGCCTTCTCGGTGTGCGGCGCCATGACCTCGAACCCGTGCGGATAGAAGTGGTAGGTGTTGCGGCTGCCGTACTCCCCGCCGTAACTCCCGTCCGGGTGCATGAAGTGCCACGCGAAGCCGACCGCGCGCACCAGCGGGTCGATCAGTTCGTCGGCGCGGTCGGCGTGCCCGCCCTGCCGCATCTTCTGCATCAACTTGGCGAGGAAGTCGATGGTGCAGGTGTGGTAGCCGGGGTCCGCGCCCTCGTACTCCTGGAACCACCCCTCCTCGTGCTGCCAACTCAGCGTCAGGGCGATCCGGTCCTCGGCGACGCGACGTGCGCCGTCGTCGCCCGTGATTCGGTAGACGTTGTACGCCGCCAGCGCGGCCAGCGCCTGGTGGTTGCTCAGCCGACCCGTCTCGTTCTCGTGCGCAAGGTGCCGCGCCCGCTTGACAAACAGGTCCACCACCGCGGCATCGTCCATGCCCAGCACCTGGTAGGTCTCGGACGCCGAGTAGAGGCTGAACACGAGCGCGCCCATCGCGCGCTCGAACGGGAAGTAGTCGTCGCACGTGCCGTCGGCGTGCGACGAGCGCACTGTGTACCTCACCGCCGCCTCCGCCAGTTCGCGCACGCGCTCCACGCCGAAGAACCGGTTGCCGGGGTAGCGGCGGGCGTACACCAGCGCGAGCGGCAGGGCCATCGCCTGCGCCATCCCGCACGGGAAGTCCATCGTGCGAT
>DAOMNQ010000047.1:18907-21844 GCA_035443945.1 Phycisphaerales bacterium | reverse complement strand
CGCGTCCTTGTGCGCATGGGCCGCCTGCTCCTGTGCGCGCCGCGCCTCCGCCACGCTCGGGCCGCTGTAGCCCGATCTCAGCGCCTCCAGACGCGCGGTTGCCTGGGCGATCCGCTCGCTCGCGGCGGCGTGCGCCCGCTCCCGCTCCTGGAGCATGGCCAGCGCCGCCACGGCCTCGGAGTGCTCGGCGCGAAGCGCAGCCTCATCGGACGGAGCCGACAGGTTCACGTCTCGTGCCGACTCCTCCAGCGCCATCGCCTGACCCTCACGCACCGACGCCTCCGCCTCGACGGAGCGAGCGCGAGCCTCCAGTGCGCGTTTGATGCGCCCGGCGACCTCGACCGCGTCGCCCGACCACTCAACCTCTACCTCGTCCACGGCCGGGCCGACCAGTTCGCGGAACATCTCCGGCGTCGGCTCGACGCCCGTGAGCGAGACCAGCGCGCGAATGCGCACGCGGTCCGCCTCCGCATCGCCCTTGATCGGCGGCTGCACCAGGTCGGCGATGCTGATCCGACCTTCGAGGCTGGCAACCTCGACCTCGCCGGCGCGGGTGATCCGCCGGCCCAGCACGACCGTCGCGCCGAGGCCGTCGATCCGGCCGGTGCCGCGCGCGCCGTCGCGCGTGGAGAGTTTGGCCGTCCTGCCCGTCAGCGCCTCGGCGGCGGTGAGCGCCGTCGATTTGCCCGAGCCGTTCGCGCCGCGCAGAACCACCACGCCGCCATCGGGCGGCACCGCGACGGCAAGCCGCTCGATCGGCCCCACGTTCTCGATCTCAATCGTCGCCACGTGCCAACTCCTTTCGCCGCCGTCGTGAATCGAAACCGACGCCCCCGCCGCTGAGCGGGGGGTCGGCGCACGAGAGGGAGAGAGCGTCAGTCGAGGCCGTCCAGGAACTTCTGCTCGTCGTCGGTGAACGTGGTCTCGTCAGGCTTCTCGGCCCCGGCCTTCTCGGCCTTGGCGCGTAGTTCGTTGATCCGCTCCGCCGCGTCGGCGACCTCGCCGGCGATCGGCGTGGCGGGGGCGGCGGACACTTCATCGGGCGTCGCGTCGTCCGCCTTCCCGCCAAGCATCCGATCGGCCAGGCCGGCCGCGCCCGGCGTCGGCTCGCTCCCCGCCAAGTCTCCGAAGTCAAACTCCGTGCGATCGGCGATGGCGACCTGGTGCTCCAACTCCGGCGTCAGCGGGAGGAGTTTGCACAGACGCCTGAGCACCGTCTTTTTTGCCATCTCGGCGTAGTCCGAGACCCACGGCCCAGAGCCGGCCGCCTTACTGCGCTTGCGGATCGCGTCGATCTCGTCCTTCGTCATCACGGCGATCTGGTGTGAGCCGTCCTTGAACCGCGCGATCGCGTAGGCCAGCCGGATCTTCGCGTCCTGAGCCGCCCTCGGGACGTGGCGGAGTTTCGCGTCCAGGCCGAACTCCAACTCCCACTCGTCGCCGTCGCGCACGACTTCGGCATGGATCGTGCTGATCGTGCCCGAGCGGCGCGCCAACTCGACCAGCCCCCGGTAGCCGACGATCAACTGGCACTCGTAGGTGCCGGTGCGCCCGTTGCGGAACGGGATCAGGTAGGCCGAGCCGAGTGTGTTCGGGGCCAGCCCCAACTCGGCCAGCGTCATCACGGCGTTCAGCACGCTCATCGGCGTGCACCGCATCAGGTCGGGCGTTCTGCTCATCGCCACGCCGACGATCTTGATGAGTTTCTCCGGCGTCAGGTGCGCGGTCGCCACCGCCGCCATCGCCTGCCGCTTGGCTTCCAGCAGGCCGCGGATGCCGCCCCCCGCCGGCTCGCGCCGCTCCACGATCTCGTTTCCGTCGGCCGTCTGCACCGCCTCCGACTTGACCACTTCCTTCGTCGCCATCGCTCACGCTCCCTTCTTGCTGGTCCTCTTCTCGCCGCCCTTGAGGCGCGGCACCCGACAGGTGTTGCCGCTCGCGTACTTCTCGTACACCCCGTCACGCTTCATCGCCTCGCGGTCGATGATGTCCGCCGTGCGCTGCTCGGCGTAGGCGAACACCACGCCGCCGGGCAACTCCGCCGCGTCCGCGTCGCCCAGGATCGTCAGGCACTCGGCGAGTTTGGTCTTCTCGGCCTTCTCCGCGTCGAGCCGCACGGCGCGGAACTTATCCCACACGATGAACGGATCCGCGTTCTCGACGCGGATCACCTTGCCGCGGATGCGCTTCAGCCGACGCGCCACCTCCAGCGCCGGGGCGCACGGGTCGGCCGTCAGGCGGAGTCCGTGCGCATTCTCCAGCCGCTCCGCCCAGCCGTCGCGCGGATCGCGCCGCTTCGCCACGTACTCGGCGTAGAAATCGGTGGCAACGTCGCGGATGGTGGCGATCAGACGCGGCTCGGGGTGGATCGTGAACTCGACGCGCCCGCGCGTGCCCAGCAGCGCGAACAGCCGGCAGACCTCCGCCTCGGTGCAGAGCAGTTGCGTCTGGCACTGGACGATGTAGCCGTCCGGCACTTCGTCCGTTCCGGCCTCTCCCCACTGGCCGTGGATCGGGCCGAAGATGCCGCTCGTCTTGGCCTCGACCGGCGTGCCGTCCGCGACGACCCGGCCGTCGAGCGTCGAGGCGATCGGCGCGCCCGCCGGGTCGAACACCACGACGTTGCGCTCCAGCGGCCCCAACTCTCGCTCGGCCCAGTCGAGGATGTACGGCTCCAGGCGGTTGCCAGCCTCCATCGCGTCCGTCGCCGGGTTCTCCTCGAGCGCGCCGATCTTCTCCCAGTAGACCGTCAGCGCGTTGCGGCCCGCGAACGTCGGCACGCCCATGATGGCCGCCACGTCGGACGCGCCGACGCGGCTGCGCCGCTCGACTATCTGCTGCTCGGTCAGCACGGGTGGACCTCCTCTGGCTGGCTGTGGCGCACGACCGCGGCATCGCCGCCCTCGGCAGCGAGGACGCCGTCTTCGAGATCCCCGG
>DAOMNQ010000047.1:0-18897 GCA_035443945.1 Phycisphaerales bacterium | reverse complement strand
CGACGCGGATCACGCCCGTACTGCCGCACCGCTCGCACGGCGGGTTGAGCCACTCGCCCGACGCGAACAGCCAGACGCGGCCGCACTCCGAGCAGCCGAGGCTTCGAGGCGTCGGCGGGATGTCGCGAGCGTCGGCGCGGAACTCGTCCAGCGGCGCGTGTCCGCAGAGGCAGACGGTGGGGACTGGGATGTGGGGGAGGTCGTCGCTCATCGCGCACCCCCGTACCGCGCACGCTGCGCAGCGAGCGTGTCCCGTCGCCACTGTTCGACGGGGTCGGTGGGCGCGGGTCCCTGCGCCCCCACGGGTTCATCCTCTGAACGCCGACCCGGACTGCACGTCTCCATCGGCCGGGCGCACTCGTGCTCGGACCAGCCGCGACCGAACACGCGGTACTGGATGCTCACGGTCTCGCGCAGGCACGTCGCCAGCGCGCGAGCCTCCGTGAGCATTCGCTGCGGACACGCCAGCGACGGCGATCGGTCGAGCGTCACGGTGGCGATCGCACCGAACGCCGGCGACGCCCAGCACAGCCGCCAGGCGTAGGGGAATCGCTCGTTGTCTGCGGAGACAGCGGTTTCGACCGATCCGTCGGTCATGCGAGCGCGGCGGCGCTCCTCCATGATCGCGTCGGCGTTCTCGGCCGCGTCCACGACCTCGCAGGCCGTCGCCATCG
Organism: Phycisphaerales bacterium; assembly: GCA_035443945.1. Taxonomy (GTDB): domain Bacteria; phylum Planctomycetota; class Phycisphaerae; order Phycisphaerales; family UBA1924; genus CAADGN01. Next base: position 18,223 of record DAOMNQ010000047.1, on the reverse strand, counting down.
TGTCGAGGGCGCGGGCCTCTTGGACGGGTCCGTAGCCGCCGCCGACCGCCCGCCGGTAGTCGCCGCCCGGCCCCAGCACGCAGAGGGGCAGCCCCTAGACGCCCAGCGCCATCTCGGCCACGCCGCTCCGCAGGTCACGTCCGTTCATCGCGCCGATCCTCCCGGACCAGCCGCGAGAGGGCGGCGAGCATGTCCGAGAGGTCGGCAGTGCGAGCAGAGGATGGGTTCAGGACGGGAGCGCGGGTATCAGGCCGATACTCGCCACGTTTCAGGCATCCATGACCGGCACGCGTCAGTTCCGCCCCCCGCCCCGCCCGAACTTGAGGGCGGCGATGCGTTCGGGGAGGCTGAGGAGGCGGATGAAGCCCTCGGCGTGCTTCTGGTTGTAGACCTCGTCGGCGGCGAAGGTCGCGTAACTCTCCTCGTAGAGGCTGAAGGGCGAGGAGCGGGCGACGAGTGTCGCGCTCCCCTTGTAGAGCCGGACGACGGCGCGGCCTGTCAGCCGTTCGGCGATCTTCTCGGCGCACGCGCTGAGGGCCTCCCGCAGGGGCGTGAACCAGCGGCCGTTGTAGACCAGTTCGGCGAAGCGCACGGCCATCTCGTCCTTCCAGTGCGAGGTCTCGCGGTCGAGGACGCATTGCTCGATGCCGCGGAGGCCTTCGACGATGACGGTGCCGCCGGGCGTCTCGTAGAGCCCGCGGGACTTCATGCCGACGAGGCGGTTTTCGAGGATGTCCACGCGGCCGACGCCGTGCTCGCCCGCGACGGCGTTGAGGTGGGCGACGAGGCTCTCCGGGGCGAGGCGTTCGCCTTCGACAGCGACGGGTCGGCCGCGTTCGTAGTCGATGGCGATGTCGCGCGGCTCGTCTGGCGCGTTCTTGGGGTTGCGCGTGAGCATCCAGACGTCGTCGGGGGGCGGGCAGGCGGGGTCTTCGAGCGGGCCGCCCTCGTGGGAGATGTGCCAGAGGTTGCGGTCGCGGGAGTAGAGTTTCTTCGCGGTGGCGGTGGTGGGGATGTTCCGCTCGGCGAGATAGTTCAGCAGGTCCTCGCGGGAGCGGAGATTCCAGTGGCGCCAAGGGGCGATGACCTCGAGGTCGGGGGCGAGCGCGGCGAAGGTGCTCTCGAATCGCACCTGATCGTTGCCCTTGCCGGTGCAGCCGTGGGCGAGGGCGTCGGCCTTGTACTCGCGGGCGACGTCCACCTGGGCCTTGGCGAGCAGGGGCCGGGCGATCGAGGTGCCGAGCAGGTACCGGCCCTCGTAGACGATCCCGGCGATGAGCGTAGGGAAGACGTAATCGCGGATGAACTCGCGGCGGAGGTCCACAACCTTGCAGACGGATGCGCCGGACTTGAGGGCCTTGGACTCGACGCCGGCGAGTTCCTCGTCGCCCTGACCGACGTCGCCGACGAAGGCGATGACCTCGCAATCCATGTTCTCGCGGAGCCAGGGGATGACGGCGGAGGTGTCCAGACCGCCGGAGTACGCGAGCACGACCTTCCTGGGCATGTGGTCTCCCTCGTGATCCACCGGCGTCGCCGGGTCAGGACGATAGCCGGGATCGAGGGTCGCGGAGGCTGGGCGGGAGCGACGGCTCCGGCGCGAGGGCGTCGCGACGTGGGGCGAGCGTGGCTTCGGGGGGGCGGATCAGGCTCGTCTGCGCCGCCCGGCAAGGAGGCCGAGCGCCGCGAAGCAGGCAAACGTCGTCGGCGCAGGCACGACCCGGACGCCGACACCCCGGTCCGAGTAGACGACCTTGAAGAAGAGGTCGTCGTCGATCTGCGCGCCGAGGACGGTGCCGAATCGGCCTTCGAGCGCATCCGCGACAATGAGGCGGATGTAGTCGCCTTCCAGCGGGAGCGAGTCGCCGCTGAGGCGCAGGTCGAGGACCGCGCCGTGGCCGTCGTTGTCGGGGTCGAGGAAGACCGTGCCGCGGACGCGGAGGCGGTCGGCGACCAGGTCTCCGCCGGGCGCGAGGATGGCGATTTCGGCGATGAGGGCGGCGTCGTCGTGGGTGATGAGATCGCCGATGATGGTGAGTTGCCCGATGCCCGCGCCGGGGGAGAGGCTCGGGCCCGCGCGGGCGACGAGTTCGGCGGTGACGCGGCCTTCGCCGGAGAGTTCCGCGCCGATGAGGTGGTAGACGCCGATGACGATGAGGTCTCCGCCGCCGAGCGACGCGCGCCCGCCCTCCTGCACGAGATCGCCGTTGATGGTGAGGGAGGTCTTCTGACGGGGCTTGTTGCCGTTGGTGTCGCCGATGAAGAGTTCGCCCTCGACGGTGAGCGAGTCGAGCGTTTCGAGCGTTCGGCCGTTGAGGAGGGCGAGTCGGCCGTTGGACTCGATGACGGAGAGATTCTGGAGTCCGTCCTGCTCGTTCTCGTTGAGGAACTTGGAGTCCGGCCCGTCGAGGGTGAGGTCGGAGGCGATGCGTTCGACGTCGGCATTGTCGAAGACGAGTTCGCCCTTGACGTTGAAGACGCCTCCTGTGAAGACGCCGGCACTGAAGTTGGTGAGTTCGGACCCCGGAGCGACGCGGAAGCGTGAGGAGGGGCCGACCGTGAGCGCGCCGTCGCCGTCCACGGTCATGTCGGCTTCGGTCGTGAAGTCGCGTCCGTTCGTGATGGCGAACTCGCCTCCCGCGGCGACGGTGTGGAGGCCGGTGAGGCCGCTCGGCTCGCCGCCGAGCGAACTGTCCACGACGTCGGACGCCGCGCCGTCGAGGACGAGGCGGCTGGCGACGGTGGTGATGGCCGCGCCGTCGAAGGCGAGCGTACCGGCGACGATGAACTCGCCGTCGCTGAGGGTGCCCGCGGAGAAGTTGACGAGCGGTGTCCCGCTCTGGACCTCGAAGCGGCTGCCCGTGCCGACCTCGAGGACGCCGAGGTTCTCGAACTGCGGGCCGCCGGTCGTGAAGACCGCGGCGTCACGCACCGCGAGGCGGCCGCCCGCGTCGTTGAGTTCGACGCCCTCGAAGCCCAGGAAGGTGGCGCCCGTGCCGGCGAGCAGCACGTCGGCCTGGTTGGTGAGGATGCTCACCCCGTCGAACCGGAGCGTGGAGCCGTTGACGACCTCCCACGCGCCGCCGGCGAGCGTGTTGCCGGTGACGTTGGCGACGGTGTCGGCGCGCAGCGTCGCGGATTCGACGCGGACCGTGCCGTTGTTGGTGAATGTGATCTGCTCGATGAACGTCTCGCCCGAGCCTGCGGCCTTCGTGAGCGTGCCCTCGACCGTGAACGAGCCTTGCCCGCCGATGCCTGTCCAGAACATTCGCTGGTCGTTCTCGACGGCGAACCCCGCGCCATCCGCGATGGTGAAGGAGCCGCCGTTGCGGAAGCCCAGGTCGGCGGAGCCTCGCCATGCGCCCTCGCTGCCGCGGTGGTCGATGTCGCTGTCGCAGATGTCGTCGCCCGAGGCGCTGTCGATGATGAACTTGCCCTGGGTTCGGAGCGTGCTGCGCTGGAGAAAGAAGTCCGAGAGGTTCGCGTCGCCGAGGACCTCGATCTCGCCGCCTGCCGGGTTGCTCGTGATGAAGGAGTCAATGAAGTCGAACGTGCCGTTCAGGGTGAGTTTGTTGGTGAGCAGGTCGAGCCGACCGTCCACTGCGGCCATGCGGAAGTCGTTGATCGTGAAGGAGGAGTCGAGCGAGACGATGTAGACGCCGCCCAGGTCGATCAGGGCGTTGAACGTGTCGTCGAGGGGCGCGCCGTTGTCCCAGTTGCCGGGGTCGCTCCAGTCGCCGTCGAGGACGGACGTCCAGGTGGTGGTGGTTTGGCCGACCGCGTGCCCGGCCGCGGCGAGCGTCAGCGTGGCGGCAAGGACGAGCGTTCCGCCTCGCGTCGGTCGCGGGAAGCCAGGAGACTTTCGGATCGTGCGCCGCCGAACCATGCGAGTTCTCCTTCCGTCCGTTCGGTGGGCGCACATGATCGCACGCGCCCCCTCCAGGCGAACACCCTACCACACGGTGGGCAGCAGATTCAAGGTTTTTCTTGGGGATCGGCCTGGTCGCTCGGGGGGTTCAGTTCAGCAAGGCGTGCGTGGCACTCGTCGATCCGTCGTGTGATCAACCCCGGCTCAGCGGCATCGGGGCCGAGAGCGCCCGACTCCTGCAGGGCCTTGAAGCGATCGAGGGCGACCGAGAGTTGGTCGATGGCGAGTGTATAGAGGGCGATCCGCCGCTCCGGCCCTGTTACCAGGTCCCCCATGCGCTTGGCCAGATCGCCCAGTTTGAACATGCCGACGGCGGCGTCGTTCAGGTGGCGGGGCGTGGGGTCGGAGCGGGCGAGCCTCTCCCTGATGGCGGAGGACTCTTCGAAGACGGCGAGAGCGGCGGCCGCGTCGCCCAGATCGCGCAGTTCGTTGCCGATCTTGTTGAGGCAAAGGTAGACGTCTCGCTGGCGTTCGAGGCTGAGCGGGTCTGCGGCGGCGAGGAACCGCGTGATCTCGAGCGCGCGGCGGTAGGCGGCCAGGGCGCGGTCTCGCTCAGGTCGGACGGCCGCGTCCGCTTCGATCTCAGGTGTGCCTTCGAGTTCCATCAGGGAGGCGCGCGCGCCGGCGGCCGATGCGATTGCAGTGCCGAGGTGGTGGAGGGCGATGAAGTGGTCGCGGAGATACTGCGCATTCTCGGGCTGGGCCTCGGCGAGCGAGCGGAACCTGTCCGCGGTCGTCGTGAGCGTTCGTTCGGCGCGCTCGAACTCCCCGATGGCGGCCAGAAAGCGCTCTCGTGCCGCGCCGCGGTCCTCGGAAGGACGCCGGGCCTCGGCGAGGAGGCGCGAGCCTCGTTCGAGTTCCAGGTCGGCCTGCTTGTCGCGGATGACGCTCAGTTTCCGGGCGGCGGTCTCGTCGCCCGGATCGGAGGCGAGTCTCGCGGACCAGTAGCCCTCCACGATGGCGTACTGCGTGGCGGCCTCGATGAGTCGGGCGGCGGGATTGTCGCCGCCGCGGGCCATCATCCGCATCATCTCCCCGACCTTGGCAACGGCCTCCATCTCTCGCTCGCGGTGGTGTTCGTTCGTCGACCCTCCGGCTTCGTACGCGCTCGCGAACAGCCTCGCGGCGCGTCCGAACTCGGCGGCCGCGCCGGGGTAGCGGCGCTCGCGCTGGAGGGACTGCCCGATTCGGATCGCGCTCTCGCCGAGGCCGGCGAGGAGGCGCGGGTCGTTCTCCATTCGAGCGCGGAGGGACTCGCGCAGTTCCCTTGCCCGTGTGTAGGCGAGGGCGGCCTCGGCGGTGTCTCCGAGGCTGGCGGCGTTGAGAGCGCCGTGGAGGTCGCCGACCTTGTCGTAGGCTTCGGCGAGTTCGAGAAGGAGGGCCGGATCGTCCTCGGCCTCGAGCCGGAGGCTTTCGAGGTACTCGATGGCCTCGGTGACGATGCGCTGCCTTGCGGCCGTCGCGCCGGGCAGGTCCTCGATGAGGTCGGGCAGGTCGAACATGAGCGTTCGACCCATCGTCCACGCAGCGCCGAAGTTCCACTCGGCGCGTTCCTCCTGTCGCTGGGCTTCGGTCTTCGCGGCGCTCTCCGCGTTGAGGCTGATCTTCGCGTTCGCCTCGGCGATCAGCGCGCGGCGATACAGCACGCTCATCACGACCGCGAAGACGAGAACGAGCACGATGAACGCCGCCGCGATCGTTGCCGTTCCCTTGTAGCGTCTGGCAAGTTTCCGCAGGACGTACCAGCCGTCGTGGCGTCTGGCCTCGATAGGCTCTCCCGCCATGAAACGCTTCAGGTCGCGGGCGAGGTCGCCGGCGGACTGGTACCGGGCTTCGCGGTCCTTTTCGAGGCACTTGAGGACGATGGCCTCGAGGTCGGCGTCGAGTTCGGGGCGGAGGCTGCGCGGCGGCGTCGGCTCCGCGCGTTGGATGTTGTCCAGAACGTCGCGCATGTTGCCGGCGACGTCGTAGGGGAAGCGGCCGACCAGGAGTTGGTAGAGGATGACGCCGAGGGAGTAGACGTCGCTGCGCACGTCGACCGCGCCGGCCGCGCCGGTGGCCTGCTCGGGGCTGGCCCAGGGCAGGGAGCCGATGAACTGGCCGGTGACGGTCATGAGGGCAGGCTCGGCCGCGCCGTCGCCCATGGGCGTCTTCGCCAGGCCGAAGTCAACGACGACAGGCTCGCCGTCGGATCGGACGCGAACGTTGGCGGGCTTGAGGTCGCGATGGATGATGCCGCGAAGGTGAGCGGCGTTCACGGCGTCGCAGATCTTGACGAACATGGCGAGCGTTTCGGGCATGGATCGACGCTCGCGCTTGAAGAGGTACGCTTCGAGCGAATCGCCCGCGACGTAGTCCATGACGTAGAAGACGCTGCCGTCTGCGGTGGTACCGCTGTCGTGGATGCCGACGATGTTCGGGTGGCTGAGTTGGCCGAGAACCTGGACCTCGCGCTCGAAGCGGGTGCGTCCCGCGGCACCGATGAATGGCCCGGCGTGGAGCACCTTGACGGCGACCTTGCGCTTCGCCGCGTGCTGGATCGCCAGGTACACGACGCCCTGCCCGCCGCGGTGAATCTCGTGGAGAATCTCATAGCCTGGGAAGGCGTCGCGCGGCGGGAGCGAATCGGAGGCTTCCTCGCCGACCTCGCGCAGGGCGTCGAAGATCAGGTCGCGATCGACCGACTTGGCGTGCTCCGTGCTGTGCGGATCGTCAGACATCGACGCCCCCTACGACGCGGAGAAGTACTGCGACGCGGAGCCGAGCAGTTCGCGGAGTCGCTCGTGCGCCCGCGCCCGGAGCATGTAGACCGCGCCGGCGGATCGTCCGACCTCGGCCGCGACTTCCTCGACGGGCCTGCCCTCCAGGTCGTACAGGCGGATCACCCTCTCGTAGACGCCCGGGAGTTTCGCGAGAGCGCGGTCCAGGGCGGCGTTGGCCTCCTCGCGTGCGGCCATGCGGCTGGGCGTCGTGTAGGTCATGCCCAGCAGTTCGACCAGTTGCGCCATCGAGTCCGCGTTCGGACCGGCTTGCACGCGCCTGCGCGGGTCGGGGCGCTTGTCAGCCTCCATGGCGCGCACGGCGTCGATCAGGTTGTTCTCCGCCAGGCGCGTCACCCAGGCGAGGAAGCCCGAGACCCCGCCGGTGGTGAAGCCGCGGAATCGCATGACGGCCTCGATGTAGGTGACCTGCATCAGGTCGTCCTCGTCGATCGAGGATCGCATGGCGGGGGGCAGTTTCTCGGCCAGGCGACGGCGGACCATCGGACCTACGGCGTCGAGAAGCCTGATGAGGGCATCCCGGTCGCCCGCGCGGGCGGCTTCGAGCGTCGGTTCGAGATCGTGTGCCCCCGACATGACGCCTCCCGGCCGAGGGCGATCCGCCCCCGCCCATCCCAGAGATTCTACCAAGTCTCGGACGGGGTCCTGCGGGCGTCATCGCCGCTCGGGATGGGACTCGCGGCGGCTCAGCGCTTCCTGGTCATGGCCCGGTCGATGTCGCGCTGCATCTCGCGCTCGGCGATGCGCTGGCGTTTGTCGCTCTTGCCTCGCCCGCGACCGAGTCCGATGAGCATTTTCGCGTAGCCCTCCTTGAAGTACACCTTGAGGGGGACGATGGTCATGCCCTTTTGGTCCACCTGACGGGCGAGCCTATCGATCTCGCGTCGGTGTGCGAGGAGCCTGCGAGAGCGGGTAGGCTCGTGCGCTCCCGGCGCTGGCGGGTACTCGGCGATGTTCACGCCGAGCAGGGTGAGGCGTGGCGGCGTGCCCTCGACGATGACGTAGCCTTCGGCGAGCGAGACCTTGCCGGCGCGCACGCTCTTGACCTCCGAGCCGAGCAGCACGATGCCGCACTCGAGCGAGTCGAGGATTTCGTAGTCGTGCCGCGCTCGGCGGTTCTCGATGGTCGGCGTGCCCGCCTTGCCCCTGGCCATTGGCGCTCCAAACGTGCGTTGCGGACCCGGAAGACCTGCATCCGAACGCCGACCCGCACGATAGACTCTTCCGAGGCCCCAACCCGCCCCGGGGCCGTGGAGCCCCGAGATGACTCAGACTCGTTGGATGGTTGCTCTTGCCGCCTGCTGGTCCGCCGTCACCGCCGCATCCGGCCAGCCTACGGAGGCCGCGCTGAAGGTGCTTCGGGCGGCGGATGACGCGACGCGGGCGGTCCAGGCCGTCTCGTACACGGCACGTCAAGAGGCGTTCGGAGCCGCTGCGGCGCGCGAACCAGCAGTGATCGGCTCGGTCACGGTCGCTCGCCATCCGTCGTTCGAGGCATACCCCGCGAAGGTTCACTACCAAGGAACCGCGTGGAGCCCTGGTTCATCTGCGCCGCTGGTCTTCACGTCCGCGTTCGACGGGGACAAGGCGTACCTGGTGAACCCGGACGGCAACCTCTTCTTTGTCGGCGACGGCACAGGCCAGGGGCTTCGGCTTCTCTTCGTCGGCGACAAACTGCTGATGACCGAATACGCGAGCGCGGAGCCGTTCAAGGATGAAATCGATGCGCACGTCGCCGATCTCGAGGGTCGGGCGTATGTCAACGGGGTGCTCTGCAACGTCGTCTATGTTGAGTACCGCGACGACCCCGAGACGTCAAAGGCACGCTGGTACTTCGGGATGGAGGACAGCCTGCCGCGGCGAGTCGAAAGGCTGACGGAGACCGACGGGCGCGTCGGGGCGGTTGTGCTGTCGCTCTCGGACCTTCGCGTGCTGGCCGAAGCGGAGGAATCGCTGTTCCGGCTCGAGGCGCCGGAGGGGTACGAGACGCGTCGGATCGAGCCGCCGCGCCAGGCACGTACGGGCGCGCCGGAACTCCTTGCCGTCGGCTCACCCGCTCCGGACTGGTCTCTGAAGGACGCGGCGGGGAACACGCACACGCTCGCTGACTACCGGGGCAAAGTGGTCCTGATCGACTTCTGGGCGACCTGGTGCGGGCCGTGCAAGCAGGCGATGCCGAGCATCCAGCGGCTGCACGAGCGGTTCGCCGGGCGTCCGGTCGCGGTGATCGGACTGAGTTGCTTCGAGCGTCCGGGCGCGGACCCCGCCGGGTACATGACGGAGAGCAACTACACCTACAGCCTGCTCGTGGACGGGACGTCGGTCGCGCAGAGCTACAGTGTTGCGGCGATCCCGACGTTCTACCTGATCGGCTTCGACGGGACGATCATCCACCGGGAGACGGGCTACACCCCGAAGAAGGAAGCCGAACTGGCCAAGATCATCGAGGACTACCTCGAATCGCAGGACAAGTAGGGCCGCGCACGCCGTGCAGACCGTCGCGATCCAGTTTCCGGAAGCGATCTTCGCCGTTCTCGGCGTCCTCGTGTTCGTCGCAATCGCGTGGGTGGTCCACCTCGCGTCTGTGAAGCGGCGCCAAGCGATGGCCGCGCTCGCCGACCGCCTCGGGCTGCGTTTCGACGCGCGGCGCGACCGCCGGCACGACGACGAGTACTCCCACTTCGAGGTCTTTCGGCAGGGGCACTCCCGAGCGGCGTACAACACGATCTCGGGCACGCTCTCGCTCGTCGGGCGCGACTGCCGCATCAAGACGGGCGACTTCACCTACACCGTGAACCACGGCAAGTCGGCGACCACCTACAACCTGTCGTACCTGATCCTGCACCTGCCCTTCGATGAGGTTCCCGACCTGCTGATCCGGCGCGAGGGCGTCTTCGACAAACTGGCCGGCGCGTTCGGGTTCCCGGACATCAACTTTGAGTCCTCGGAGTTCAGCCGGCGGTTCCACGTGCGGTGCCGCGACCGGAAGTTCGCCTACGACGTCGTCACCCCGAGGATGATGGAGTTCCTGCTCGCCACCGACCCCGGCGTGATCGATGTCGAGCGGGGGCGCCTGTGCCTGACGGATGGCACGCGACGGTGGACGCCCGAGGAGTTTGAGGCCCGCATCCGCTGGGTCGGCGATTTCCTCGGCCGCTGGCCCGAGCACGTGACCGCCGCGCTGGACGCCCGGTCACGCTGATCGCGGGCTTGGTATGCTCCCGACCGTGGAACCGCTCATCGTCGCTCTCGTGGTCGCGGCTGTCGTCCTGCTCCTGCCGACCGTGTGGTTCATCGCCACCTACAACCGCTTCGTGCGGCTGCGCCAGCACATCCGCGAGTCCTGGTCCGGGATCGACGTCGAACTCAAGAGGCGCTACGACCTGATCCCGAACCTCGTCGAGACCGTGCGCGGCTACGCGCGGCACGAGCGCGAGACGCTGGAACTTGTGACCCGGCTTCGAGACCAGGCCATGACCCCGCACGGCTCGGCCTCCGAGCAGGCGGTGGACGAGTCCGCCCTGGCGCTGGGGCTGAAACGGCTGTTCGCGCTGGTGGAGGCATACCCCGCGCTGAAAGCCGACACGCAGTTCCTCGCGCTGCAGAAGGAACTGGCGAACACCGAGGATCGGATCGCGGCGGCGAGGCGGTTCTTCAACGCCAACGTGCGGGAGTTGAACCAACTCCGCGAGACGTTTCCGACGAACCTCGTGGGGGCGATGATGGGCGTCGCGCCGGCCTCGTTCTTCGAGTTGTCGAGCGAGGCGGAGCGGGTTGTCCCGCGTGTGAGTGTCTGAGCGGCGAACGGCTTCCGGCTACCGCTCAACCACGGCGTTCCGCAGCACGCCCACCCGTTCGATCTCGATTTCCACCGTGCCCCCTCCGCGCAGCCAGACCGGGGGCGTGCGCGCCATCCCGACGCCGCTGGGGGTGCCCGTGAGGATGAGCGTTCCGGGCGGCAGGGTCGTGCCGCGGGAGAGTTCGGCGATCAGGCGGGCGACTGGGAAGATCATGTTCGCGGTGGTGTCGTCCTGCATGGTCACGCCGTTGACGCGGCAGGCGATGCGGAGGTTCTGCGGCTCGGGGACTTCGCTCGCAGGAACGAGGCGAGGGCCGACGGGGCAGAAGGTGTCGAAACTCTTGCCGCGCCAGAACTGCCCGCCTGAGCCTCTCTTCTGCCACCAGCGGGCGCTTACGTCATTGGCGCAGCAGTAACCCAGCACGAGCGAGAGAGCGTCGTCCTCCGCAACATCCCGCGCGGGCCTGGCGAGCACGACGCCGAGTTCGCCCTCGAAGTCGGTCTGCTCGCCGCCGGTGGCCGGATCGCGGCAGCAGGGGGGGATGACGATGTCGTCGCCGTGCAGGCAGAGGGTGCCGAGGTTCTTGGAGAACACCATCGGTCGGTCTGGAACGTCCGCTCCCTGCTCGCTGGCGTGCTCGGCGTAGTTCCGACCGATCCCGAGCGCCTGCCGGATCGGCAGCACGTCGCCGCCGCTCTGCCGGACACCGACACCCCAGTCAAGCCGCACGAACTCCATGCCGGAGTCTACACGCGTACCTAGCCCAGCCACGCCTCCGCATGTCCACTGTCCACTCCTCGCTGACCACTGTGCCTACCCGACGACCTCGACCTCGCCGATCTCCGGGCACAGGCCCGCCGCGGCGGCGTCGGTGAGGAGCACGCGCAGCGCCTCGCGGCCGGCGTCGCCCATGTCCTCGGACATCGGGCTGACGTACATCGAGAGGTAGCGATCGACGAGCGCGTCGTCGCGCCACTCGGGTCGATTCTCGGCGTGGAGAAGGAGGAGTCTTCGGCACTCGTCGGGATGGGCGCGGGCGAACCTCACGGACTCGGACAGCAGTCCGGCGATGCGCTCGACGGCGCCGCTTCCGAACCGCAGGTCGAGGTCGCGCCGGACGACGTTCAGCCCGAGCGGGAGAGGGATGCCCCGCTCGCGTGCCCACCACGCGCCAAGGTTGGCGACCTCGCGCAGGCCGGCAGACTCGAAGGTGAGTTGCGCCTCGTGGATGAGCAATCCCGCGTCGGCCTCGCCCCGTGCGATCATCTCCGGAATGAGATCGAATCGCGCCTCGACGAACCGAGGCCGGTGCCCGAGAAGCAGCGAGAGCGCCATGAAGGCGGTGGTGTCCGCGCCCGGGACGGCGAGGAGCGGGGACTCGTCGCGAAGGCCGTTCTCGTTGGTGATCAGTGAATCCGCCCGGACGACGACGCGCGGGCCGTAGCCCTCGCCGAACGAGCCTCCGCAGGCGGTGACGACGTAGCGGTCGCTGATGAAGGGGTAGGTGGCCGCGCTGATGGCGGTGGCGTCCAGATCGCCCAGGCGAAAGGCCCGCTTGTTGAGTTCATGGACGTCGTCGGCGAGCGTTTCGAATGCGAAAGGAGCGGTGTCCACGCGTGGCCGGCCGGATTCTCCGTTGACGGGGGATCCGCTGGGATCGCGCATGCCGGTGAGCGGCCACCACATGGCCATATCGTCGCCGTCGGGGGAGTGCCCGAGGGTGAGTGTGGTTGCATCTGCGGTCATGGCCGGACGAGGCTCCTCCAATGGCGGCGCGTCTGCTCCCGGCCGCGGAGGGACTCGCCGCGCCGCAATCTGACACGTCGGCACATATGGTGCCGTTCCCAGTCGAGCCTCACGAGCCTGATACACAGGCCTACGCATGGGACTGTGCGGAGTTCCGCATGAAGGTCGATCGGCGGCGTGTGTTGTGTGCAGGAAAGCGAGCATTGAGGGGGAATCCCCCGGTGTGCTGCACGTCCAATACGACGGAATCGAGGGCATTCATCCGAAGATGCGCATCTGGTCGCTCTCGATGACAACGCCCGTCTCCGGCTTGTCCGGCTCGATGCGATAGCGGCCGTCCCAGCAGGCCGTGCAGTAATCGGCCGAGGGGCGCGACATGCAACTGAGCAGGCCTTCAAGCGAGAGATAGTGCAGCGTGTCCACGCCGAGGTACGCGCGGATGTCCTCGACCGATCGGCCGTGCGCGATGAGTTGCTCCCGTGTCGCGAAGTCGATGCCGAAGTAGCACGGGTGGAGAATGGGCGGGCAGGAGATGCGGAGGTGGATTTCCTTCGCGCCGGCCTGCCGGATCTGCTGCATCTTCTCCCGGGTGGTCGTGCCGCGGACGATGGAGTCGTCCACGACGACGATGCGGCGGCCACGAACGATCTCGGAGATGACGTTGAGTTTGAGGCGGACGGCGGCGCGGCGCTCGTCCTGCGTGGGCTTGATGAAGGTCCTGCCCACGTAACGGTTCGGGACGATGCCCTCGCGGTACGTCAGCCCGCTGCGCCGGGCGAACCCGGCCGCGGCGGAGCGCCCCGAGTCCGGCATCGGCATGACCCAATCGGCATCGGCGGGGGCCTCGTCGGCGAGGCGCTCGCCCAGCCGCTCGCGGACCTCCTGGACGTTCTGTCCGAAGAGGACGCTCGCCGGGCTGGCGAAGTAGACGTGCTCAAAGGCGCAGTGAGCCAGCCGATCGGCGGGGGCGGCGAATCGTCTGCTTTCGACGCCCTTGTCGCTGAGCCGGACGATCTCGCCCGGCTCGACTTCGCGGACAAACCGTGCGCCGACGACGTCGAGGGCGACCGTTTCGCTGGCGACGACCGGGCTTGTCGTCCCGTCGCGTTCGATCTCTCCGAGCACGAGCGGACGCCAGCCCCATGGGTCACGGGCCGCCTCGATGCAGTCTGGGAAGAGGAAAACGAGGCTGAACGCACCCTGCAGCCGGCGCAGCGTCGCGGTGACGGGGTCCGGCGCTTTCTGCTGCTGCGGGGAGGCGAGCAGGTGCACGACGACCTCGGTGTCGCTTGTCGTGTGGAAGAGGTGGCCCTGCTCCTCGAATGCCGCGCGCAGGGCTGCTCCGTTGATGAGGTTGCCGTTGTGTGCCAGCGCGACCTGCCCGCCGACGTAGGACTCGAGGAGGGGCTGGGCGTTGCAGGCGAGCGATCCTCCGAAGGTCGAGTAGCGGTTGTGCCCGATCGCGCCCGCCGCGCCGCTGGAACCGAGCGTGCCCATGACGTGCCGGTTGAAGACGTCGGGAACGAGGCCCATGCCGGTGTGGCCGGTGAGGCGTTTGCCGTCGGAGACGGCGATGCCGGCCGACTCCTGGCCGCGGTGCTGCTGGGCGTAAAGGCCGAGGTAGGCGAGGTCGGCCGGGCGGGCGTGCCCCCAGACGCCGAAGACGCCGCACTTCTCCTTCGCCTCACGCTCCACGGCGACCGCCCGCGGCCGTTGAGCCGGATCGCGCAGGACGGAAAGAGGGATCGTCCGTGACATGCGGAGCGAGGGGTGAGCGGAGCGAACCGCGACAGTTCGTGAGCGGTTGACCCACTATAGCGAACCGGACAGCCACGACCGCAACGAGCCGCGACCGTGAGGGAGCGTTCCCTTCCAGTTGTCCGATTTGACCCTCACCCGGACCCGTCCTTCAATAGCCGGCCCCAGCCCGGATCGACCCCCGCCCGCAGCCGCGGCCACCGGGACGATCGCCACAGCGGGGCCTGAGCAAGCCCGTGGCGCCCCCCCGGCCCCGTGCCGGAGAAGGACGGAGAATCAGATGGCCCGCTACACCGGACCGAAGGTCAAACTGTCTCGCCGCGTCGGCGTTCCGATCGCCGACAACCCCAAGCACACCTCGAAGCGTGCCCTGAACCCGCCGGGAATGCACGGCTACCGCGGCCGGCGCCTGCGGGACTACGGCATCCGCCTCAACGAGAAGCAGAAACTCCGGTTCCACTACCACGTCTCGGAGCGTCAGTTCCGGCGCACGGTGGACGAGGCGAACCGCCTTCAGGGCAACAGCGGCGAACTGCTGCTTCAGTTGCTGGAGCGCCGGCTGGACAACGTGGTGCGCCGGGCGGGCCTTGCCCGGACGATCTGGGCGGCCCGGCAGTTGGTGGCGCACGGGCACGTGCTGTTGAACGGGCGCAAGACCGACCGGCCGAGTTGCCTCGTGTCGGTGGGTGACGTGGTGACGGTGAAGTCGCGGACGCACAAACTGGTTCGGGAGAACATGGAGTCGCTCTCGGGGCACGAGGTTCCGGGGTGGCTGGACATGAACCCGTCGGAACTGACGACGCGGGTCGTCGCGCTGCCGACGCCGGACCAGATTCCGTTCGACGTGAACGCCAACCTGATCATCGAGTTCTACCGCTGATCGAACGCCCCGGTGCGCCCGGCGCGCCGCCAGGAGCGATAAGGCACGATGCTCAGGTTCCTGCGCAAGTACAACAAGTACATCCTCGTCGTCGGCGGCGCGCTGCTGATGGTGGTCTTCCTCGTGCCGCAGGCGATCCAGTCGGCCACCGGGAACCCGATGAAGCGGACGGCCGGGCGGATGGACGGCGAGAAGGTGACGGTCGGGGAGATGACGCTGGCGGCGCAGGAGGCCGCTGCGATCGGCGACTTCCTGCCCATGATGGCCGGCCTCGTGGACCGCGACGCGCGGGACGCGCACTGGCTGCTGCTCGCGCGCGAGGCGGAGCAGGCCGGGTACGTCGGCGGGCCGGACGACGGGTTCGACTGGATCCCGGACCTCGCGCGCGACTTCGTCATCAACGACCTGTACCGACAGTACCAGCAGTTCGCGTCGTTCATCCCTAACCTGGACGCGTTCATCGCGCAGCAGTTCGCCTCACCGCAGGGCCAGGAGATGGTCGGCGAGTACGAGAGAGCGCTGCTGTCGCGTCGCATGTCGATCGCGGGGCAGGCTCGGCTGTCGCTGGACCAGTTCGATATCGCGCTCGCCAAGGCCCGCGGCATCATCCGCATGATGGACGCATACCAGCGCGCCGCCCGTTACTCCGATCGCGCGGGCTACGAGGTCGCGAGCGAGTACCTGAACCACGCCGCGGTCGCGTGCCTGCAACTGACGGCCGACGATCTCGCCGACGACTCGGTCGAGCCGAGTCGGGAGGAGTTGGTCGAGCACTTCAACCGGTACCGGGAAGTGGAGCCGGGGAGCGGCGAGTTCGGCATCGGGTACCGGCTGCCGCCGCGGGTGAAACTCGAGTACCTCCGGCTGAGCCGGAGCGAGATCGAGGGCGCGATCCGTCTCGATCTCGTCGAGTTGATGAAGCACCACTCGCAGAACCGGGAGCGGTATCCCGGCGAGTTCGAGGCGGAGCGGCCGCTGATCGAACGCGAAGTGCTCAACGCGCGCGCGACGCGGGTGTTGGATACGGCGGACGCGGCGGTCCGGGCCGAGATCGCGAGGACGGTCCGCCAGTTGCCGACCGCGGACGGCTACCGCGTGCTGCCGCCGGACTGGGCGACTCGACGGCCTGACCTGGTGGCGATCGCGGAGGCGGTCGTGCAGGCGGTCAAGGACGCGGAGGGCGTCACCATCCCACTCCCCGCCGTGTGGATCAAGGCCGCGGACTGGCTGACGGCAGCGGACCTGATGGCCCTCGAAGGCATCGGCACGGCGCGTGCGAGGCTTGGAACGCAGGACGTAACGGCCGTGCAGTTGATCGGGACCGTGCGCGAACTGACAGGCCCGAACGACCTGGGCCTGCAGGTCGGCGTGCCCTACGCGGACGCGACGCTCCGCGACGCGCAGGGAAACCGATACTACTTCACGGTGCTCGATGCATCGCGGGTGAAGTCGCCGGACTCGATCGAGGAACTTCAGGACCCGTCGGTCGTTGAGCGGGATTGGCGGGCGCTGCGGGCGTACGAGGTCTTGGCGGCCCGGGCCGAAGAGATCGCCGCGCAGGCCGCGGAGTCGGGGCTGGAGGCCGTCTCTGAGGCCCACTTCAAACCGAATCCCGACAAACCTGACGACCCGACGCCGGCTTCCCGGATACAGGCACGCGTCAACGTCTTCCGCGAGGGGCTGCGGCCGGAGGGCTTGTCGTTCGGCACGCCGGAGTTCTGCCGCACGGTCTACGAGGCTGCGTCGCGCCTCGATCCGACGGTGCCGATCGAAAGCGTCCCGGCCTCGGATCGCTACCTTGCGGTGCCCGTGCCCGGGGCTCGCAGCCTCGTGGTCGTGCGCATCGACGGCTATGTGCCGCTGACGCTCGAGCGCTACCGCGAATCAGGCGACCGGGTTGAACGCTTCCACGCGCAGGAGCGGCTCCGGACGGTCGCGACGGGCGAATCGCCGTACTCGCTGACGAATCTGCTCCGGCGTCACAACTTCGTGCTGGTCGGCGACTATGCCTCCGGGCGTTCGGCGGAAGCGGGCGAGGAGGACGAGGCAGCCGAGAGCGACGGCGCCGAGGGCGGCTGAGCGATCAGACCCGCGCGTCGGTCCATCCGCCGTGCCCGAAACGCCACGCGAAGATGACGGCCCGTGCAATGATCTCGGCGCAGAGGCCGATCCACAGACCGGTGAGTGTGGGCTCGTCGAGGAGCGGGTGGGGCAGGCGCTGACCGCCGCCGATGGGCACCTGGACGCCCGAGAGCAGGTACGCGAGCGGCAGGCGGACGCCGTAAGTCGTCACCCAGGTGATCCACATGACCGCCTTGGTGTCGCCCGCGCCGCGGAGGGCGCCGCGAAGCACGATCGCGACGGCGAAGGGCGCCTGCACCACGCCGCAGACGACGAGCAGAGGCGGCACCATGGCGAGGTGTTCGGGCTGCGCGCTGAGGACGCTGACGATCCGCGCGGGGAAGAGTACCAGCGCGAGGCCGAGTGCGCCCATGATGCCCGAAGCCAGCAGCGTGCATCGGATGACGGCGGTTCGGGCCAGCGATACGCTGCCCGCGCCGAGGTACTGCCCGGCGAGCGTGGCGGCCGCTATGGAGATGGCGAAGCCGGGGAGGAAACTGAACGCCTCGATGCGGATGGCGACGACGTGCGCGCCGGTGGTGCCGCCCGCGGCGTGCAGCCAGACGACCATCATCAGGACGAGGAAGTTGCCGGCCCACATGCCGAGTGTCTCGAAGAAGTTCGGCAGTCCGACGCGGACGAGGCGCTGCATGGTGTGCCAGTGGGGGCGCAGGCGCTTGCGGCGCAGGCGCACGCCGTGCGAGCCGCGGACCATGAGCCACAGCATCAGCACGGCCCCGATCGTGTGCGAGGCGAAGGTGCCGACGGCGATGCCCGCGACGCCCATGTCGAAGGGGAAGGGGTTGGCAAGGACGACGATCGGCCCCGCGCCTTCGCCGTCCACCACGCCGCGCGTGAGGTCCGCGCCCGCGAGCGCCCAACTGGTCAGGACGTTCACGACGTTGACGACGGCCATGACCGCCAGAGGGCGGCCTGAGTCCCCGGCCCCGCGCACGCACGCGATGCCGACGAAGAGGACGCTGGTCGCCGGCGCGGCGGCGGCCTGCCAGCGGAGGTAGGTGGCGAACGCGCGCTCTCCCCCCTCGGTGTTCGTCAGCATTCCGGCGACGGGGCCGGCGACCAGCCAGATCGCGACGCCCACCACCGTCCCGGCAGTCGCGGCGAGCGTGACCGACTGGCCGACTGGGCCGCGCATCAGGCCGGTAGCGTCGGTCGCGCCCCCTGGAACATGGCGCCTGTGCCGCCCTTC
>DAOMNQ010000046.1:9691-22805 GCA_035443945.1 Phycisphaerales bacterium | reverse complement strand
CCCTCGCCACCATCGCCGAAGCCCTGACGGACTACGCCGCGACCGGGACACTCCCACCCCTGCCGCAGGCCGTGGAAGACGGCTGAAGAGTTACCTGGTGTGTATCGCCGTGATGGCGATTCTTGTGTCGCTCGTTCTGCCGGGCCTTGCTGCCGCGCGATCGAGCGGCCGTCTGGCCACTTCCCTGAGCGGATTGCGCCAGGTTGTCGCTGCAACGTGCGCGTACGCGAACGACAACCGAGAACAACTCCCTTTTCTCGCTACGCCCTGCAAGCCTTGGGAACCTATCAGGTTGGGCGGTCATGAGACATTTCCGAACAGCTACTTTCTGCAATCCCGCCTCGTACTCTCGCTGCTTTGGCCGACCTACCTGTCGGATCGAGCAAGTCTGTTGCCGCGTTTATGTGAGTGGTGCGACGAGCTTTCGGAGGAGGTTGTGTACTCAAGGTATTGGATGAGCGATACAGCCTTTGCCGAACCCGCGTATTGGGCGGAAGACACCCCACCCGACAGCCTGGCTCCATACCGGGGAATGAGGATTGGATAAGCGATTTTCCCCTCTCTCAAAGGCCTTTATCTGGATAGAGGAGCCAGTCTTCGTCCGCTGGGTGAAGGTGGGGGTCTTGGCCCCTGGGTGGTGGGTCGCTGCGATGGCAGTGCTTCTACGAAAGCGTTTGACATTCAGGAGTACACCGGTATCCCACCCCGCCCGTATGTGGCGACTCCGTGGCCAGTGATGTTCACCCGATATGGTTTCTCCGGCAGGGACTTCTGACCGACGGCGGTGATCTCAGCCGATCCGCAACGCCGCCGCCATGGCCTTGCCCATGTCCGCCGGGCTTTCGGCGATGGTCGCGCCGGCGGTGCGCAGGGCGGCGATCTTGCTGTCGGCCGTGCCCTCGCCGCCGGAGATGATCGCGCCGGCGTGGCCCATGCGCTTGCCGGGGGGGGCGGTGCGTCCGGCGATGAAGGCGGCGACGGGCTTGCGGACGTGGGTCTTGATGAACGCGGCGGCGTCCTCCTCGTCGGTGCCGCCGATCTCGCCGATCATGAGGATGCCGTGCGTCTCCGGGTCGGCCTCGAAGAGTTTGAGGCAATCGACGTGGTTCACGCCGCGAACCGGGTCGCCCCCGATGCCGATGCAGGTGCTCTGGCCGATGCCGAGTTGCGAGCACTGCCAGACGGCCTCGTAGGTGAGGGTGCCGGAGCGTGAGACGATGCCGACGGCCTTGCCCGTCTTCGCCTCGCTGATGTGCGTGTGGATGTAGCCGGGCATGATGCCGATCTTGCAGCCGGCGTTGGTGTAGGGGTCGGCCGCGCTCGTGCCGGCGCCGGTCTTCGGGCCGGGCGTGATGATGCCGGGGCAGTTGGGGCCGATGAGGGTGATGAGTTGCTGCGCGGGGTGGACGTCCGCGCCGCGGGCACCGAGGTTCATCTCGTCGAGGACGGCCCGCACGCGGATCATGTCCTGCACCGGCACGCCCTCGGTGATGCAGCAGATCACGCGGATGCCGGCGGCCGCGGCCTCGAGGACGGCGTCGGCGGCGAAGGCGGGGGGGACGAAGATCATGGTGGCGTCCGCGCCGGTCTCGCGGACGGCCTTGTCCACCGTGTCGAAGATGGGCAGGGCGTTGTCGTCCTTGGTCCCGCCCTTGCCGGGCGTGACGCCGCCGACCATCCTCGTGCCGTAGTGGAGGCACCCGCGAGTATGCACGGCCCCGAAGGCGCCGGTGATGCCCTGACAGATGACGCGGGTGTCGGCGTTGACGAGTGTGGCCATGGGAAGGGGAGGATAGGGGCGCGAGTCGCGGGGCGGGAGGCGAGGCCGGGTTGACGATCGACCTCAACCGGTCGACGAACAGGAAGCGGAGGTTCCTGTTCTGCTGCGTGCCGCACAGCGTGGACCGCGGGCCTGTGAGCCGTATCGTCGAGCACCCACCGTCGTCGAACTCGCTCTCCGTGTTGGTCAAAGCGTGCGCGACCGCCCAGACGGGGAGCGTGACATGGCTCACGTGCCGGAACGCGAACGGGCAGGGTTCGGTGACGGTGAAGGTGGTCATTCAGTGACGGCGCGCGGGCGTTCCTGCTGCCCGCAGGCTCTCCCCCCTACAATCGCCCCCAATGCGAGCGATCGTCACCGGTCAGGTCGGGATGGACAAGAAGCCGTACCTGAACGGCGCGCGCGAGTTCGCCGGCCAGCAGGGCGAGTCCATCGCCGTCTACCACGTCGGCGACATGATGTACGCCGAGGCGCCGGACGTGCGCCCCGGGAAAATCCTCGACCTGCCGATCAGCCGACTGAACTCGCTGCGGCGGGCGACGTTCAAGGACATCATCTCCGACTCGGCGGGGCGGCCCAACGTGCTCGTCAACACGCACGCGACCTTCCGCTGGCGGCACGGGCTGTTCTCGGCCTTCGACTTCGACCAGATCGAGAAGTTCGCCCCCGACCTCTTCATCTGCCTGGTGGACAACATCGAGGTCGTGCACCACCGGCTGCACGCGGACCACGTGATCGACGCGACGCTGAAGGACTGCATGGTCTGGCGCGAGGAGGAGATCCTGGCGACGGAACTGATGTCCAAGGCGGTGAAGGGGAGCCAGTTCTACATCCTGTCGCGCGGGCGGCACGCGGAGACGACGCGCACGCTCTTCCGGCTGGTCTGCCGCCCGGGCATGAAGCGGGTGTACCCCAGTTTCCCCATGAGCCACGTGGTGGACATGCCGGAGGTGCTGGCGGAGATCGACGGCTTCCGGGCGCAACTGGCCGAGCACTTCATCACGTTCGATCCCGGCGACGTGGACGAGAAACTGCTGCTGGACCGCGCGCTGGCGGCGGCCCGCGAGGGGGCGGAGTTCATCGAGCACGTGCCGCACTCGTTCGGGGGGGCGAGGTCGGGGCCGGCGATCCGCGTGCGGGTGCGCGAGGTGCTGGACATCGCGGGGGACATCGACGGCCAGATCTACATGCGGGACTTCAAACTCATCGACCAGTCGGACATGATCGTCAGTTACGTGCCCGAACTGCCGGGGGGGGTTCCGGGGCTGTCGAGCGGGGTCGAGCGGGAACTGCACCACGCCTTCGAGCACACGAAGGAGGTCTACGTGGTGTGGAAGCCGAAGAAGTCGCCCAGCCCGTTCATCACGGAGACGGCGACGAAGGTGTTCGGCTCTGTGCAGGACGCGCTGGGGTACTTCGAGTCGTCGGGCATGTTCGGGGAGCGGAACCTCTTCGGGCATTGATCGGTTCATCGCCCCCCTCAACGAGCCACGACCGTGAGGGAGTGGTTTCCGCTACGACCCTCGAAACCGCTCCCTTACGGTCGCGGCTCGTCAGAAGCCCCGATTTGGGGGATTTGGTCCCGGATGGCCTTGGCAGCCGACGGATTATGGTGCATGATGTCAGTGCCGCCGGGGTTGACCGGCGGGGTTGTCGCCTGCCCACTCACGCCGGGCGGTCTGGTCTCTGACCGGCCGCCCGGTTCTTTTTGGGGGCGGTTCGGAGCGTACGGGTAGGCTTGGGCGAAACCCGGCCGGGTCTTTCCGGAACCAGACCCCGCCGGGAGGGCCTCGGATGCACGCCGCCGCCGCCATGTACGACACACCAGCCGATGCGCAAGGCCCGCTGATCGACTCTCAGGCGGCGGACTGGGAGCGGACCTACTGCGTCTTCATCCATCTTTCCCATCTTGTCATGCTGCTGATCGGCATCCCGATCGTCGCGCCGCTCGTCCTGTGGCTCATCAAGAAGGACGAGTCGCCGCTGGTGGACCACCACGGGCGAGAGGCCCTCAACTTCCAGATCTCGCTCCTCATCTACGCCATCCCGATCGCGATCGTGACCTGCGGCGTGGGCATCATCTTCGCGTACGTCCTCGGGTTCGTGGGGGGCGTTATGGCGGTGCTGGCGGCGTCGCGCGGGCAGTACTTCTGCTACCCGATGTGCTTCCGGTTCATCCACTGACGGCGAGCGTGGGGGAGGCGTTCGGTGTCGCCCGGCCGGCCAAGCCTTCCGCATAGACTCCCTTCCGTGCCGCTGCTGGAAGGCAAAGACCTGCGCAAGACCTACGGCGGGCGGGCCGTCGTCGATGGCGTGTCCGTGTCCGTCGAGCGGTCGGAGACGGTGGGGCTGCTCGGGCGCAACGGCGCGGGCAAGACCACCACGTTCCGCATGACGATCGGGATGATCGATCCGGACGGCGGGCGGGTCATCTTCGACGGGCAGGAGATCACCCGCCTGCCGATGTACCAGCGGGCGCGGCTGGGCGTGGGGTACCTCTCGCAGGAGCCGAGCGTCTTCCAGCGGCTGTCGTGCGAGCAGAACCTGCTCGCGATCCTCGAGACGCTCGGCCTGCCGCGGCGGGAGCGCAAGCGCCGGGCGGGGGCGCTGCTCGCCCAGTTCGGGCTGACGCACAAGGCGCGCCACGCGGCGCGGACCTGCTCCGGCGGCGAGCGGCGCAAGTTGGAGATCGCCCGGGCGCTGGTGACGCAGCCGCGGCTGATCCTGATGGACGAGCCGTTCAGCGGCGTGGACCCGATCGCGGTCGAGGACCTGCAAGGGGAGATCCGCCAGCTGGCCGACCAGGGGATCGCGTTCCTCATCACGGACCACAACGTGCAGCAGACGCTGCGGGTGTGCGACCGGGCGTACATCATCGACTCGGGGAAGGTGTTCGCGGAGGGGACGCCGCGGGGCCTGATCAACGACGAGATGGTGCGTCGGGTGTACCTCGGCTCGCTCTTCCGGGGCGACGAGTTCGACGACCTGCCGGAGCGCCCCCCCCCCGTCGAGCACAGCAGACAGGGGTAGGCGCCGCAGCGCGCCGAGAGCCGCCGGCTCGGGCAGTGGCGACGAAGCAACAGAACGCCATCGGCGCAGCCGTGCTCGTCAAGCGGCTCACCGCCGCCGGCGCATCGTCAGGGCGGCGAGCGCGAGGGGCGCGAGGGAAGCGGTGGCGGGGATGCGGACGACCCAGCCTTCGTAGATGCCGTTGGGGCTGTAGCCGTGGCCGACGATGGTCCGGCCGTCGGCGGAGATCCCCGTGGCGAACTCGAGCTGCCACCCCATGGCCCGCACGTCGATGCCGTGCCCGAGGAGCAGGGCCTCGACCGTGATCGCCTCTTCTCCCGGCCGCCAGAGCGTGGCGTAGATCGCGGCGTGGTAGTTCTCATCAACGACGTTCGTCATTCCGACGACGGTGCCGTCGTCCGCCACGCCGTCTGCATAGCTGCTGAGGACGATGTACTCGCCGGTGATGTTGGGCAGAAAGGCCATCCCGGCGTCCTCGGACCACGTGAAGGCGCGTGTGAAGCCGTCAATCCCACTGATGCCGATCACGAACTCGCCGTTCGGGGAAACGCCGCGAGCGCCGCTTCCGCTTCCCCCGGGTGGCGTGCCGAGGCTGACCATGCCAGTCTCCTCGGTCCAGCGGTAGGCTCGTCCTCCTCCGGCCGAGCTGCTGCCGCCGACGATCACCTTGCCGTCGGCGGATATGCCCGCGGCCGAACTGCTCTTGAACTGGCCGCCCTGGAGGAAGCCGAGGCCGACCATGCCGGTCTCCTCGGTCCAGCGGAAGGCCTCGAAGAGGCCGTCGCCGGCGGCGCCGGACCTGCTCCGTCCGACGACGACGGAGCCGTCGCCGGAGACGGCGCGGGCCTCGCTGTTGAAGTCTCCCCCGGGCAGGTCGCCGAGGCCGACCATGCCAGCGGTCTCTGTCCAGCGGAAGGCCTGCCAGCCCGGCTCGGAGTTGCCGCCGCCGACAATCACACCGCCGTTGTGCGAGGCGCCGTAGGCGAAACTGAACTTCCCGTTGTCCCAGAGACGGCCGATGCCGACGACGCCGGTCTCGGGTGTCCAGTACACGGCCTGCGTCGGCGAGAATGGCCCCCCCGCGTCATCGCTCGTACCCACGACGACAGACCCGCCCGAAGAGACACCGTACGCCGAACTCCACGGCGACTCCTCGGAGAGAAAGCCGATGCCTGTGAATGTGACGCCCTGAGCGTGCACTGTGGCTTGCGCGAGGAGCGCACCGGCGAGCGCGAGGCTCGCTGTTGGGCCGGGGCGCGCGTGACGGCACGTGCGGTGGCTCATTCGGGCTCTCCGATGACGAGCATCTTGTTGATCAGCACGCTGATGGTGTGCGGGTCGGTGATGGGGGCGGCGTAGTTCGCCGTCACGATGTCGTCGAAGCCGTCCTGGTTCAGATCGACGCAGAGCACCTGGATCGGGTGCCACGCCCCGACGGTCACGAAGTGGCGAGGATCGCAATAGTCGATCTGGAACGTCCCGTCGCCTTTGCCGAGGAACATGGTTACGTAACTGCTGTTATCGTTGCTCGGGACCGTGGCCACCAGGTCCGGCTTTGTCCCGCCGTTGAGGTGTCCGACGGCCAGGCCGCCCCGGATGGACACGGGCGGCTCGCTCGCGAGGCACTGCGACTTGATCACCTTGTACACGTCAGAGGAGGAGGGCATCGAGCAGTCGAGGTTGAAGTTGCCCTGGCTGTTGCCGTGCAGGATGTACACCGGGCCGTTGTCCTTCCGCGCGGCGATGTCCAGCGAGAGCGATCCCATGGCGAACCGGCCCGACACGGCATCGTGGAACTCGTATGGCCAACCGGAGCAGGGCGAGTCACGATTGGCGAGCGAGAACAGCCAGTTGCCCTGCCCGGTCAGCACAGAGACGGCCGTCGGGTTCCCCCAGATCCAATGCACCGTGACGATGTCCTGCTTCGGCGGGCCGAACGTCTTGTTGAAGTCCCCCGCGAGGAGCGAGGTCGGCGTGTCGAAGTCGGGGTACCCGCCCATGTTCAGGGAGATCGAGGGCTTGAGGATGAGCCTGCCGGGGTCCGAGGGATCGTTCTGCAGCACGTAGACGAAGTCGCTCTCGCCTGCACCGTTCGTCAGCAGCGTCCAGTCTACGCAGACGGCCACGTCGTTCAGCCCGTCGTTGTCGAAGTCGGCGACGGCCAGCCCGCTCACGGGCATTGGGGTCTCAACGTGTGATTTCAGGCTGAAGGAGCCGTTGTTGTTGATGAAGACATACACCCCCCACGTATCGTCCTGCCCCTGGTTCCATTGGTCGGGCATCCCCGCGCTGACCACGAGGTCGGGAACACCGTTGCCCGTCATGTCGGCGAACACGACCCGACGCGGGGAGGAATGGGGAAAGGGAATCGTCTGGGAGTGCTGAAGCCCGAACGCTGGGAACGACCAATCTCCCGAGTTGCGATAGATCGTGACGCTTCCTTCGTCGATGGGTGTGAACGAGCCGAGGTCGAAGCCGCCGTTGGCGACGACGACATCCGGGTAGCCGTCAGGCACACCTTCAGGCCCTGTCACATCTCCCGCGGCCAGGCCGTAGGGGTGGAAACCGATCGTGTCGAAGGTCACGGGCGGATTGAACGAGGGGATCTTCTCGCTCCCCTGCCCCCACGCCCTCTCCCCGGCGCCGACGCCTCCCGCCACGGTGAGGGCGGCCACCACCCTAACCCCCCCCCTTACGGATACCCGAAAGAGTTCCCTTCACCGTCCCAGCCATGTCGGTCGCTGCCATCGCCGTTCTCCTGTTGTGCGTGGCACCTCCACCACCCGGCCCGCGCGGGGCAAGCCGGGAACCCGTGGCCCACGGGTGGAATATGCCACGTGGTCCGGCGTGCGTCAAGGGAAAAGCCCGACAATGCGGCTCCACCAGCGTTCGCGCGCGAGCATCGCCTGATCCATGGTTCCACAGTCCTCCGATCCCTGACACGTCCCCCGACTCGATGCTCGGGATCCCTTCGGCGTGCGTCACGGGCCTGCACGCCGGATCGGGCGCGTATGAGCTACGCTTTGGAACGATGCGTCCTGCTCTGCTCGCCCTCACGCTCGTTGCCGTTGCCACGCTCACCGGGTGCGTCGAGCGGCGCCTCTCCGTCACCTCCGATCCCCCCGGCGCGCTCGTCTACATCAACGATCTGGAGGTAGGGCGGACGCCGCTCCAGACGTCGTTCCTTTTTCACGGGTGGTACGACGTGCGGGTGGAGTTGGAGGGGTACGAGCCGCTGCGGACGGAGGCGGAGGCGGCCGCGCCGGTGTACGAGTACCCGCCGATCGACCTGGTGGCCGAGGCGTTGCCGATGAAGATCCGGAACACGCAGCGGTGGCACTTCGTGCTCTCGCCGCTGGCGGAGGCCGCGCTGACGGGCGAGGAGGCGGAGGGCCTGCTGGCGGAACGGGCGCGAGCGATGCGTGCGGAACTGGCGGCGACGCCGAGGCCGAAGGCGTCCGCGCTGCCCGCGCCAAGGGAGGAGTTCGAGGAGCCTGGCGCGGACGATGGCGTGCCGACGGACAAGGCGATGGACGGGGACTTCCCGTTGGATGACGACGGGTAAGGCGCGACAAGAGGCACGCTGTGGGGCAGGGAGTGGGGCACAGGCGGGACGCCTGTGCCACCGTGTCCTGCGGCTTGGCGCGTGGTGACTCGGGGCCTGCAAGGCCCCGCCCCGCGAGTCATCGGATCGGGTGGGCCGGCACGCCTGCGACGCGTGCGCCGTCGGGCACGTCGGCGATGACGACCGCGCCGGCGGCGACGAGGCAGCCAGCGCCGATGGCGACGCCGGGCACGACGCGCGCGCCGATGCCGACGAGCGAGTTCGAGCCGACGCGGACGCGCCCGCCGAGGGCCGCGCCGGGGGCGACGTGGGCGTTTGCGCCGATGTCGCACTCGTGCTCGACGATCGCGCCGGAGTTGACGATGGCGTGCGGGCCGAGGTCGGCGCGGGCGTTGACGATCGCGCCCGGGCCGACGAACGCGCCCGGGCCGATCTCGGCGTCGGCGGAGACGATCGCGCCCGGATGCACGACGGCGAATGCGGCGTCGGCGAAGCCCGCCAGCGCGGCGAGCACGCGGGCGCGCGCGCCGAGGTCGCCCAGGGCGACGATCCACCGGCGGCCGGCGATGAGCCGGGCTTCGGCGAGCGTGCCGAGCCGCGGGATCGCGCCCGGGCCGACCGTGGCGACCGGGCTTGGCGCATCGTCGAGCGCGCCCTCGACGCGCAGGCCCGCCAGCCGCGCCGCCTCGACGACGACGATCGCGTGCCCGCCGCCGCCGATCAGCACGAGTCCGGGAGCGCTCATGCGTCCACCATCGGCCGGAGGCGCGGGCCGCCCGTAGACTTCGGCATGGACGCTCTCCGCATCGCGTACGTCCGGTACCTGAACACGCGCCCGCTGGTCGAGGGGCTTGAGAAACTGGCGGGCGTGGCGTTGATCCCGGCCGCGCCGTCGCACATCGCGGACCTGGTGGCGGACGGGCGCGCGGATGTCGGGCTGGTGTCGCTGGTGGACGCGGCGCGGGCCGGGGCGGGGCTGGCGCTGCTGCCGGTTGGGATGATCGGGTGCGACGGGCCGACGCTGACCGTGCGGCTGCACTCGGGCGTGCCGTTCGAGCGGGTGACGAGGGTTTACGCCGACGTGGAGAGCCACACGTCGGTCGCGCTCTGCCGCGTGCTGCTGGCGGCGCGGTTCGGCGTGCGTCCGGACTTCGCCCCCTTCGACGCGCGCGAGCGATCGGGCGCGGCGGGGGGCGAGGAGTGGCCGGAGACATTGCTGGTCATCGGGGATAAGGTCGTCACCGATCCCCCCCCCGAGGGCCGGTACGGGCACACGCTGGACCTCGGCGCGGCGTGGCGGGAATGGACCGGCCTGCCGTTCGTCTACGCGGTGTGGATGTGCCGGGCGGAGGAGGCGGACTCGCCCCGCATCGCCACGGCGTGCGCGCTGCTGGACCGGCAGCGCCGGCGCAACGAGAAGCGGCTCGGGTGGATCGTCGCCCGGCGCGCGCCCGAGCACCACTGGCCGGCGGACCTGGCGCGGGAGTACGTCGGCGACCTGCTCCGCTTCCGCGTCGGCGAGCGCGAACGCGAGGCGGTGGGGCGGTTCCTGCGCGAGGCGGAGGCGCTCGGCGTCGTCGAACGAACCGATCTTGAGTGGGTCGAGACGGGGGCGGCGCAGGTGGGGTGATGCGGGGCGCCGCTCGTTTCTTGCGTGATCTGACCGGCGCCAAGCGATCGGATGTCCACTGTTCATTGTCCGCTGTCCCCCATGCCTCCCCTGCCACGACTTCGCGTGTCCGCCCTGGGTGAACTGGCGAAGCAACTGCGCTTCGCGCCGCGCGAGGCGTTGCTGCGCGACATCGAGCGCGCCGAGGCGCTCGCGGGCGAGATCGACCCCGAGCGCACATACCCCGAGGATTGGATCGTCTTCCGCATCACGGGGTACCGGGCGCGGATCGACGAGCCGGTGCAGGTGGTTGGGGCCGCGCTGCTGGGCGACCTGTCCGCGCTGGTCGAGCGGCTCTCGGCGGCGGCGGGCCTGACGGCGGAGGAACTGGCCGTGGCGGGGGCGATCGACGGCGACGCGCTCGCTGCCCGCTGGGGCGTGAGCCGCAAGACCCTCGAACGGTGGCGGCGCGAGGGGTTGCTCGCGCGTCGGGCGAGCCTCGGGGGGGGGCTGTCGCGCCTGGCCTACATGCCCGGGCCGGTCGAGCGCTTCGAGCGGGCGAACGCGGCGCGGATCGCGCGAGCGGGAGCATTCTCGCGAGTGCCATCGGAGATCGAGGCCACGATGCTGCGGCGTGCGGCGCGCTACCGCGACTCCCTCGGGCTGTCGCTCAACGAGGCGGCTGCACGGATCGCGCGGCGCTTCGGGCGGTCGCACGAGGGCGTGCGCCGCGTCCTGCGCCGGCACGACGAGCGGGCGATCGCCGCGGGGCGCACGCCCATCTTCGGCGAGGCTCCGCCGCTGGCGGGCCGGCGGCAGCGCATCGCGCTCCGGGCGTGGCGGCGCGGCGTGCGCCCCGGGCGGATCGCGGCCCGCTTCGGTCGCACGCGCGGCGCGATCCACCACGCGATCCTCGCCGAGCGAGCGCGGCTGCTGCGGGCGCACCCGGTCGGCGCCGTGCCCCCGGCCGCGGGCGCGCTCGATGACGACGCGATCGCGGCGCTGCTCGAACCGGAGCCGGCGTGCGCGGGCCTGACGTGGCGCGGCGAGACGGACCTGCTCGCGTTCATCCGCTCGGCGCGCGAGCGGACCGTACCGGTCGCGGTCGAGGAGCGCATGCGCGCGATGGCGATGCATGCGCTGCGGGCGCGCGCGGGGCGGCTTGTGGCCTCGCTCGGGTCGTCTTCGCCCGACGCGGCGGGCGTGGACCGCGCGGAGACCGACCTGCGGTGGGCGGCGCGGCTGCTGGCGACGCTCGTGCGCACGCAACTGCCGCTCATGGTCGAGACGCTCGAGGGCGCGATCGGCGTGCCGCTGGAAGGGCTGCGCCCGGCCGAGTCTCGTCCACTGCTCGCGTCGGCGGTGGGGGCGGTGGCGTCGGGTGTGCTCGCGCACGACCCGTGGCGGGGCGGGCGGCCGGCCGCGCCGGTCGGGCTGGCGGTGACGCGCCTCGCAGCGGAGCGTGCGCGCGTGATCCGGCCGGACCCTCGGCGAGCGACGCCGCGGCTGTCGGCGGGCGTCGCGTTCGAGGATTGGACGCGCCGGCTCGTGCCATGGCAGGTGTTCCTCGAGCCGGACGTGCGCTTCGCGGGCGCGCTGGAGCGCATGCAGCGAGAGGATCGCACGATCCTGTGCGAGCGCTTCGGCCTCGGCGGAACGCACCCTCGCACGCTCGCGGAACTCGCGGCGGAGCGGGGCGTGACGGTGATGCGCGCGGGAGAACTCGAACGGCGTGCGGTGCTGGCTGCGTCGGCCGTCGTGAGAGCGGAGTGACTCACGCGGAGGCGCAGAGCATGCTGCGGGGGAGGATGTGATGGGAGAAGACTCGGCACAGGCGGGACGCCTGTGCCACCGGGCGTGCACCGTTCGCCGCTGCCTTCGCTCGACGCTCCACTCTCCACTCTCTGCGCCGCCGCGCCTCTGCGTGAGCCTGATACGATGGGCGGATGGCGACAGGCCGCTCCATCGCCGAGATTGTCTCCGCCGAACCGATCATCGGCCTGGAGGTCCACGTCGAACTGGCGACGCGGACGAAGATGTTCACGCGTGCGCCCAGCCCGGCGCACCCCGAGTTCCACGACGCCGGGCCGAACACGCTGACGGACGCGGTGGTGCTCGCGCTGCCGGGGACGCTGCCGGTGATGAACCGGGCGGCGGTGGAGATGGCCGCGCTCGTCGGGCTGGCGCTCGGGTGCTCGATCGCGCCGCTCTCGCGGTGGGACCGGAAGGGTTACTTCTACCCCGACCTGCCGAAGGGGTACCAGATCAGCCAGTACGACCTGCCGCTCTGCTTTGACGGCGTGTTCGACCTGCCGGCGACGGACGGCCAGGGGCGGATCGATCCGGCGGGTCCGACGCGGCGCATCGGCATCATCCGTGCGCACCTCGAGGAGGACGCGGGGAAACTGCTGCACGAGGCGCCGGGCGGCGGGGCGATCGACTTCTCGATCGTGGACCTGAACCGCGCCGGCACCCCGCTGCTGGAGATCGTGACCGCGCCCGACTTCCGCTCGGCGGACGAGGCGACGGCGTTCGCCCGTCTGCTGCGCCAGACGTGCCGGTTCCTGGGTGTGACCGAGGGGGTGATGCAGCGCGGGCACATGCGTTTCGAGCCGAACGTGAACTGCCGACTGACGCTGCGCGACGGACGCGTCGTGCACACGCCGATCGTCGAGGTGAAGAATCTCAACTCGTTCCGCGCCCTGCACGGGGCGATCACGCACGAACTGGTGGAGCAGCCGCGCCGCTGGGCCGCCGACGGACGCGAGCACGGCCCTGGCGAAAAGACGACCCGCGGCTGGGACGCCGACCGCGAGGCGACCTACGTGCAGCGCGAGAAGGAGGACGCCGAGGACTACCGCTACTTCCCCGACCCCGACCTGCCGCCGGTGGCGGTGGGGGAGGCGTGGGTGGCGCGGCTGCGCGCCGGCCTGCCGGAACTGCCGCTGGCGCGCGCGCGCCGCTACTGCGAGTCCTACGGCCTGTCGCCCGCAGAGGCGTCGCAACTCGTCGAGGAGCGCGAGGTCTGCGGGTTTCTTGACGCCGCCGCCGACGGGGCGGTCGAGCGCGGCGTGGCGCGCGAGCGGGCGGGCCGACTGGCGGCGGGGTTCGTGCTGCAGCGCGGGGCGCG
>DAOMNQ010000046.1:0-9681 GCA_035443945.1 Phycisphaerales bacterium | reverse complement strand
CCAACGAGCGCGGCACGCTCGTCTCGCGCCTCGGCGTCTCGGCGGCGCAACTCGCGGCGATCGTGGCGATGCGCGACGCGGGCGATCTCGGCTCGAACGCGGCGGACGATCTCTTCGAGGCGCTGTGCGACCCGGCGAATGCCGGCGCGGACCCGCGCACGCTCGCCGAATCGCGCGGCTGGCTGACGGTCCGCGACGACGCCGCGCTCGACGAATGGTGCGAGCGGGCGATCGCCGAGAACCCCCAGGCCGCCGACGATGTGCGCGCCGGCAAGCAGGCCGCGATCGGCCGGCTGGTCGGCGCGGTGATGAAGGCGAGCGGGGGCGCGGCGGACGCGAAGGCGGCGCGGGAGCGGCTGCTGGAGAAACTCGGCGGGGGCTGAGCGGGCATGTACGGATTTCCTTGCGAGTACTGCGAAGGCATGGTTCAGGAGCGGGTCATTGACCGCGAGCCAATCACGCTCAATCGCGGCATCGTGATCATGGAGAACGTGCCGATCGGCGTGTGCGATCGGTGCGGCGCGCACTACTACGCCGCGCCGGTCCTGAAGCAGGCTGAGGCCGTGCTCAAGTCCAAGGACGGCGAGGTCCGGACCGTCGAAATCCCGATCAGACCATTCGCGGCCTGAGGAGTGGGTCGCGCTCCAGCCGCACGCTCTTTGCTCCCAAGGCGTGAGTACTTCGCGCCGATGCCGCTTGTTCATACGGAGCGGCAGGCCGGCACGGAACACGGAACCCGGCCCTGCGACAGACGCCCGCTCCCGCACTCCTCTCTTCGCCCACCGCCGAGCGGAAGCCCGGCGTGCGGGTTTCAGGGCGGCCAGGCCGCCCGAAGGGCCTCCTCTCCTCTCCTCCGCGTCCGGCCCGTGCGAACGGCCCGGATGCCGTGAACACTCGGCGCGCTGATACGCTGGCGTCATGCCCGTTGACCGCCCAGACGAGCCGACGGCCGATTTGCCATCCCCGGGCGACGAGGAGACCGCGATCGAGGGTCCGGCGGGGCTGCCGGGGTCGCGCGTCGGTCGCTACCGGTTCGTCGAGATTCTGGGCGAGGGCGGGTTCGGCGTGGTGTGGCGGGCCGAGCAGACCGAGCCGATGCGGCGCGAGGTCGCCGTCAAGGTCATCAAGCCCGGGATGGACTCGCGCCGGGTCGTCGCGCGCTTCGAGGCGGAGCGGCAGGCGCCGGCCGTCATGGACCACCCGTGCATCGCGCGGGTGCTGGACGGGGGGACGACCGGCCCGGAGTTCGAGCGGCCCGGCCTGCCCTACTTCGTGATGGAACTGGTGCGCGGCGAGCCGATCACGGCGTACTGCCGGTCCCGCTCGCTGCCGGTGCGCGCGCGGCTGGACCTGTTCGCGCGGGTCTGCGACGCCGTGCAGCACGCGCACTTCAAGGGCGTCGTCCACCGCGACATCAAGCCGGGCAACGTGCTCGTCGCCGCGCCGGACGGCGGACCGATCCCGAAGGTCATCGACTTCGGCATCGCCAAGGCGCTCTCGATCGATGCGTTCGGCGGCCCTCTGCTCACCGAGCAGGGGCAGATGATCGGCACGCCGCAGTACATGTCGCCCGAGCACGCGGCTCGCGTCGCTCGGAGACGGGGCGCGGCGCGGCACGCGGCACGAGGCCCGCGCGCTGCGCGGCGACCTGGACTGGATCGTGATGAAGTGCCTCGAGAAGGACAAGTCGCGTCGCTACGAGACCGCGGCCGCGCTGGCGGAGGACGTGCGCAGGCACCTGCGTGACGAGCCGGTGCAGGCGGGTCCGCCCTCGGCGTCGTACCGTCTTCGGAAGTTCGCGCGTCGGCGCCGCGTGCCGCTGGCAGCGGGGGCGCTGGTGTTGCTCGCGCTCGTGGCGGGGCTGGCGCTGGCGTCGGCGGGGTTCGTGCAGGCGAGCCGGGAGCGAGATCGCGCCCGTATCGATGCCGCCCGGGCGGAGCGGGCAGGGGCGTTCCTGGCGGGCATCTTCGCGGCGATGCAGCCCGAGATCGCCCGCACGCGCGATACCACCGTGCTGCGCGAGTTGCTGGAGCGGGCGGCGGCGCGCGTCGGGACGGAACTGGCGGACGAGCCGGAGGTCGAGGCCGAGGTCCGGCACGCGATCGCGAAGGGGTACCGGGCGATCGCGCGCCCCGACGAGGCGGAGCGCCACGCCCGACGTGCCTACGACCTGCTCACACTGCACGCCGGCGCGGATGACCCGCGCACGCTCGCGGCAGGCAACGACCTTGGCGTCGCCCTGCACGACCTCGGGCGGCTCGAGGAATCGCGCTCGCTCTACGGGGCCGTGCTGAGGGCGTACGAGCGCACGCTCGGCCCGCGGCACCGCGAGACGATCGCGACGCGGGCGAACCTCGGCGCACTGCTCAGCGACCTGGGGCTGTACGAGGAGGCCGCGGAGGTCTACGAGGAGGCGGTGCGCGAGGCCCGGGCCGGCTTCGGGGCGGAGTCGGAGATCGCGCTGAACAACGAGAACAATCTCGCCTACGTGCTCGTGCGCCTGCGCCGGTACGAGGAGGCGGAGGGGCTTGCCCGCGACGCGCTCGGGCGTTCGCGCCGGGCGCTGGGCGCGGACCACCCGTACACCGCGCACCTGCTCAACGCGCTGGGCCTGGCGCTGAACCGGCAGGAGCGGCTCGAGGAGGCGGAGGTGGCGTTCGCGGAGTCGCTGGACCTCGCCCGGGCGGTGTTCGGCAGCGACCATCCGGTCGTGGTGTCGGGGCTGACGAACCTCGGGCAGGTGCGGGCGAATCTCGGGCGGCTCGACAACGCTCGCGTTCTGTTGGACGAGGCGGCGCGGCGGGGCCGGGCCGTGCTGGGCGACGACCACTACGAACTCGCGGACGTCGTGTCGAATCTGGCGGGCGTGCTCCACCTGCTGGGGCGCTACGACGAGGCCGTCCCGCTGCTCGCCGATGCGCTGCGGATCTCGCGACTGCGGCTCGGCGAGGATGACGTGGAGACGATCCTGTGCATGAACAATCTGGCGGCCGCGCTGGAGAAGGCGGGTGAGATCGAGCGTGCCGAGGCGCTCTACCGCGATGCGCTGGAACGGTCGGTGCGCGTGCTGGGCGAGACGCACGAGACGGCGCTCTCGGTGATGGGGAACTTCGCGCCGTTCCTTTCGGAGACGGGCTGCACGGACGAGGCGCTGGACCTTGGCGAGCGCACGCTGGCGGCGACGGAGGCGGTGCACGGGCCGTCGAGCGTGGGCGTGCTGGTGTCGGCGTACAACCTCGCGGGCGGATACCAGAGCGCGAATCGGTTCGCGCGGGCCGTCGAGTTGTACGAGCGGTGCGTCGCGCTCCTGCCCGCGCTGCCGCCGGGGCGCTGGATGGCGGGCGTGGTGCACGGCGGGTACGGCGCGTGCCTGACGACGATGGGCCGGCTGGACGAGGCCGAGCCCATGCTGCTCGAATCGCACCGCGTGCTGCTCGCCGGGCTGGGCGCGGACCACGAGCGGACCCGCACGGCGGTCGAGAGGCTGATCGCGCTGTACGAGGCGGGCGGGCGCGAGGCGGAGGCGGCCCGGTGGCGGGCGTCGCTGCCTGAGTCGCGGGAGGTCGAGCCGCCGCCGGGGTAGTCGCCCGATTCGCCGGTAGGTGCGGGCTTGCATGGCCCGGCGAACGGACGGTTCACGCTGATGTCTGTTGAAGTGCGGCGTGGAAATTGCGCCCCGGGCAGGGAGTACGCGCATGCGGAGCCGAGGGGATGCGGGAGCGTTCGGTGCGCTCGACCCGATTCGCGTGGAGTGCCTGGAGGAACGCCGCCTGCTGACGCAGGTGTACGACTACGAGGTCTTCCAGGCGGACGGTGCGTGGAGGGGCGGCACGGTCGAACACGCGACGATGCTCTCGGGCGGCGGCGTCGGGTTCGTCGCGTTGGGGGAGGACTGGCTGAGGGGCACCTACCGCATCGCGGGGCCGGGGTCCGGCGCCACGAAGACCGATCACACTCCGAGCCTCCTGAGCGACAGGTTCTTCGCGGGCAACGGCGGCTTTGCCGCGTGGGGTTGGTTTCGCGCGAGCGAGAGCGACCCCGGCATCAGCGGGCTTGGGATGTTCGGGCCGGGCGACGCCCAGCCGAAGCACGTGCTCGCACCGGACATGGTCGCGCCGTGGGCAAAGCTCAAGAGCGTCGGCCTGCCGGAGCCTGAGAGCAGCCAACTGCTGGTCACGGTGCTGTACGAGGACTTCGTGCAGGTCGATCACAAGTCGCTCGTGGGCGGAAACGTGGTCGTCAAAGGCCCCGGCCTGGACACGTCGGCGAGCCTCGTCTCGATCGACGCGGCGCAGCCGGGCCGGGCTCGGCTGGCGACCTACAGCGTCACGCTGCCGGCGCAGAAAGGCTCGTTCGTCATCTCGCTGGCGCAGGGCGCCAAGGCCGCGGCGGACACGGCCGGCAACCGCATCGCCGGCGGGACACTGGGCATGTATTCCTACGACCCAGCATCGCAGGGCAACGGCGTGTGGTATCAGGTCTCTCCGCCGGAGAACCACGCGCACCCGTGGACGATCGTGCCGATACGGGCGGACGCGGTCAAGCCGAGCGTGGCGATGAGCGAGAACGGCGGGCGCGTCACGCTGTCGGCGTCGTTCGAGGAGGGGCCGCACGTCGTCTGGTGGAACGGGACAAAGGTGGACAAGCGGGCCGTGAACGCGACGGTGACGCGGGTCATGGACGACGGACGAGCCGTCGGCGTGCGATCCGACGGAGCGGTGATCCACTTCTCTTCGCCGGGCGGCGGCCCGTCGGTCGTGGCGAAACTCTCGGACGGGCCGTGGACGATGACCCGCAACGCGGACATGAGCCGCGACGGGAAGGTGATCGTGTTCCAGGCCGCGCGCGGGCAGGTCAGCCAGGACGCCGAGAGCGGGTTCGGCATCTACGGCGCGGTGAAGGGGCTGTTCGGCTGGACGACGAGCCTGATCGTCGGCGCGGCCGGGGACGGTCGGCTGGACTTCGGCGAGACGCACTGGGACCTGGACGGCAACGGGACGTTCGACAACAACGTGCTCTTTGGAGCGTCGGAGGACTTCGGCCTTAACGTCCACGGTCCGATGGCCATTCACTCAACGATTAGCGCCGACAGACGGTTCACCGTCTACTTCGAGAGCGGTGGCCTGAACGGAGATGCGATCCGCACGGTCACATCGCGGCTGGACGGATCGGACATCATCCCCGGAGCGCCCGAGACGGTTGCGATCCCGACATCTGGCAACGCCAACGAGGACGACGACGAGGACCTTGCCGACCTGCGGGTCGAGGCGGGCCTGTACGTCGGAGCTGAGCGGGCTGCATCGGCGCGCCGACTGCTCCCGGGCGACGTGCCGAGCGTCTCGCTGCTCGCCAACGCGGTCGCGCCGGACGGGTCGCTCGGACTCGTGGCGCGGGTGTACGCGCAGGCCTCGCACGGAGACTGGACGGAGCGAGAGGTGTTCGTTCGCGCCAGGCCCGTCGGCCTCCGCCCCGTGCTGGTGCTGCCGGGCCTCTTCGGCTCCATGCCGGAGCAGGGCGATTTCAAGGATTGGCTCATGCGCCGGGGTTTCGAGCCGGACCGCCTGCTGATTGACCCGATCCTGCGCACGTATCACGACCTGCTCGACACGCTCGAGGAGTACGGCGGCTATCAGCGCGGCGTGACGCTCTTCGCGGCGACCTACGACTGGCGCATGCCGCCCGCGCCGATCCACGAGCACGCGGGCACGCCGATGGACGTGCCTCCCAAGCGCGACTACGACGGGTGGATATCCGGTTTCACGGCGGCGGAACTCATCTCTGACATGACGGCTGGGCAGTACGCTTCGGGCGTGCATTACCTCGTGTACTGGCTCCAACAGGCCAAAGAGGCATGGGAACAAGCCCACCCCGGCGTGCCCCTGGACAGCGTGGACATCATCGCGCACTCGACCGGCGGCGTCGTTACCCGTTCCTACATCCAGAGCAGGGCCTACGCGGACGAGGGATTGCCGGCGGTCAATCGGTTCCTTTCCGTCGCCGTGCCTCACTACGGCGCGTCGAAGGCATGGAACATCCTGCATGACAACTTTGCCGCCGAATCAGCGTACCGCAAACTCATAGCGCCTATGTTGGCGAGCGCGCTCACACGAGTGCGCAACGGCGAGACGGTACTCGGCCCCAACGGCGACCATATCACCATGGCCCGCCTCGGGGCCGCCCTCGCGATCAACGGCGCGTACCGAACGATCGAAGAGGCGTTCATCAGCCTGTACACGCCCACGGGCCGCTCGCTGCTGGCGACGTACCCGTTCGTCCGTCCGATCGGGGGAGGCGCGTTCGCCAACGTCAACTCGCTCCCCGACGCCAATGCGATCGCGCTGGACCTGCACAGCACGCGGATGCTCCCGCCCGGCGAAGAGCCGCCGTTCGGTGGCTTCGGCGGGTTCGGCGTCGCGATCGGCACGCTTGTGCTCACTTCGCGCGTCGACGTAAGCGTGATCTTCGGCACCGGCGTTGAAACGCTCGCGTACATGCAGGCGCACGTGTCTGCACCTGCCTCCGGCAAGAAGGACGTGATCGCCACCATTTCTGGAACGTGGCGCGCGCCCGAGGACGGTGAAGTGTGGTGGAGTGACCTCGATAGCTCGGCGGGACCGGCGGGGCACGGCGCCGGGGACGGCACCGTGCCGAAGTGGTCCGCGATCGGACCATTCGAGGGATCGCCCCTCGGTCGGCGTCACGAGTTCAGGGACACCAACCACGGCCAGATCATGAACGGGGAGAAGCCGCAGCGGATCATGCTGCGCGAGCTGGGATTGCCGACGCTCTTTGTTTCAACCGGCAAGTACATCGACTCCCTGTGGGACCTGATCTGCAACTGCAACCACCTCAAGGGCTGGCTCGCCATCGTGGTCGATCCCGTTGAGGCGTTCATCGTGGACTCGCAGGGACGCCGGCTAGGATGGACGGCCGCGACCGGACCGCTCGCCGAGATCCCCGGCAGCATCTACTGGGGCGGCGCGGACGGCATCGGGTGGATATTCGGCGACATCCCCGCGGACCTCACGCTCCACCTCATCGGCATCGAGCCGGATCACCTCGTCACCATCGTCGGCGCAACCGGCGGCCAACCGTTCAGCCTCGTGAGCGAGGGCGCGATCGGCGTCGGTGAGAGCCGAGTCCTCTCCGTCGGCGTGCCCGGCCAGGACGGCGGCGGCGACGGCGACGCGCTCCGGCGTGTCGTGCCCGGAACGCCCGTGCTCGGCGCGGCCGACGGCGCGGGCACGCACTTCGCCGCCGTGCGCGCACCCGACGGCACCATCGTCTTCGAGCAGACCGGGCCGGGCGCGTGGCGAGCGGTGCGGCTCGACACCGCTGGGCGCGACCCGGCAGTCTGGATCGATGCTTCGACGGGGCGGACGCGCGTCGCCGTGCCGACCGACGCGGGCCTGCTCCTCTTCACGCGCGGCGACGACGGCTCGTGGACGCTGCGCAACCTCAGCGACGAAGCGGGCGGGGGCGTCATCGCCTCGCGCGTCACCGCGTTCGTCTCTCGCGACGGCCTCGCCTTCGTCGCCGGCCTCGACGCGAACGGGGAACTGCTGCTCTACGCGCAGAGCGATGGTGACGCCTGGACCGCGACCAACCTGTCGCGCGAGCACCTCTCGCCGCAGGGTGTCGTCACGCCGGCGTTCATCGGTCCGATCATCAGTTACGTCACGGAGTGGAACGGCCTCAACATCGCGGGGCTGGACGCTTCCGGCGCGGTCCACGCCGTCTGGTGGGCGCCCGGCATGGCGGCGTGGACCACGAGCGACCTGAGCGCCATCACGGGAGCGCCGGCCCTGCACGGCGTGCTGACGGCGTACCTCACGCCCTGGGGCGGGATCAACCTCGCCGGCATCCTGGCCGACGGCGCGCTCTCCGTCACGTGGTGGGTGCCGTCGTTCGGCGGCGAGTGGCGGACGTCGAACCTGACGGCCGATTTTGCCGGCCCCGCGCTGGCGAACGCGACGCTCACCAGTTACGTCACGCCGTGGGGTGGGCTGAACGTCGCGGGTGCGCGCACCGACGGGCAGATCGTCATCTACTGGTGGTCGCCGGGGATGGAGGGGTGGGTCGTCTCACCCATCAGCGAGATCATCGAGGGTGCTGAACTGCTCGTGGGGGCGGTCGCGGGTGTGGCCGCGCCGACCGGCACGATCAGCCTGCTCGGCACTTCCGCCTCCGGCGATGCGATCCGCTACCACTGGAGCCCGCCGCCCGGCGACGACCGCTGGGCGATGGAGAACCTGAGCCTGCTCGCGTCCGCGTGATCGTCAGCGAGGTTCGAGCGCGAGCGCGGCGTCGATCACGCCCAGGTGCGAGTAGGCCTGCGGGTGGTTGCCCAGCGAGCGGCGCGTGCGCGGGTCGTACTCCTCCGAGATCAGGCCCGTCGGCCCCGCCAACGCGACGAGAGCGTCGAGCAGTTCGCGGGCCTCGCGCGTGCGGCCTGCGAGCGCATAGGACTGCGCGAGCCAGGCGGTGCAGAGGTTGAACGCGCCCTCGACGCCCGGCAGGCCGTCGTCGTAGCGGTAGCGGTAGACGGCGTTGCCGGTGCGCAGGTGGCGTTCGACGGCGTCGATGGTGCGCAGGAACCGCTCGTCGTCGGGCGGCAGCAGGCCCGACAGGCCGACCACGAGGACGGATGCGTCCGCCTCGCACCCGTCGTATGCGCCGAAGAACGCGCCGTGCTGCTCGCTCCAGCCGTTCTCGAGCACGTCCGCGGCGATCTCGTCGGCCAGGGCGCGGTAGTCGGGCCGCTCGCGCCCGAGGACGTTCTCGCTGATCCGTGCGGCACGGTCGGCCGTCACCCAGCACATGACCTTGGTGTGGACGTGGTGGCGCCGCGGGCCGCGGATCTCCCAGATGCCGTGGTCCGGCTCGCGCCACCGGTGTCGGACGGCGTCGGCCATCGCGCTGACGAGCCGCCAGTGCTCGGAGCCGATCGGGGCGCCCTGCTCGGCGAGTTCGGCGACGAGTTGCACGATCGGACCGAAGACGTCGAGTTGCACCTGTCGTGCGGCGGCGTTGCCGACGCGCACGGGGCGCGATCCCGCGTAGCCGGGCAGTTCGCTCACCTCGCCCTCCGCGCCCAGGTGCCCGCCGGTGACGGTGTAGATCGGTGCGAGGCGGTCGGCCGACGAACACTCGTCCACCACGCCCAGCATCCAATCGATGAAGGCCAGCCCCTCGCGCTCGCTCCCCAGGCGGGCGAGCGAGGCGGCGGCCATCGAGGCGTCGCGCGGCCAGCAGAAGCGGTAGTCCCAGTTCCGTACGCCGCCGACGTGCTCCGGCAGGCTGGTCGTGGCTGCCGCCGCGATCGCGCCGCTCGGTCCGTGGCAGAGCGCGCGCAGCACCAGCGCGCTGCGGCGCACGGCCTCGGTGTGGACCGAGGGCAGGCGCAGGCCGTCGGCCCACTCGCTCCAGAAGCGCTCGGTGTGAGCGCGCCGGGTCGGCTCGGGGAGGGTCGCCTCGCGCAGCGAGCCGGTGCCGTAGCGCAGTTCGAGCGTGACGGGGGCGCGGGCGAGATCGACGTGGGCGACGGCGGTGTGGTGCTGGCCCATCTCCTCGATGCGCCACTCGACGCCCGGCGATCTGAGGACGAGCGCGTCGAGCGAGCCTTCGACCTCGAGGCCGCCATCGCGGGCGATGTGGCGTGTGGGCGTGCGGCCGAAGTCG
>DAOMNQ010000045.1:13673-22854 GCA_035443945.1 Phycisphaerales bacterium | reverse complement strand
GCTGCGCCCCTCCCTCCGCAACGGCCAGCGTCGGTCCCTACCCTTGAACCAAGACCCTCATAGACACTGGTACAGAAATTGGGGGCAGGTCAGTGGAGGCTCCCGCAGCACCGAAGAAACCGGCCACGTTCGCCGAAATCATGGCATGGCCCCCGGAACAGCTCGGGGATCTCGACATCGCGCTCGTGAACCACTTGTGTGCGGAAGGCTTGCCCGGCTCGGAAGACCTCGACATCCCGAAGGTGCGCCAGACACTGGACCTTTGGGCGACGGCGGTGCGCGGCGCGACCGAGCGGCAGTTGTATATGTTCCACCGGAACCCCGCCGACTACGAAGACTCGGAGCCGTACTTTCGGATGCTCGTGCTCCTGACGGTGCTCCAACTCGACTTGGGCGTTCACTACAACATGGACAGGGTGAACGATCCCGACTTCGGCAACTCCAAGGATCAGTTCCTCCACGGGATGGTGAACTGCGACAACGGCGGAACGTGCGTGTCGATGCCCGTCCTGTACGTCGCAGTAGGACGTCGGCTCGGGTACCGTTCGCGGTATTGTCGAGAACGGCATCATTCGAATCGGCTCTTTCTGGAGGTAGAGAGAGCGTGGTGACCACGCCTCACACGAGCATGGAACTGACAGGCGATGAACTCGCGTCCCTGCCCGAGTCGGTGGAGGTGCTTCGAGTTCGCGGCCTGACGACTTCGCATGCGGCTTCGCTTGAGCGATTTGCTCGATTGCGTGTGCTTTCGGTGACCGGCAGCGAGCTTCTCGCCGACGAGAGCCTGAGAGCCATCGCAAAGCTCGCCGGGCTGGTTCGGCTTGATATCTCATTCTGCGAAGCGGTGACTGACACGGGCATCGAGCATCTGGGAGCGCTCGTCAAGCTCGAAGAACTTAGCATCGACTCGTGCCACGGCATCACGGATGCCGGGCTACGGACGATCGCCGCTCTCCCCTCGCTGCGGAATCTGGCGGCGCGCTGGTGCTTCCGCTTTACCGACGAGGGCGTGGCTTACCTCGCACGGTGCAAGACCCTGGAGGTGGTTTGCCTGGACGATCAGACCAACCTTACAGATCGGTCGGCAGTGGTCCTTGCACAGTTGCCAAGACTCCGAGAACTCGAACTTCCGGGGTTCGCATCGCTCACGGACGCTTCCCTAGCCAGCATCGGAACTTCGTCGAGCATAGAAGCCATCCAGATTGGTCAATTGGATGGGGTAACCGATGATGGACTCTTTGCCCTTCGAGGGTGTCCGCGTCTCCGCAGGATCCGCGTTGGTGGATGTGGTCAGGTGACAGCAGCGGGGGTTCTGCACCTGGTTCAGGCGATCCCGCTCAATGCGGTCTACGTGCGGGCGATAGCTGGTGTAGACGATGGTTTCATCGCCTCAGTCTGCCAGTCGCTGCAACTGGTGGAGTTCGGATGCGGCCACAGCAGCGCGGTTACAGATGCAGGCCTGCTAGCTCTTAGTGCATTGGGCCCGGCGCTCAAACGGGTGGAGGTCAACCAGTGTCCGCGTGTAACGCTTGGCGGTATCGCCGCGCTACGGGCCGCACTACCTGCTTGCCAAGTCGACTATCTCGCGTAGTGCCCGGCTCGATGGGTCGGTGCCGTTTACGACATGCCGAACAATTCCGCGTGAGGGTATCCGACTGCCCCGACATCGCACGCCGATTTCGACCGCGTTCGACAAACGGTTCCCATCGGCCCCGTCCGCCACGATCGGAACCGTTTGCGTAGATGGTGGTTGACAGCCC
Organism: Phycisphaerales bacterium; assembly: GCA_035443945.1. Classification (GTDB taxonomy): domain Bacteria; phylum Planctomycetota; class Phycisphaerae; order Phycisphaerales; family UBA1924; genus CAADGN01. Next base: position 21,094 of record DAOMNQ010000045.1, on the reverse strand, counting down.
GCCGGCGCGGCGGGCGAGCACAGCCTCATCGCTGGCCCAAGCCGGGCTCGCGCACGGACGCACCCATGACGATCGACCTCGACGAGCAGGTCGAGCGCGATGACCTCGCACCGGCCCAGCGGTTGCGCATCATCGCCGAGATCCTGGCCGAGGGCGTCCGCCGCCGGCGCGACGACAACCGCCGCATGGGCGAGATCGGGCCGCATCAAGAAAGAGAGTTTCTGACCGGCTCGCAAGAGCGGGCCGGTTTTGCTTCACGGCCCGGGCGGTTTCCTGTGGGCGGGCGGGGTGGCCTAAACGAAGACGTGCCTGGAGCGGCGTCCCGTATCTGTCCTGGAAACTGGACGGCGCGGCTTGGGGGGTGATCGGGCGGGCCGAGACGTGGCGCTCGTGGCTGCTTGGGTCGGACAAGCCGTCTCCGGCACTCAGCCTCCCGGTCCAGAGGCCGATGCACATACCCCCGACCCCGAGGCCCTCCAGCGGGTCTGGTCGGCCGTCGTCGGCTTACCCAGGACCGGCTTGCTGCCCGAATGATCTACCGGGTCGAGAGCGCCTGCCGCAAGATCACGTGCATCGGGTGTTCTCGTTGCGTGTGATTCGGTTCCAGCCGGAAAACAAGGCAGGCCCCGACGCGGGCCGGGGCCTGTTCCCGTTGTTCGCTTCCGGCGTCCTCAGCAGCCCTGGTTGTACAGGTTCAGGAAGGCCAGCACGTCGAGCGAGTTCACGACCGTGTCGCCGTTGACGTCGGCCTTGGGGTCGCCCGCGGCGTACGCGTTCAGGAAGGCCAGCACGTCGAGCGAGTTCACGACCGTGTCGCCGTTGAAGTCCGCGGCGCACGGCGGCTCGCCGCAGTCGTATTCGAAGAGAGAGAACTCGTCGATCGCGGCCTCGACGATCGACCCCGGATCGAGGTCCTCAGCGATGAACCGGAGGCGAACGGTCCCGGACGTGCTCACGAAGTCCGCGACGCTGAACTCGTGGTAGTACCAGCCGCCGCTCGTGAACGGCCCCGACGGGCCGAGTGTCTCGACGTTCACCCATTGCGAGCCGTTCGTCGTGATGTCCACGCGGAACGTGTCCGTGTTCGGTGCTGCGCCCTTGTCGTTGGAGTACCAGCGCCAGTAGCCGATGCGCGGCTCCGCCATCGAACTCACGTCCAGCCACGGCGAGAGCAGCGTGGTCTTGCCGTTGTCCACGTCGTACTGCCCGATGCTCGAGCCGGCGCGCCCGTCCGTCACGTAGCACATCGTGCCGGGGTCCGAGACGTCAGAGCCGGGCTGGGCGTCGGTTGCCTGGGGCGCCATGCGTCCCCAGATTCCTGCCGTCGCGTTGTCGCCGGGCGCACCGACGGTCCACGCCCGGTCCGTTTCGAAGTCGTCGTGGAACGAGACGATCACGTCGCCGATCGCCTTCGCGTCGACGACCGAAGTTGTGATGGTCGAGCCTTTGTCGGTCTGCACCGAGGCGTAGTACTCGACTTCGTCCAGGCAGTCCTGGCCGGGGATCGTCCCCGTGAACACGTCTCCGCCCTGGGCGGCCATGGCGAACTCCTGCCACTCGCCGCCCGCCTCGCGCAGGTGCAGGGTCACCGTTCCCGCGTCGTACCCGTCGAACTGCGGCGACACGACCACGGTCACCGGAGTCGGCTGGTTCGGCGTCAACTTCGTCGGCGGCACGCCGTCGAAGTCGATGCTCACGCCGTCCAGGCGCACGATGAAGAGGCCCCGGTCGAGGTCCGAGATCAGGATTGTCCCGCTCGGGAAGTAGGGGTACGTGCTCCAGGCGCCGTTGAAGCCCGAGGTGTTGCTCTCGGGGTAGGTGTCGAAGTACGCGATCTGCACCGGGGCGGTCGGGTTCGTCTTGTCGAAGACCCGGAGGCCCGACTTGTAGTTCGCCTCGAACAGTTTCCCATCGTGCGTGTAAAGGTTGTGGTCCGTCGCCTGCGCCCCGGACGTGAACCAGCCCATGTAGACCGGGCTGTTGATGTTGCTCACATCGAAGACGCGGGTCGTCGTGACGGAGACGGAGTCCCCTTCGTCCAGTTCGTCGTTGATGTAGAAGTACTTGCGGTCCTCGCTGAGCCAGCCCTGGTGGGCGTAGCGAGCCCCGCTCCAGAACGCCTGGCTCACGGTGAACATGTTGGCCTTGTTCGTCACGTCAACGATCCGCAGGCCAGTCGAGTTCCATCCGCCGTTCAGTCCGCTCAGGCAGAACGCGATCTCCCGCCCGGCGTACGGCCCGTCGGTGTACGTCACGACCTGCGCGTCGTGGACGTACATGCTGTTCCACGTCCCGGCGATCGTCGGGTTCGACGGGTTCGCCGTGCTCACCGCCGTCAGGCCGCCGTTGTTGATGTTCGTCCCGACGAGGTACAGGAACCCCGAATCCACGTTCGCCACGATGTTGTGCGTGCTCGAATGGCCGCCCTGCGTCTTGTTCTGCACCAGCGTCACGACGCCGCTGTCGATCTGGCTCATGTCGATGACCTGGATGCCGGACCCACCCTCGCTGACGCCGTAGGCGTAGTGCCCGATCACCTTCACGTCGTGCCAAAGGCTGTTCGGTCCCGTGATCATCCCGACGAGGGTCGTATTCCACGGGTCCGTGACTTCAACAAAGCCGAAGCCCTTGGCAAGACCCACGATCGCGTACTCACGCCCCGATGGGGAGACGTACCCCCAGCAATCGTTCCCGGAAGTCTGGCCGTTCGGGAACGACGCCAGCGGCCACCAGGCGTAGAGCGTCATGTTCTGGCTCTCGAACATGCTCCGCGAGTCGGAATCCCGCTGGCCGTACCGCGGCATCCCGGAGACCGCCGCCATTCCCTCGACCACCACCGGCTCGCCCTTGTACTTGCGCAAGTCCTCATCGCCGGCCCATGCCGCCGCCGAACCCCCGACCACGATGCCCGCGATCGCGGCCGCTTGCCATGCCCTGTTCGATGCCATTCGAAGACTCCCTCGGGGCCACGCTCAGCGGCCCCTGTTGCCCGGTTCTTGCCTATCGGACGGGTTGCGGCCCGTTCGCCCCCGGCCCTTGCAGACTACATCCGCGTTCCCTCAAACGCAACGCTCCTCTTCGCCGGTACGCTGTTATGATGCGCCGGGATGCTTCCCGGTTCCATTCCGCAGCATCACCGAACCGGTCTGCTCTGGGATGCGAACGCTGACGAGAGGCTTTGAGGCATGATTCCAAGGGTATTCATCCCCATGCTGGTTGCCGTCGTGGTGCCAGCCACGGGCCTCGGGCAGGCGACCGCTCTCCCCTTGCCCGGTCTGCGGACCACCCCTCCCTCGATGTTCCTCGTGAACGACGAGCGGGTTCCGCACCTGGCCGTTTCGTGGACGACCAACGGGGGAAAGGTCGTCAGGTACGAGGCCGACCTGCCCTACGCCGCGCCCGCCGAGCGCGTGCCCATCGGCGGCAACCTGCTGGCGTTCGTCGCCGTCGGCGGCACCCGGCTGGACAAGGGCGTCGGGCACCCGGACGGCATCATCATCCGCGTCGGCTTCGACAAGGCCGACGAGCAACGGCTGATGTTCCTCGACATCGCGCACGGCTCGTTCATCGAGGTCGAACTTCGCAACCTCGCCTTCGTCTCCCCCGGGCTGCCGAGGCCTGACTCCCTCCTTCAGCACCTGCAATACCGGACCGACGACATCCTCGCCTGCGGCCTGCCCACGGACCAGGCCGACATGTACAACCTCGCCAGCCTCACCGACGACCTTGGCGGCTCGATCGCTCCGACGCGCGGCCGATTCGGCGCGCTCAACGGCTCTTCCGGCGCGGACGCGGAGAGTCGGCTGACCGTCGAGCAGGATGGCTCGGTGACGATGAGGCTGCGTTTCGCGTATCGGCTACTCCGTCACCAGTCCGACCCGTGGCGGCTCGAACTCCCCGGCACCTTCTTCGAGCCGAGCCACCTCCACGTCGAGTTCGAGGCCGTTCCGCAGGCCGTGGGCATCACCCAGTTCGGTCTCTCCGCGCCTCGTTGAGGCGATGACTGCATCGTTTGCCGTGCGGTGCGGCCTACTCGCCCTCCGCGAAGCCGCAGGCGTTCGGGTACCTGGACGCTCGCTACGACGCCTTCGTCGTCGTCGCGCTCTTTGACGGACACGCGGAGCGCTTCGCGCCGGGCGAACTCATCGACCGCCGCCGATAATCCGACTCCGCGGCGCGCCGGGATGACCCCGATTGGGAGCCGTGACCGGCCCGTTCACTCGGGATCGGATCGCCATGACCGCCAGTGCGTCATGTCCGAGCGCCAGGAGCCGACCACGTAGGAGGAAGAGTAGAACCTATCCCCAAACCCATGATTCACCACAGAGACACAGAGGGCACAGAGAGAAAGAGCATGTTTTTCCGCCTCTGTGATCTCTGTGTCTCTGTGGTGAAGTTGAATCCTGAGGATATGGGATAGGTTCCAGGAGTGAGCGGGCGTTTCGCGGATGCGCAAGTAGCCGTCGGACACGCTCCAGCCGAAACCGGAGTTGCAGGCAGCGATGCCGTGCGCGAACCAGAGCGCCACCACGACGACAACCTCGAGCGCATGGCCGATGTCCTCGGCGGTCTGTTCGAACGCTTCCGGGCTGAGATCGATGCCCGTCTTTCGGTAGACCCAATCGCCCGACGGGGACACGCAGCCCCCCCCGGATGTGCACGCTGCGGCGAGCACGCAGAGCGCGATCGGCCGAGCGCCGATCCGGCGGTCGGTGTGGGGAGGGGTCATGTTCGGTCTCCGTGTTTGCACCCAGCGTATCGGCAAACAGCCCGGCCCGCACCCATAGACTCCGGCCATGCCCAGCCAGCAGCCCCGCAACGTGCCCCTCGTGCTCGTGATCCGCGACGGTTGGGGGACGAACCCCAACCCGGCCCACGACCCCTTCAACGCCGTTCTCCTTGCGAAGACCCCGGTCGCCGACCGCCTGATGGCCGCGTGGCCGAACACGCTCATCAAGACCAGCGGCGAGGACGTCGGCCTGCCCGAGGGGACGATGGGCAACAGCGAGGTCGGGCACCAGAACATCGGTGCGGGCCGCATCGTGGACCAGGAGGCGGTGCGGATCACCAAGGCGTGCCGGGCGGGCCTCGAAAGCAACGAGGTGCTCGCCGGGGCGGTGCTGGATGCGAAGGAGCGCAGCCGTGCGGTTCATCTCATGGGGATCTGTTCCGACGCCGGCGTCCACGGGCTGCTCGAGCACCTCGACGCGCTGCTCGCGCTGTGCGCACGTTTCGGGCACGACCGCATCTTCGTCCATCTCTTCACGGACGGGCGCGACACCGGGCCGTACACGGGCGTGGCCTTCGTCGAGCGCGTCGAGCAGAGCCTTCGCACCCACGCTGTCGGCCGCGTCGCCTCCGTCATCGGCCGATTCTGGGCCATGGACCGCGACCACCGATGGGAGCGAGTCCATCGCGCGTGGGCGTGCCTCACGGGGCGGGACGCCGCGGCGCACGGCGTGCGCACGGCGCGCACCGCCGCCGAGTCGGTCCGCGCTGCCTATGACAGCCCCGAAGCCCCCAAGCAACTCGGCGACGAGTTCGTCACTCCGACGATGGTAGGGGATTCGCCCGAGTCGCTCTGCAGATCGCGCGTCACCTCGGGCGACGCCGTCATCTTCTACAACTACCGCGGCGATCGCCCCCGCGAACTCGTCAGCGCGTTCGTGCTGCCCGACGATGAGTGGCACGCCGTGAAGCCCTCGCCCGACACCGGGGCGAGGGGCTTCGACCGCGGTCCGCGCCTCGACACGGACTTCGTGATGATGACCGCCTATTCCGAGGCCCTTGCCCGGCATGCGAAGGTCGCCTTCCCCAAACCGCCGCGCCTGGTGAACGTCGCGGGCGAGTACCTCGCCTCGCTCGGCCTGACGCAGTTCCGCTGCGCCGAGACCGAGAAGTACCCGCACGTTACCTTCTTCTTCAATGACTACCGCGACGAGCCGTTTCCCGGTGAGCACCGCGAGATCATCCAGAGTCCGACGGACGTGAAGACCTACGACCAGCGTCCCGAGATGTCTGCCTACGGCGTGCGGGACGCCGTGCTGCGACGCCTCGCCGCGCCTGACTGCGAGCCGTTCATTGTGGTCAACTTCGCCAACGGGGACATGGTGGGCCACACGGGCAGCCTCGACGCCGCCGTGCGGGCGTGCGAGGTCGTGGACGAGTGTGTCGGCGAGATCGTGGATGCCGCCCTCGCGCGAGGCGGTTCGCTCATCGTCACGGCCGACCACGGCAACGCCGAGCAGATGTGGGACCCGGACGCGGACTCGCCCCACACCGCCCACACCACCTACGACGTGCCGCTGATTGTGGTGGGGGAGGCGTTCAGGGCTCGCTCGCTCAGGGGCGACGCCGATGCCGCGGGCTGGTTCGACGCGGAGGTGCGAGCGAGGCGCGGACGGCTCGCGGACGTGGTGCCGACCGCACTGGACATGATGGGCATCGCGCAGCCGCGGGAGATGACGGGGCGGTCGCTGCTGGCATGACTCCCGCCACGGAGTGGCGGGGTACCCGCCGGCGGGCGACTCGTCACTGCACGGACACCATGCGGCGGATGGTGGCCGGACTCTCGCCGTTGGCGGTGCGTGCGCTGAGCAGCGCGGCCTGGCTCATGCACAGGATGGACTCGTGGTCGAGCGGCCCTTCGTCGCCCGCCGCTGGATCCATGAGCCGCAACAGGCTCTCCGAGATCGCGTCGACCGCGTGCGGCGCCGGTTCTTCGCCGCGCTTCTTCGTCCGGCGTGCCTGGTCCACCTTCTCCCCTGTGCGGCTGACCCACTCGAACCCGTCCTCGAAGACGCGCAGCCGCCCGTTCGGCCCCAGCAGCGTCGCCGTGCGCGACCAGCGCCCGCTCTGGTCGCTGGCGAGCACGCACGCGGCCCGCCCGTCGGCGTAGCGGAGGTTGGCTGTCAGGTCGCCGTGCAGGTCACGGAGGGTCTCGCCAGGGAGGGCATGGACCCCCGGCCCCTGCGCCGGGCCGGCGAAGGCCGCGTCGATCGTTTCCGGCTCGCCCATCAGCCAATGCACCAGTTCCATCGCCGCGAAGAGCCGCGCTCCGAGCGACCCCTCCGCCGGCGTGCAGCAGGTTTCGACCGCGAGCGTGCGCACGGGGCCGAACATCTGGAGCACTTCCGCCGCGTCGCGGAAGGAACGCGACGAGCGGGCCAGCGGGCAGAACCGAACGGCGTCGATCGGCCTCGGGTTGCCGCCGGTCCAGCCTCCCCCCGCCAGTTCGATGGCCGTCGCAGGGATGGGTTCGAGCGAGGCGATGCGCACGCCGCGCGAGCGGGCTGCGACGAGTGGGGCGAGGTCCGCGGACGAGGCCCCGAACTCACCGGGCGAGGCGAGCAGCACGATGTCGCAGTCCGCTTCCGCGAGCGCGGGCCGCAGGTCGTCGAGCGCGCCGACGCCCAGCGCGG
>DAOMNQ010000045.1:0-13619 GCA_035443945.1 Phycisphaerales bacterium | reverse complement strand
CGCGGCCCACCAGCGACGCCTGGTGCTCCTCGAGCCACGCCACCACCCGGGCAGGTTCGCCCATGGCGCGAGCATCGTACCGGACGCGGCGGCGAACCGCGCGGCGTACAATCCTCGCAAGCGTGGCAACGCGGCCGCGGACCCGCCGGGAGGCGCGTCCGAGGAAAGTCCGAGCACGGCAGAGCACGGTGGTGGGCAACACCCACCCGCCCCACGGTCCGGGGCGAGGGACAGTGCCACAGAGAACAGACCGCCGATGGCCGGGTTTCGATCCGGCACAGGCAAGGGTGAAACGGTGCGGTAAGAGCGCACCGCCCGGACGGCGACGCCCGGGGCACGGCAAACCCCACCGCGTGCAAGCCCAAGCAGTTCCCGCCCCGCGAGGGGACGCCCGGCTCGGGCGGCAGGGAACGGGTCGGGCGCTCGGGCCATCTGGCCCGGACCGCGTCGGCAACGGCGCGGCGAGAGAAATGGCCGCGGCCCGCGGCAGGCGCGCACCAGCCCCCGTCAAGGCACGCGCGAACCGCCGACGGGCACAGAACTCGGCTTACCAGCCACGCCGGACCGGTTGGCGCGGGCCTCCGTGAAAGCGGAGGCCCGCGGCCTTTTCAGCGAGCAGCGCGTGCAGTTACGCACGCCCCACGACCAGCACGATAAAAGTCGCGTCCACCTCGTCGCCGCTCGCGATCGGCGTCGCGTAGACGTTGCCGTCGTCGTCCACGGCGTCGGGGACGTGATCGTGGACCTCGGTGCTCGCGAAGCCCGCCTCGTGCATGGCGTCGCGCAGTTCCGGCACGCTCCACAGCCGCCAGCGGTAGACGAACGCGTCGTGCAGGGTCTGCTCGACCTCGCCCGCGCGGTCCACGCGGAAGTGCAGAGCGTTGACGACCATCCCGGTCAGGGGGTCGGCCTCGCGCTGCTCCCAGGTGTAGCGCACGCGCCGGGCGTCCTCGGTCCAGTGGTCGCGTTCCACGCTGCCGACGAGGAAGGCCGTCTCGCCGCCGTAGGTGTCGCAGACGAGCATGCCGTCGGGCCGCAGGCGTGCGCGGGCGTGCCTCAGGTATTCCAGCAGATCGTCCCGCGTGTGCAGTTCTCCGATCGAGAAGTTGCCGACGAAGATGACGTCTGCGTCGTGCTCGCCCGGGCGAGTCGCCGTGCGTACGTCGCCGACGAGTTTTAGCACCCGCGGATCGTCCTGCCGCACGTGAAGCGTCTCGGCGTCGAGGTCCACGGCGATCGCGCGCCCGCCCTCGACCCGCTGGACCCACAGGTGCGAGAGCGCGGCCGTGCCCGCGAAGTCCTCGCCCAGCACGCGCGGCTCGCCGCCATGCACGACGCGCAGCAGCGGCACCGCGTGGCGCGGCGACTGGACGCAGAGTTCGTAGAGGTCGTGGCGGGAGAGCATGGCGACAGTGGACATTGGACAGTTGACAGTTGACATCCGGAATAAACTGTTGCTCCGCTTGGAAGCGCCTTCGGCCTTTCTCCTCAGGCCTTCGGCCATCCCTCAGGCCATCCGTACCCAGCGGATGAGCGTCCTGAAGTTCGGCGGCTTGCCGAACATGAGCAGCCCGACTCGGAAGACCTTGGCCGCGGCCCAGATCGACAGGTATGCGCCGATCGCACTCACGCCGATGGACAGCAGCACCTGCCACGTCGGGATCACGTCCGCCTGCGTGCTCGTGAGGCGCATGACCATGGCGAACGGGCTCATCGGCGGGACGAGGCTCAGCACGACGGCCAGCGTCGAGTTCGGATCGCGCGTGATCGGCAGCCACAGGATGTAGGGCAGCATCACGACGATCATCACCGGCCCCATCAGCGACTGCGCCTCGCGAAGTTCGTTCACAGCGCTCCCGACGGCTGCCATGAAGGAAGCGAGCATCAGGTACGCCAGCACGAAAAAGACAAAGAGGTAGACCAGTTTGACCGGGCCGATGAGGTCTGTCAGGCCGAAGACGGCCAGCGCGCCCGTTCCCAGGCCCGTGTAGACGAACAGCAGGACGAAGCCGACCGCCATCTGCCCGAGGATCTTCCCGGTCATCAACTGCATCGGGGAGACCGCGCTGAGGAGCACCTCGACCACGCGGCTCGATTTTTCCTCGACGGTCGTCGTCAGGAGGTACTGCCCGCCGACCATCGCCGAGATCATCAGCAGCAGGATGAACGCGAACGGGAGCATCGCCGTCAGTTCCTGCGTTGACGATCGTTCACCCGCCGCCGTCACTTCCGTCGTCCGCGGCGTTGAGACCGTGGTGAGACGGCGGATCTCATCGGGTGAGAACCCGTTCGCCTGGTACCGCTCCTGAAGGATCGCCGTTCGCATCCCTGAGCGGATCTCCTCGATGATTCGGTCGTCGAGCTTCGATCGGACGAACAGATCGAAGCCCCCGAACGCCTCCGCCCCCTCGGACTTGGTGATCGCGTCCGGCGCGATCACCGCGAGCGCAAGCCGCTTGTCATCCCCTGCGTCCGGCCTCAGCAGCGCTTTCTCCGCTTCGATGTCCGCGTCCTGCGGCAGCGGCACGACCGTGAACACCGGAACCTGTCCCATCGCTGCTGCCATCGCCGACTCCGCCGATGCCGCCGAGCCGGCTCCCCCGGCGGTTCCGAGAGGGCCGATCTGCTCCATCTGCTCCGCCATCGCTTGCGTGATGTCGCCGCGGCGCTGCGCGATCGCCTCCTGTGAAAGCTCTCGCTCCACGGCCTGAACGAGCACTCCGGAGCGGTCCAGCAGCGCGACCTCGCCCTCCACCTGCGGCCCCTTGGCCGCCATCGTCAGCATCACGATGACCGGGATCATGGCGATGAAGGCCAGCGGCACCACGACCGCGCCGATGATGAACCCTTTGGTCAGCGCGGTCGAGACGAACTCCCGCCACGCCACGGCCAGCACGCGATTCATCGTTCCCCCTCCCCGGCCGCGACGGCCTCCGCCTCGCCCCGCAACTCCGCCCGCAGCGCGGCCTCATCGCCGTTCGTCGCTTTCCCCTGCACGATTTCGATGAACACGTCCTCGAGCGTCGGACGCCGCAACTCGATCCGGGACACCGGCGTGGCATCGACGATCGCCCGGATCGCCGCGTGCGGGTCGTGCCCGTGCTCCAGCGCGACCTCCAGCGCCCCGTCCACGCGGGAGACCGATCGCACGCCGTCGACGCCCGCAAGCACGCCCTCGGCCGAGCCGTCCAGCGGCTCGACCAGCAGCGTGTGGGGGTCGAATCTGGCCTTGATCTCGGGGAGACTCGCGTCCAGGACCTTCCGGCCCTTGTTGATCATCACGATGTGCTCGCAGATCTGCTCCGCCTGCGGCATGACGTGCGTCGAAAAGATCACGGTCCGCCCGGCGGCGTGCTGCTCGCGGATCAGGTCGCGCAGCAGCCGCGTGTTCACCGGGTCAAGCCCGCTGAACGGCTCGTCGAGGATCAGCAGTTCCGGCTCGTGCAGCACCGCGGAGATGAACTGCACCTTCTGCTGCATGCCCTTGGAGAGTTCCTCGCAGCGCTTGCGCTCGCAGTCGGCCAGGTCCATCCGCTCCAGCCAGGCCCGCACCTTGGCGTCAAGCCCGGCACCGGGCACGCCCTTGAGCCGACCCATGTGCCGCAGGAACGCCCCGACCTTCATCTTCTTGTAGACGCCGCGCTCCTCGGGCAGATAGCCGATGCGGTCCTTGCTCTCGACCGCCGACGGCCGCCCGAGCACGGACAACTGGCCGGCGTCGGGGAAGAGGATGGCCATGACCATCCGGATGGTCGTGGTCTTGCCCGCCCCGTTCGGCCCGATGAACCCGTAGAGCGCGCCCCGCGGCACGGTCAGGTTCATGTCGATGACGGCCTGCTTCTGGCCGAACGACTTGCTCACGCCCCGCATCACGATGGCATCGGTCACGACCACCCCTTTCGCGCCCGGTTTCCGTCCGCCGGGCCGCCGGATTATTGCGGTTCGATGCCCCGCCGTTTCATGGGAGCGCGATCCGCGCCGCCTCGGAGGCTATCGTGGGCGCGATGCCCGGACCCGACGCCCTTTCAGATGCCATCATGGCGAGGCTGGACTCGATGGACGCCGAGTTGGCGGGCGTCGAGCGCGACCTGGCCGATCCGGCCATCGCGGCGGACCATCGCTCGGCGCGCGACCTCTCGATCCGGCGTGCAGCGCTCGCGCCGACCGTTGAGGCCTACCGCCGCTGGCGCAGGCTGCGAAGCGAGGCCGCGGATCTCCGCCGTGCCATCGAGTCCGATGATGCTGAACTCGCGGCGTTGGCGGGAGCGGAACTGCCGCTTGTTGAAGCGGAGTCGGCGGAACTCGTCGCCCGCGTGAAGACGCTGCTGGTCGGCGCGGAGGATCGGCGAGTCGGGTCGGTCATGCTCGAAATCCGCGCGGGCACGGGCGGCGACGAGGCGGGCCTCTGGGCGCGCGACCTGCTTGCGATGTACGAGAAGTACGCCCAGCGCCGCGGCTGGGTCTTCGAACCGCTCGACCTTGCCGTCGATCCGTCGGTGGGGGGGGTTCGCTCCGCGGTCGTCAACATTCGCGGCGAGGGCGTGTGGTCCGAACTCTCGTTCGAGGCGGGCGTTCACTCCGTGAAGCGGGTGCCCGCGACCGAGAGCCAGGGCCGCATCCACACCTCGACGGCGACCGTCGCAGTCCTCCCGGAGCCGGAGGACGTGGAGGTGAAGATCGACTGGTCGCGCGACGTGCAGGAGCACGTCACGACCGCGCAAGGTCCCGGCGGGCAGAACGTGAACAAGGTCGCGACCGCGGTCCACCTCGTCCACATGCCTACGGGCGTCGAGGTCCGGATGCAGGAGTCCAAGAGCCAGCACCAGAACCGCGAGAGGGCGAGGCGCCTGCTCGCGGCGCGGGTCTACGAGTTGGAGCGCGAGCGCATCGCGGCCGAGCGCTCCGCCGAGCGCCGCGGGCAGATCGGCGCGGGCGAGCGATCCGAGAAGATCCGGGTTTATCGCTACCAGGACAACATCGTCGCCGACCAGCGCCTCGACCAGAAGTTCAACCTCCGCGAGGTTCTCGCCGGCGGCTTGGCCCCCCTCTTCGCCGCCCTTCTCGAGGTGAGGACGGCCGAACGGCTGGCGGCCCTCTGATCGCCGCACACGGCGTCCGTTCGGTGGTTATGGGCCTCCGTACGCCGAACTTGTGCCAGAGTCTTGTGCCGGAAGAGGCTGTTCGCGTATCCTGTGCGGGTCACAGGAGAGCCGCCCATGCCTTCGATCCGTCCGTGCGCCGCGCTCGCGGTGTCCGTTGCCCTCGCGTCCGTCTCGTTCGCGCAGAACTACGTCGTCGCCATCGACCAGTCCGCGAGCGGCCTCATCGGCTCGACATCGTTCGAGGCCGACACCAGCGGCTCGCTGATCGGCGACTACAACCCGGACACCAACCCCGACGGCACGCGCACCAAGCCCGGGCTGTGGGGGTCGTTCGGCGCGACCGAGAACGTGCCCGTGCCGGTGCAGTTGGGCCTCGAACTCGCAGGCCCGCTGGACACGGAGACCTCCGGCGGCTTCGGTCTGTACCTCGACACCGATGGCGCGACGCTCGTCATCAGCGGGTTCTCCGCCGACTTTCTCGCCGATGGCCCTGCCTCCATCCCCGCCAGCATCTCCTTCTTCCCCGAGTCCTTCCGCACACGCAATCCGGACTCGACCTACATCGGGATTCCCATCGAACTCCCGCTCGGCGACCTGTCGATCGTGTCGATGGCCGTCGTGCAGACCGAGGACGCGGCGCTCGGCGTGCTGACGGAGACCGCGCCGGGCGAATACGACTTCGCGGTCGTTGTCCCAGCGGTGATGAACGCGGAGTTTGAACTGCTGGGCAGTTCGTTCCCGGTCGCGGACCTGCCCTTTGCGGTCGCGCTGGCGGGCACGATCACGGTCTCGGGTGACGGCGTTTCGGTAGTCGCCTCGCAGACGATCGAGTTCGACGACTCGCAGGAACCCGGCCTCGAACTCCCCGAGTTCCCGCTGGACCTTCCCACCATTCTGCCGCCGGGCTACACCGCGCACCTGCTGCTGAACCTCACCCTCGACACCGTCTCGTCCGCCCTGAACGGTACCTTCACGTTCGCGGCTACCGGCGTCCAGGCCGCCTGCCCGGCCGACTTCAACGGCGACACCGTCGTGAACACGCTGGACTTTGTGGCCTTTCTCAACGCCTTTGTCGCTCAGGACGGCGCGGCCGATTTCAACGGCGACACCGTCGTCAACACGTTGGACTTCGTGGCTTTCCTCAACGTCTTTGTCGCGGGCTGCTGATCGCCCCGCCGCGGGGTGGGTGGTTCACCCCGGGCCTCTACACTCCCCGAGTGCCCACCCTCCTCTGCGTCCCCATCCTCGTCAACGACACCGACGCGGCTATTGCCGATGCCGCGCTGGCGCGCGACCACGGCGCGGACATCGTCGAGTACCGCATCGACGCCTGCTTCTCCGGGTCCGGCGACGAAGCGGAGACACAAGCGATCCTCCGCCTCGCCGCTGAGTCTCCACTGCCCTGCATCATCACCTGCCGCCCCACGTGGGAGGGCGGCCACTACGACGGCCCCGAGGACGCCCGGGTCGCCCTCTTCGAGCGCCTCGGCACGAGCGACGCGCCGCCCGCGTACATCGACGTCGAACTCGCCGCATACTCGCGTTCGGCGAATCTACGCCAGAAGGTGAACCTTGCGGTCGATCACCCGAAGCAGGCACGCCCGGTGTCCACTCGCCTCATCCTCTCGATGCACGACTTCGACGGTCGGCCCGCGGACCTCGCCCGCAGGCTCGCTGTGATGCGAGCCGAGCCGGCCGCCGCCGTCCACAAGGTTGCCTTCCGCGCCCGCTCGCTGCGCGACAATCTGGAACTCCTCGACCTCCTCGCCGAGCGAGACCGCCCGACGATAGCCCTCGGCATGGGCGAGTTCGGCCTGATGAGCCGCGTCCTCGCCCCGAAGTTCGGCGGCTTTCTCACCTTCGCCAGCCTCCACCCCCAGGGGGCGACCGCTCCCGGCCAGCCGACCATCGGCGAACTCCTCGACCTCTACCGATTCCGCTCGATCACCGCCCCGACTGGCGTCTACGGCATCGTCGGGTGGCCCGTCGGTCACTCGCTCTCGCCGCTCGTGCACAACGCCGGCTTTGAGGCCGTCGGCCACGACGGCGTCTACCTGCCCCTGCCCATCGCCGCGGCCGAGCAGGGCGGGGACGGCTCCTACGAGTCCTTCAAGGCCACGGTGCTCGAACTCGTCCATCATCCGCGACTGCACTTCCGCGGCGCGAGCGTGACCATCCCGCACAAGGAGAACCTCGCCCGGCTGGCCGCGGAGCAGGGGTGGACGACCGACGGCGACACCGCGGCCTGCGGCGCGGCCAACACGATCGTTGTGGAGCGATCGGCGGATGGCGCGATCACCCGCATGGCGGTCGCAAACACCGATGCGCCGGCGGCCGTGGCCTGCCTTCAGGAAGCCCTCGGCGAGATCGCGGGCGTGAGAGTGGCCATCCTCGGCGCGGGCGGCGTCGCGCGGGCGATCGCGTTTGCGCTGGCGAGGCGCGGCGCGGAGATCATCGTGTACAACCGCTCTCGTGAACGCGCCGACCATCTCGCTCAGGCCGTCATTGCTTCCGGCGTGCGAGCGTCGGCCGATGACTGGGCCGCGCTACCACACGCGAGAGCGCACGCGTTCGTCAACTGCACGCCCGTCGGCATGAAGGGCGGCCCGGACCCGGACGGATCGCCGCTCCCGGTGCGCGAACTCGCCGCCCGCCCGACCGATCCGTGCGGCCCGCAGACGGTCGTGATGGAAACCGTCTACAACCCCGTGCGAACAGCACTCCTGAACGACGCTCGCGAGGTCGGCTGGCGAGCGATCGACGGCGTGGAGATGTTCGTCCGCCAGGCGGCGGCCCAGTTCACGGCATGGACGGGCCACCCCGCTCCGATGGCGCTCTTCGGCCGTCTCGTCCGCGAGTCGCTCGACCGCTGAGCGTGCCGCGACGAGGAGGCCGACGATGCGCCCCGCCCCGCAGCCCGTCCTGTACCCCGACGCCTACGGCTGGATCGTCTTCGCGGGGTCTCTCGACGTGATGATGACGTGGGTCGTGCTCGGGGTGGGCGGCACGGAAGTGAACGCCATCGCCGACCATGCGCTGAGGCACGCCGGGCTGTCGGGGCTGATCCTGCTCAAGTTCAGTGTCATCGCCCTGGTGCTGGTGATCTGCGAGTACGTGGGGCGCAGGCGACCGCCCGTGGGCCGGTCCATCGCGAGCATCGCCATCGGGCTCAATGCCCTTCCGGTCGTCGCCGCCTTCGCCCAACTCGCGCTGTTCTTTGACCACTGGACGGACGAACTCTTCCACGGCTGACTCAGAACGGGCAGTCGATCCCGCTCGTCTTCAGCAGCGTGCGGAAAGACTCGCTGAACACGAAGTTGTGCTCCGGGAACGCGATCC
Organism: Phycisphaerales bacterium; assembly: GCA_035443945.1. GTDB lineage: Bacteria > Planctomycetota > Phycisphaerae > Phycisphaerales > UBA1924 > CAADGN01. The sequence goes on along the minus strand of DAOMNQ010000045.1, from coordinate 5,178 downwards.
CCGCCATGTTCCGGTCCAGGTGGCTGAACATCAGGTCGATGCGCCCTACTTGCACGAACCCCTCGTCCGGCCGGGCGTGGTCGAGCAACTCGACCGAGCCTTCGGTGCTGGCCCCTTGCGCCCCGATGCTCCGCAACTCCGCCGTGTAGCGCAGCGTCGTGCCCGGGATCGCGTCGCGTTCCAGTTCGGCCCGCGAGACCTTCGCGAGCACGACCTTCTCGCGGAACTCCTCCGCGTGCCCGACGAGGATGCCAGCCGACTGCGCCATCCCCTCAACGATGAGCGACGCGGGCATGATCGGCATTGCCTCTCGCACCGATCCGTCCGCCCGTCGCGCCGCGGGAAAGTGGTCGTACAGGTGCTCTTCGGCCGCCGTCACGCTCTTGATGGCGACCAGCCGCTCGCGGGGCAGGAGTTCAACCACGCGGTCGATCCACATCCAGCGCATGGTCCGCTCCGCGGCTCAGCCGGCCAGTTTCCGCTCGCAGAACCGGACCACCGCGTCCACCGTGAAGATCTCGCCCACGCGTTCGACGCGCGGGTCCGCCTCCAGAGTAGAGAAGTCTGCGTGCGGCAGGCGCTCCTTCAGGGCCGCGATCCCCTTCGGCGTGACTTTCCCGCTCTGCACGTACTCCGGGTCCTGTGCCACGTTGTCCGGGAACAACTCGCCCTGACCGATCTTGAACCCGAAGGTCTGTTCGAGTTTGAACACGATGTCGAGGAAATCGATCGACTCCGCGCCGAGGTCCGCCGTCAGGACGGCGTCGGGCGTCACTTCGTCCTCGTCGACCGCCAGGGCGCTGACCAGCACCTCGCGGACTTTCTCGAATATCTCATCTCGCGTCATCATGTTTCCTCGGACTCGCGGGCCACTCCCCCGGCATGGGCCGCCATGCTACACGATACGGGACGCCCCGCCCACCTCAGCGGAGGCAGACCGAACCGCCCGCAGCGTAAACCGCCCGGAGGCCGCCACCCCCCGCTCGGCCCGGTCCGGCCCGATCACGCGTGCCTCACCCTTGAAGTCGGCCGCGCCGCACTCGTTCCGCGATGTCCACGTGACCTCAACCCGGAGCGAGTCCCCCGGCTGCACGATCCGACCGTACTTCAGGGCACGCACGCTCCCGAGCACGAGCGGCTCGCCGGCCTCCCCCGACGCCAGGAGTCGCGCGGCCTGGACCATCGCCTCCAGCATCAGCACCCCCGGCAGGACCGGGAACGTCGGGAAGTGGTCGGCAAGGTACTCCTCCGCCGCGCTCACCTGTTTGAGCGTGACGATCCGATCCGGTCCCCGGTCGAGCACGGCATCCACAAGGTCGAAACGCATGACCGGGCACCATACACCGATCGGCCCGTCCCGTCCCGTCCGCGGCGAGGGAATCGGCCGCCCCCGCCCCGCGTACCCTCCCGCGTGCCGACCGTCCGCGACCAGGCCGTCTGCGTCCGACATTGGGACTGGTCCGAGACGAGCCAGACCGTCTCCCTCTTCACGCGCGGGCACGGGTTGATCCGCGGCATCGCCAAGGGGGCACGCCGGGAAAAGGCCCCCTACTCCGGCGGCCTCGAACTCCTCACCCGCGGGGAGGTCGTCGCCATCGTCAAGCCCACCGGCTCACTCGCCACGCTCACCGCATGGGACCTCCAGGAGACCTTCCCCGCGCTCCGGCGCTCTCTCGCCACCTTTCACGCCGGCATGTACCTCGCGGACCTCGTCTGCCACGCGATCACCGATGAGGATCCGCACCCCGCGTTGTTCGACGCCCTGCTCGCCTCGCTGCGCTCGCTCGGCGACGCGACGGCGGTTGCCATCCTTCGCTTCCAGTGGGCAACGCTCGTCGAGACCGGCTACAAGCCGGCGCTCGGTCATGGTGAGGGAGAGCAGGCTCGGGAGGTCTACGGCTTCAGTCCCCGCGGCGGCGGGCTTGTGATGCTCGGAGACGACGAGGGGGATAACACTCATTCCTCCCCGCTCTGGAAAGTGCGGGCGCCCACCGTCCAACTCCTCCGCCGCCTCGATGCGCGACAACCGATCGGCGACGACGGCGCATCCCTCGACCGCGCGAATCGACTTCTCGCGGCCTATCTCCGCGAGATTCTCGGACGCGAACTGCCAACGGTTCGCTGGGCCTTCGGAGGGCGCCCCCTCACGGACGCCCCATCCGCCTCGTCCCGGGCGAACGCCGGGAAGTAAAGGCAGCGGCGGGGGGGGTCGATACTCCGAGTGCGGCACGGATGCTGCGACGCGATCCGGCCGCCCATTCCGGGTGGAAGGTCGCCGTGAACCAGCAACTCCTAGAACAGGTCCTCGCGTGCCCGACGCTGCCCACGCTGCCGACGGTGGCGGTGCGCATTCTTCACCTCACCGCCGACGCGGACGTCTCGCTGGATGAGGTCGCGGCAGTGATCGAGAAGGACCAGGGGCTCTCGGCGAAAGTCCTCCGGACCGTCAACTCACCGCTCTACGGGCTGCGGCAACGCTGCGGTTCGATCTCGCGTGCGATGGTCCTGATGGGCCTCGGCCCGGTCAAGAGCCTTGCCATCGGGTTCTCGCTTGTCTCCACGGTCAACGACGACTCCGATCCGCGGTTCGACTACGTGAGTTACTGGCGGCGGGGTCTCATCACCGCAGCGGCGGCCCGCATCGTTGCGCATGAGGTTTGCATCAAGCAGACGGATGAGGCGTTCCTCGGCGGCCTGCTCCAGGACGTCGGCATGATCGCCCTCTACCGCACGCTCGGGACGGACTACCTCCGTGTTCTCGAGGCGGCAGGTACGGACCACCGTCAACTCGTCAAGCACGAACTCGCCGCGCTCGACACGCAACACCCCGATGTCGGTGCGATGCTCGCTCAACGCTGGCGGCTCCCCGACGAACTCGTTCTCCCCATCAAGTACCACGAGCGGCCAACCGCCGCGCCCAAGGCCTGCTGCGAACTGATCCGCTGCGTCGCGCTGGGGAACCTGTTCCACGACACGATCACCGATGCCGACGCGGTCCCCGCGCTGCGCCGCCTGTACCAGCGGGCGCGCGAGTGGTTCAGGCTGGAGCCGTCCCGCGTCGACGCCGTCCTGCCGAAGATCACCCAGTCGGCCATCGAGCTCGGCCGCCTGCTGAACCTCAGCACGGGCGATCTGCCGACAGCCGAGTCCATCCTCGCCGACGCCGGAGCGCGCCTCGCCGAACTCACAGCGGTGAGCACGTGCGCCGGCGCCGATCCCGTGCGGACAGCCGCCAGGCCGGGTGACGAGTACGAGTTCGATCCGCTCACCGGCGTCCAGGGTCCGGAGGCATTCGAGAGGTCACTTCGCCAGGCCTTCGAGCAGGCGGTCAGCCAACCGCGAGCGCTCTCGCTCGTTCGGCTCTCCCTCGGCGGCCTCGACGCCATCGCCAAGCGGGAGGGGCAGGTCGCCGCCGACGAAGCGATCCTGAATGCGGCAGCCGTCCTCCGTCGCGAGTTTTCTCATCTCGGCTGCACCATCGCCCGGCTGGCGCGCGACGAGTTCGCCGTCCTGCTGCCCGGCATGCCCCGGCTTCCCGCGCTCCGCGCTGCCGGTTCTCTTGCCGCAACTCTCTCGCCGCGCGACGCCGCGCAACGCGGGAGTCTGCCCACGCTCGCCGTCGGTGTGGCCACCTTCGATGAGCGTTCCGCCAAGGGTATCGGATCGCACCAGCAGTTCCTCCTGGCGGCCACCCGCGAGATGGAGCGCACCAAGTCCGAGCCGATCGAGGCCGCCCCCGGCTCGAACGCCGCCCGGGCTGCCTAGAGCCTATCCCGAAACCCGAGATTCACCACAGAGGCACAGAGGGCACCGAGAAAACAACCAATGATTCCTGCCTCGGTGCTCTCTGTGCCTCTGTGGTGAGATCGGTTCTCCGAGGTTACGGGATAGCCTCTAGACCATCCTGCCGCACACTCTCCTTCCACCAAAGCGCTGGAGCACTTGACGCGTTCCTCCGGCGCGGCACCCCGCATGCACGAACTCGTTGCCGCCGTCGGTCTGACCCGCCCCCTGCGTCCAGTTCCCCAGCCGGTCCAGGCCCCACGACACCCGCCGCGGCGTCGGCACGCCCTGCGTCGTCCGGTCGATCGCGTCGTTCCCAGCCTCCAGCGCGCCCCGCTCCGCCGAACGCAGCCGCGACAGCCCGTCGTGCCCGTACAGCCACGACCGCGTGTTCACCGCGTCCTCCTGCTCCACACGCGCATGGAGCAGGTCGCCCGCCGAGTTGCGCCCGTACCCGAACCGCTGCACCGTCGTCTCCCCGTCCGACAGCGTCCAGTGCAGGTCACGCACACGACCGAACCGGTCCAGACCGGGGTAGCCCAGCGCCTGCCCGTCGCCGAACGCCTGCCGGAACGCCTCCTCGAGCGTGCCGCCCACCCGCGCCCACGCCGACGACCCCACCCGCCGGTCCGACCCCGCGTAGGCGTACTGCACCAGCCGCTCCACCGCCGGCTCACACGCGACAACGCGTCGTCCACCGACGCCGGGTCGTGGGGGTCGTCCCCGTACACCAGCCCGACCTCCAGCCGCGTCCCCGTCTGCACCCGCGCAGGATACAGCATCCCCGACAGCCGATGCACGTTCTCGCCCGGACCCGGCGAACCGCCCGCCGAACCCCCACCCTCCCAGGCCGACACGTACGCCCACGCATACTCCACCCGCGGCGAACCCGTCTGCTCGTCCAGGTCCGCCTCACCGCCCCACGACTGCCACTCCCGCACCAACGCCGAACGAGCGTCGTACTCGAACACCCCCTGCGCAATGACCACGTCGTTCACGCCGTCCAGCTCCCCGTCCTCGTTCACGTCCAGACCCGCCGTCGCCACCGTCAGGTTCCCACGAGCGTCGTACCCGAACGTGAACAAGCCACGTTCACGTCTTGGTCCTGTACCAGCCCCGCTGCTTAGCTTCATCGAGTATTCGCTTTGCCAATCCGACTACATGCGGCCAACTCGGCTCAATAAAAGGGTCTGGATCGGGATCGTTTTTCTGCTTACTAGAGAGCTGATCCAACAGATCTCGCAACAACCGTAATAATCGCGTCACTTCGGGACGAATGATCGCCTCATGTTCTGAAAAGAAATCGTCGATTTTAACATCATCGTAGAGGCACATCGTCTCGTAACTCTTCAGCCGTCTTCCACGGGTTGACCCGAACAGGGGCCGACTTGCGCC
>DAOMNQ010000044.1:10398-23846 GCA_035443945.1 Phycisphaerales bacterium | reverse complement strand
CGATGAGGGGCTGACCCGCGGCGAGCGCGAAGAAGTCGCCCACGGCCACGTCGCCAGGGGCTACATCCCCTGCGATGTCGAGGGTGATCGTCTGGGGAACGAACGCTATGAGTCCGATCTGCGGGTCGCTTGTGTTCTCAAACACAACGATCCTGTTTCGTGGATCGCCTGCCGGGCACTCGTTGACCGCCGCGATGACGTCCAGGTCGCCGTCATTGTCCACGTCCGCGACGGCCAGCCCTCGCATGGGCGATCCAGGCACGTGCCACAGGACGGGGTCGTGAGAGAACGTGCCGTCTCCCTGGTTCGTGAAGACGTACAGCACGCCGCCACCGCCATAGAGGGCCAGAACCACGAGATCGGGGCCATTCACGCCCGAGACATCGGCGAACGCAACTTCGGTGGCAAGTGAGTTGGGAATGATCGTTGCCCAGTGTGCCACGAGACCATTGGCCGGATCGGTCTGCCACGTGCCGGTATTCCGGAACACGCGGATCAGCCCACCAGACGCATCGCCACCGCAAGCCAGGAGATCCCATCCCGCTCCAACCACGGCCAGTTCCGGGTAGCCGTCTTGACCCGGGTTCCCATCCGCGTCCATGACATCGGCCACGGCCATGCCGTAGGGGTACGTCACGAACGAATCGAACTTGACGGCAGCCTTGAACTGAGGCACCGGCTCCGACTGCCCCGAAGCCTCGTCCGGCACGGCCAGCAGGCCCAGCAGCATGGCCAGAACCGCCGCCACCCTAACCCCCCCCCCAACAGACGATCGAGTGAAGTCGCTTTGCGATGCCCCTCGTGCCGGTCGCTGCCATGGTCGGTCTCCTGATGTCCGGTGTGCGTTCACCAGCCCGGCCCGCCGCGTGGGCAGACCGGGCACAAGAGGCCCACGACATCACTATGCCAAAGGGAGCCGGACGCGCCAAGCCGAAAACCCGAAAAACGCGTGCCGGAGGCGTCTACCTCGCGACCGTGCGACCGCCCCGCACCGTCACCACACGAAGCGCATGCGGCCGAAGTCCGGCACGGGCGCTCGCTTCTCCCAACTGACGGCGGGGAAGTAGACGAAGAACGCCTTGCCGATGAGCAGGTCGCGGGGCACGACGCCCGGCGTGGGGTCGAACTCCGCGGCGACCCACGGGTCGGGCGTGTCCCAGAGGCGGCCGTCGAGGCTGGAGGCGGCGTTGTCGCCGCAGGCGAAGAACTGGTGCGGGCCGAGGACGCAGGGCTGGGCGGGGTGCGTGCCGAGCGCGGGCTGCCCGTCGCGTACGTGCGTGCCGCGCGCGCCGTGTCGGCGGTCGTAGGCGGACGCCTGGTAGTGGACGTCGCGGTCGAGCCGCACGCGCGAGAGCGTGACCGGCGAGCCTGCGAACTCGATACGAACGCGGGGGGGGGAGAAGAGCCGGTGGTCGGCCAGCACGTTGCCGCTGCGCTGTGCGCGCATGACCTCGGCGAAGGGGCGGCCCGTCGCGTGGGCAACGCGCAGGGCGGGCGACCACCCATACTCCGCAAGCGCCACGCACCGACCCTCGTGCCACACCTGCACGCTCTGATCGACGAACCAGAACTCGAGGTTGGTGACCTCGCCGGCGGGCAGGGCGCGCGGCAGCCGGCCCGTCCCGATCTCGCGCCACGACTCCGCCGCGCTCCCGTCCGCCTCGGGGCGCATGCGCACCGTGACGCGGTCGCCCTCGATCTCGGCCCGGAACTCGTGCCCGCGCGCGCTCAGCACGGCGGCGACGCCAGGCCCTTCGCGCATCGGGCGGACGCCGAACGCGACGCGCACGTCGCACACCGGGAAGATGGCCATGCCCTGGTTCACGTCGAAGCGCCCGCCGAAGGGGTTGGGGCCGAGCGGGTCGATCTCGTTGTAGGGGTAACGGTCGGTAACGGGCCAGTTCTCGTGGTCCCAGCGCAGCACGGTCGGGCCCTCGCCCGAGTAGATGTAGTCGTGGCGGTCTTCGATCTGCCACGCTGCGTCGGGTTCGCCCGCGCTGGTCGTGCCGAGCCACGGGGCGCGGAACCACCGGCGCAGGTCGCGCTCGGGGCGGAGCGGCGCGTACCGGCTGTCGTAGACGGGCATCCACAGCGCCCGCTGCACGCGCTCGGGCTTGCGGGCGATGGTCCAGTCGTCGGCGTTCCAGTCGCTCTGCGACGCGCCGGGCGGGCGGGCCGCGGCGGGTCGAACGAAGACGTCGCCGTCGACGAGGGCGATCTCCTCGCCCGGCAGGCCGACGAGCCGCTTGATGTAGTTCTCCTGCGGGCGACCCGGGTACTTGAAGACCGCGGCGTCGAAGCGCGACGGGTCGTACACCGAGTAGAGGTACTTGAGGACGAAGATGCGGTCGCCGCCGAGCAGCCGCTTGCCGCGCCCGAGGCTCTCGGGAAGTTGCTCGCCGACGCGGGCGCCGGTCATGGGGTCGGTCACGCGCAGCGGCCTGCTCTCGCCCTGGATGGGCAGGGGCATCGTCTCGCCGGAGCGGGTCTGCCCCGTGTCGCGCGGGTTGACGGTCCAGACCGCCCCGGACTCCGGGCTGTGGAAGCGGGTGTGCGCGCCGAGGAGCGTCGGGGCCATCGAGCCGGTCGGGATGACGAAGGCCTCGACCACGAAGCCGCGGAAGACGAACGCGAGCACGAACGCGATCACCACGGAGATCGCGGTCTCCTTGAAGGACGAGGCGGGCCGGTCGGGGACGGGTGCATCGGGCATGGGGGAAGCGTAGCGGAGAGGCAGGCATCGCGCGTTCAGCCGCGCGGGGTCGGATGCGCGAGTACGGCGGGGTTTGGTTGCCATGCCTACGGCCCGGCGGGGGGACACGGAGGAACACCATGTTCGCAGAGTGGGACCGGACAAAGCCCGCCTACGTCGTGACCAGCCAATGTGGTCCGCGTCGAGAGCGCCTCGTGTCGCGCTCCCGCGCTGAGCCGACCCGATAGTCGAGACCTGCCCTGCCACCGGCCTACGGACCGTGATCGTCTCCGCGAGATCGCAACGTCTCTGACAGGCGAAGAGTCGCGGCTGACGCTTTTCTCGCGTTCCTCGCCCAAGAGGCTGCAAGATTCGGTGATGAGCGGCGGATACCCAGGAGAAAGGCGGGATCGTCCTGCCGAGCACGTCTCAGAGAGAGCGTTCACGAGCCAACTGCCACTGCGATCGTCTTGGGACGATTGCCAGAAGGGCTGTGTTCGCATCTCGCATGAAAAGGAGATCCCTATGCGGCTCGGACAACTGCAATACCACCTCGCCGGTCTGCTCTGTTCGGTGTTCCTCGCAGCTCTCACACCTGTCACAGCCTCAGGGCAGCTGTACCTCCAGAACTTCACCCCGCCCGGAGCCGTGCAGGCCGACGGCAGCTTCGCGCACTTGATGAACATGACGACATCGACCGCGGTTCGACGATGGGACAACGTGGGAACCCAGTGGGTGGCGTCGGGGATCACCTGGTACCCTGCGCTTGCGCTCTCGCCCCCAGGAGATGTGACACCGACTGGGGGATTCTTCGTGACCATGCAAGAATCGTGGATCGGGCGCAAGCCGTTCCTCGCACGCTGGGAGCCCACCGGCGGAGCGGGAAGCTGGAGCAACTACGGCGCCCCGCCGAGCATGCCGAGTGTCCTCTCCGGACCTAGCGCGCTGATGTACGGGAATCGCGTCATGCTCGTGGGCGGGGGTGAGCTCTACGAACGCTTCCTGTGGGGAGCGAAAACATGGCACTCGCACGGCAAAGCCCAGAACTACAAGCCGCTGCGGAATGTCACCCCCTGCGTGCTCCGGGATGGAAGTGTGTTTGTAACCACGCAGGGGGGGGAAGTGGCCCAGATGTGGTGGGATTCCGCCGTCAACCAGTGGAAATGGCACAACCACGGATACCCTGAGAAGGCAAACGCGTTCGGTACGGGTGGCGTCAAAGCCGTGTCTGTCGGTGCGCCGATGCCGTCCACAAGCAAAGTCTTTGTCACGTGCGATGACGGAAGCCTGCGGCAGATCTTCCACGACGGAAGTGGATGGGTCTGGCATAACCACGGTAAGCCCTTCGGTTGGAGGATCGACTCAACGGCTGTCTCGATCTCGGAGGGCAAGCTCTTTGTGACAGGGAGCTGGAACAGCGGCTCGAATACGTATCGTACGGTCCTGCAGCTCTACTACAACGGATCGACTTGGGTCTGGTACGACCACGGCCCGCCGCCCGGACAAACGAGCATCGACGGTGGTGTCGCGGGCAAGTTCGGCGTAGACGCGATCGCCGTGAAGGGTGCTGGTTCGTACTACCTTCTGTTCTGGGATTGGGACACACACGACTGGCGTTGGAAGAAGTGCGGGTGACGGACGACGTGACGCACGCCGACGCCTGGTTGTCGGTCGGTCTTGAGAACCGTGCTCAACGATCGTGTTGAGCACGGTTCTCGCCGCGCAACGCCAAGAGGGTACCCGAAGCCTGTTCGTGCTACAGAACTTGGACCTTGGCGTGCATACTGTCCCGGGCGCTAAGGTTGTACCCTCCTTGCGCAGGTGAACGCGAGCGTTGAACGGCGTGACCAGAACCGAAAGTGGGGATGCCGACTTTCGACGGAGGCCACAGGGATAGCGTGGGATGACCACGAAGAGACTATTCCGTCGGCTTGGACGGGCCTCCGCTGCCGCCGCCCGGGCGTTTGCGCCGGCGGCGGCGCTTGCGGGGATGCGCACCGTCGGCGTCCGGCTGGCGCGTGCCTTCCGGTCTCGCGGCGGGGGGGGACGCGGACGCGCCGGGTGCGGCCGGCGCGCCGCCCGCGCCGGGCTTGCGCTTCTTCCGGCGGCGCTTCTTCCGGCGCGGCTCGCCATCGCCCGGCGCGGCCGGCTCGGGGGCGGGTTCCTCGCGCGCGGGCATCGACTCGCGGTCGGCGTCGCGGGCACGCTCCCGGTCGCGCACGTGGGCCGGAGCGGGGCCGGGCGGGCGGCGTTCCGGACGCGCCGGGCGGCCGGGGCGCGGAGCGGGTGTGGACGGCTCGCGCGTCGGCGGCGTTCCCACCGGGACGAGTTCCTCGACCGGGACGGCGATGTCGCGCCCGTCCGCGTCGAGGCGCACCCGCACCAGTTGCGTCAGGATCTGCGAGTCGATGACGATGCCGTCGCCTTCGGGCGTGCCGACCTTGCTCTTGCGGTGGGGGAGGCGCTTCTTCAGGTCCTCGTAGGTCTCGTCCTCGTAGCGGAGGCAGCACATGAGCCGTCCGCACCGCCCGGATATCTTGAGCGGCTCGAGCGTGGCCTTCTGCGTCTTGGCCGAGCGCATCGAGATCGGCTTGAGCACCTTCAGGAAGTTCTTGCAGCAGCAGTACTGCCCGCAGCGCTCGTAGTCGGCGACCAGCCGGGCCTCGTCGCGCGCCCCGACCTGGCGGACCTCGACGCGGGCGCGCCATCGGTCGGAGACGCGGTGGACGAACTCGCGGAAGTCGACCCGCTCCTCGGACATGCCGTAGACGGTGATCCGCTCCCCGCCCAGGATCGGCTCGACCTGCACGATCTTCATGGCGAGGTTCACCCGCTCCGCTTCGGCCCGGGCCTCGACGCGGAGTTCGTTGGCCCGCTGCTCCAGCGCGGCCTGGCGGTCGAGGTCCTGGGGCGTGGCGATGCGGAGGACGCGGCCCTGGTCGAAGAACGGGTAGTCGCGTCCGCCCGAGTTCTCGATGTAGGCGAGCATGTCCTTGCGCGAGACGCTCTTGGAGCAACCCGAGTTGGGGCAGGTGCTGGTGAGCATCTCGCCGAGTTCGACGCCGCGGTGGGTGCGGACGACCAGTTTGCTCCCGCAGCCGGGCTTGGCGTCGCCGTCGTAGGGGAACTCGCCGACGAGTTTCATCACGCCGAAGCGGACGACGATGCTCTTGGGCGTGTTCAGGCGTTCGTACGCCTTGCGGTCCTCCTCCCAGGCGCGGAGGTCCTCCTCGAACTGCGGCAGGGGCAGGATGGACATGACACCTCCGGGCCTCGCGGCGAACGCACAACAGGGCGCCGGCGCGCGCTGCGCCGGTCGCGGTCGTAGGGTCGGTTGTCGCCGGGCGAGGGGTTCGGCCCGCCCGCGCGCCCGGCGGGCGCGGACGGTTCTGGTGCGTCGCCCCGCGTTGGTGCGGGGCCGGGTGTCAGCCGCGGCCGTGGCGCTTGGCCCGGGCGGCGGTGAAGATCTCGCGCAGGTCGGCGCGCTGGAAGAGTTGGACGCTCTGCTGGTTCACGACCTTGTAGATGGAGAGGGTCTCGGCCCGCTCGTCGATGACGACGAGGACTTCCTCGTTCCCGCCGTCGGTCGTCATCGCGATGTACGACCCGCTGCGCGCGACCATGTCGGCTTTGGCCTCACCGCCGAGGAGCGGCGCGGCCCTGGCGATCACGAGGCCGAGCAGCACGAGCGCGCTCGCCTGGAGCCAGCGGGTGGAGGGGGAGGAGTCCTGAGGCCTGAGACCTGAGTCCTGAGGTGGGAGGGCGGAGGCGGAAGGCCGAAGGGACGGGGTGGCAGTCCGTTGATCCATCGATGCCTCGATCCCCTGGTCGCGTGTCTGGTTGGTGCTCATCGTCCCGGCTGCTCCCTGGCGTCGGCGTTCAGGTCGCGGTAGTCGATGCCTTCGAGTTGGTTGCGTGCATCGTTCCAGCGGAGCGCGACGAGTTCCTGGTTCGCCGAATCGACGACCCAGATGGCGTTGCCCGGCCCGCCGCGGATCTTGCCGCCGACGACGGTGTACTCGCCGCGGGCGCGCTGGGCGGGCTGCCCGATCGCCCCGTCCGGCGCGAGCGTGAGCATCAGCAGCAGGGCGGCCAGCCCCACATTGACGGCGATGAGCGTGCCGCGCGTGTTCCGGCGCATGGGGTTCGTCCCTCCAAGGCCCACGAGAGGATCAGTCCTGGTGCCCGCGCTTGCTCGGGATCAGGTTCGCCCCGATGGCGATCGCGACGATCACGATCAGGCACAGGTAGTTCATCACCACGGGCGGGGTGTCGGCCTTGGTGGGCGTGGGCGGCTGCGGGCCACCCGGCTGACCGAAGGCCGCCGAGACCGCCAGGAGGCACACCGCGAGGGCAACGATCGGGGCGATCTGCTTCACGCGGGCATCGTACCGGTGCCGGAAAGACGAGTAAAGCCGGGCCTAGGCGACGACGCCCAGCGGCTCGAAGGCGGGGGCGACGGGGGGAGACCAAAGGCCCGCGCCCGAGGCGAAGGGCCGGCTGATGAGGTCGAAGGAGGCCGCGTCGAGATGGACCGTTCCCCACCGGCGGCTGCGGACGCGCATGAGGCGGGCGTAGTCCTCGACCATGACCACGCGAAGGGCGTACCAGCGGGCACGGTGCTCGAAGACGTCCTCGAACAGGCCGTCCGGCGGCTGCTCGACGCACCAGTAGACGAAGATAAACGCGGCCGCGAACTCCGGGCCGAACAGCCGCTGCCAGGTCAGGAGCGAGTCCACGTCCTCCGCGTTGACCCACGATTCGAGGCGTCCCGGACCCGGGCGCGAACGAGGCGAGAGGTACCGCCGGCCCTTCACCTCGGCGAGCAGGTTCGATCCTTCGCCGTACAGGACGAAATCGAAGGACTTGAGCGAGCGCTCGGGGCCTTCACCCGAGGCCAGCCGCAGCGGCGCGCCGTCGGGCAGGAGCGATTTGCGGGCCTCGTCGACGGCGACATAGGGGATGCGCCGGTCGCGCAGCAGCCGCTCAAAGGCCGTCTCGTAGTGGTGGCGTCTCTGGGCCACGGGGGCAGGATACAGCGGAAGAGTGGACAGTGGAAAGCGGACAGCGGAGGCTGGGGTTGGGGACTTATCGGGTGTGCCCCGGGGTACGGACTGAACGGCAGGGGCGTGGCGTGACAATGGACCTTGCCGGGGTGTATTTTGGGAATAACATATCCGAATATACCGTTGTGGCAGTTCATCCCCCTCCTGGAGCCATGCCGTGACCGTTTCTGCTTCGTCCGTCGGGCCGGGGACGACGCCCCGCGTGGTGCCGCCCGCTATGACCCCGTCGGACGTGGAGGCCTTGCTCGATCGGTACGGGTACCCCGAGGAGACGCGGGCGATCATCGAATCCGAGGGGCTGCTGCCGCTGGGGCTGCTGAGCCGCCTGCACCGGACCTACCCCGAGCACAGCGGGCTGATGGAGCGCGAGCCGTTTCTGTTCCCGGGGCGGCGTGAGTACGAGGGGCTGGGTGGGTTCCGGAAGGTCGCAGCCATCCTGGAAGAGCACGGCATCCGCCTGGGCGCGATGGTGGAGCGCGAGTTGTTCGTCGAGGTCTACCGGTTCAAGGCGACGAGCCACGCGTTGAACACGATCAACTGGGGGGCGTACGAGACGGACTCGATGTACCACCTGATGTTCCCGCAGCCGGGGATGATGCGCCCGGAGGTGGTCGCGCGCTACGAGGCCGCGCCGGACGCCGCGGCGCGGTCGCGGGTGGCGGAGGCGTACAAGGAGGAGACGAACCCGCACGACGGGCACCAGTTGCTCAACAAGCCGTGGGTCGAGCGCGACGACGGCGGGATCGACATCGTCGAGGGGAGCCAGCACAAGTACCCGCAGTGCCAGTTGATCTTCGACAAGACGACGCAGACGTGCTTCGCCTTCTGCACCTACTGCTTCAGGCACGCGCAGTTGCGCCGCGACGACGACATGTTCATCCAGGAGGACATCGCGCAGGTCCACGAGTACCTGCGCCGGCACCCCGAGGTGACCGACCTGCTCATCACCGGCGGCGACGCGGGGTACATCCCCTCCGAGCGGCTGCGCCAGTACGTGGCGCCGCTCCTGGAGGACCCGTCGCTGCTGCACGTGCGGACGATCCGCCTGGCCTCGCGCGCGCTGACCTACCAGCCCGAGATGCTGCTGACGCGCCGCTACGAGCGCATTCTCGCCCTGTTCGACGAGATGCACGAGAGCGGCCTGCAGTTGTCGTGGATGGCCCACTTCTCGACGCCGCGCGAACTGCTCAACCCGAGCACAATCGCCGCGATCCGGCGTCTCCAGGCCCACGGCGTGGTGGTGCGCAGCCAAAGCCCGATCATGAACCACATCAGCCTCTTCACACGCCCGGACGGCACGACGGACATCGAGCGTTCGGCCCGGAACTGGATCGACCTGGCGAACGTCCTGGGCACGCTGCTGGTCCGCTTCCACTCGATGTACTGCGCCCGGGCGACCGGCGAGCACCACTACTTCGCCGCGCCGCTCGCGGACATCGAGAAGATCTCGAACCTCGTCTTCCGCTCGCTCAGTTCGCTCAACCGTCCCTCGCGGTACATCACCATGACGACCTCGGCGGGCAAACTCTCGCTGCTGGGCGAGGCGACCGTCGGGGGGCGGCGCGCGCTCGCCCTGAAGTTCAACGAGGCCCGCAACATGGCCTGGATGGACCGCGTCTTCCTCGCCGTCTACGACGAGCAGGAGACGCGCGTCGACCGCCTCGTCCCCCTCGACGGGGGCGCGTTCTTCTTCGAGGAGGAACTGCGCGAGATCGAGCGGGCCCTCGAGGCGACGATCGAACGGCGCACCCCGCTCAAGGTCCTCGAATGATCGACAAGCGCTGCAGTTCGGCGCGCGAGGCCGTCGCCCCCGTCCACGACGGCGCGACGGTGATGATCGGCGGCTTCGGCAGCGCGGGCAGCCCGGTCGAACTCATCCACGCGCTCATCGACCAGGGCGCCCGCGGGCTGACCGTCATCAGCAACAACGCGGGGTGCGGACGCGTCGGCCTGGCCGCCCTCATCGAGGCGGGGCGCGTCGAGCGGGTCGTCTGCTCGTTCCCGCGCAGCGCGGACTCGGAGGCGTTCGCCGCGAGGTACCGCGCGGGCCGGATCGCGCTGGACCTCGTGCCCCAGGGGACGCTCGCCGAGCGCATCCGCGCGGGCGGCGCGGGCATCCCGGCCTTCTACACCCCCGTGAGCGTCGGCACGCCGCTGGGCGAGGGCAAAGAGCGCCGGTCGGTCGGCGGACGCGAGTGTGTGCTCGAGCACGCGCTGACGGCGGACTTCGCGCTCGTCAAAGCGGAGCGCGCCGACCGCTACGGGAACCTGGTCTACCGCAAGACCGCCCGCAACTTCGGCCCGATCATGTGCATGGCCTCGCGCGTCGCCATCGTGCAGGCGCGCCGCATCGTCGAGCCGGGCGAGATCGACCCCGAGGTCGTGGTTACGCCGGGCGTCTTCGTGCAGCGCGTTGTCGAGGTCCGCGACCCGGCCGACGAGTCCGCGCTTGTGCGCGAGGGGAGGCGCTACCCGTGAGCGCGCACACCGGTTGGAGCCGCGAGCAGATGGCCGCGCTCGCCGCGCTGGACATTCCGGACGGCACGTGCGTCAACCTCGGGATCGGCATCCCGGAACTGGTGGCGCAGCACGTGCCCCCCGGGCGAGAACTGGTCTTCCACACCGAGAACGGGCTGCTCGGCGTCGGCCCCCCGCCCGCGCCGGGCGAGGAGGACGCCGACCTGATCAACGCCGGCAAGAAACCCGTCACCGCCCTGCCCGGCGCGGCCTATTTCCACCACGCCGACAGTTTCGCCATGATCCGGGGGGGGCACATCGGCGTCTGCGTGCTCGGCGCGATGCAGGTCTCGGCGACGGGCGACCTGGCGAACTGGTCCACCGGCGAGCCGGACGCGATCCCCGCCGTCGGCGGCGCGATGGACCTCGTCGCGGGCGTGAGGCGGGTGCTCGTGCTGATGGAGCACACGACGCGCCGCGGCGAGCCGAAACTGGTCGAGCGGTGCACGCTCCCGCTCACGGGCGTGGGCGTCGTGAGCCGCGTGTACACGAACCTCGCGGTCGTGGACGTCGCCGCGCGGGGGCTGGTGGTGCGCCGGCTCGCGCCGGGTGTGGACATCGAGGCCGTGCGGGCCTGCACCGGCGCGCCGCTCATCGACGGGCGCGACGGGCGGGAGGAGGGACCATGAGCGAGCCGTCGCGGAGCGAGTCGCTGTACCGGCGGGCGGTTCGCGTGCTGCCGGGGGGCGTGAGCCGCAACGCGGTGCTGCGCCGCCCGCACCCGGTCTACGCCGCGTTCGGCGAGGGGTGCCGTGTGACGGACATCGACGGCGTCAGGCGGCTGGACTTTGCCAACAACATGGCGTCGCTCATCCACGGGCACGCGCACCCCGCGATCGTGCGTGCGGTCGAGGAGCAGGTGCGGCGCGGCACGGCCTTCACGCTGGCGACCGAGGTCGAGGTCGAGTTCGCCGAGCACATGACCGGGCGGTCGCCCTCGTTCGAGATGATCCGTTTCGTGAACTCGGGGACCGAGGCGATCATGTGCTGCATCAAGGCCGCCCGCGCGTTCACGGGCCGGCCGATGATCGCCAAGGTCGAGGGGGCGTACCACGGGCTGTACGACTACGCCGAGGTCAGCCAGACCGCGACGCCCGCGGACTGGGGCGAGGCCGAGCGCCCCGCGAGCGTGCCGGTGTGCGCGGGCACGCCCGCGTCCGCACTCGCCGAGGTCGTCGTGCTGCCGTTCAACGACGCCGAGCGCGCCGTCGCCCTGCTGGACCGGCACGCGGACCGGATCGCGTGCGTGCTGCTGGACCCGATGCCGCACCGCGTCGGGCTTGCGCCGGCGACCGAGGTGTTCGTCGACGCGCTCCAACGCTGGACTCGGGCCAACAGCGCGCTGCTCGTCTTCGACGAGGTCATCACCTTCCGCTGCGGCTACGGCGGGGCGCAGGATCGCTACACCGTCCGCCCGGACCTGACCGCGCTGGGCAAGATCATCGGCGGCGGGTTCCCGATCGGCGCCATCGCGGGGCGGCGCGAGGTCATGGAGGTGCTCAACCCGCTGCGCTCGCCGGTGCTCTTCCCGCACTCGGGCACCTTCTCCGCGAACCCCGTGTCGATGACGGCCGGGCTGACGGCGATGCGACTCTTCGACCGCGCCGAGGTCGCGCGGCTCAACCGCCTCGGCAGCCTCGCCCGCGAGCGCATCGCCGCCCTCATCGCCGAGGTCGGCGTGCCCGCGTGCGTAACGGGCGACGGCTCGATGTTCCGCGTCCACATGAAGCCCGAGCCGCCGAGCGACTACCGGGCGGCATACCCCTCGCACCGCGAGGCGGAGGCCGCCGCCGCGCTGGTGAACGCGCTCTTCCGCGACGGCATTATGCTCATCGGCACCTGCACCGGCACGCTCTCGACGCCGATGACTGAGCGCGAGATCGACGCGCTGTGCGAGGCGCTGCGCCCCGCGCTGCTCGCCGTCGCCCCGCTGCTCGACGCGCCGCACGCCGCGGCGCGGGGGGGCTGAGCCGTGCGCGCGGCCTTCCTGTGCGACGCGGTCCGCACGCCCATCGGGCGCTACGGCGGCGCGCTCTCCGGCGTGCGGGCGGACGACCTGGCCGCGATCCCGATCGAGGCGCTCATGCGCCGCAACCCGGGCGTTGATAGGGCCGCGATCGACGATGTTGTGCTCGGGTGCGCCAATCAGGCGGGCGAGGATAACCGCAACGTCGCTCGCATGGCGCTTCTGCTCGCCGGCCTGCCCCCGAGCGTCCCCGGCGTCACCGTGAACCGGCTCTGCGGGTCGGGGATGGAGGCCGTCGCGGCCTGCGCCCGCGCCATCGCGTGCGCCGAGGCGGACCTGACGATCGCGGGCGGCGTCGAGAGCATGTCGCGCGCGCCGTTCGTCCTCGCCAAGGCCGCGTCGCCCTTCGCACGCGAGGCGGAACTGCACGACACCACCATCGGCTGGCGGTTCGTCAACCCGCGGATGCGCGAGGCCTACGGCACGGACTCGATGCCCGAGACCGCCGAGCGCCTCGCCGAGATGCACGCCATCTCGCGCGAGGATCAGGACGCCTTCGCCCTGCGGAGTCAGCAGAAAGCCGCCGCCGCGCAGGCGAGCGGTTCGCTCGCGCCGGAGATCGTGCCCGTGCGCGTGCCGGGTCCGAAGGGCGAGGTGACGGAGGTCTCGACGGACGAGCACCCCCGCCGCACCTCCGCCGATGCGCTGGCGAGCCTGAGGCCGAT
This sequence comes from Phycisphaerales bacterium, assembly GCA_035443945.1. Lineage (GTDB taxonomy): Bacteria > Planctomycetota > Phycisphaerae > Phycisphaerales > UBA1924 > CAADGN01. The sequence continues at coordinate 10,880 of DAOMNQ010000044.1, read as the reverse complement.
TGTGCGCCCGGGCGGGACCGTCACCGCCGGCAACGCCTCGGGCGTGAACGACGGCGCGGCCGCGCTGCTCGTGGCTTCGGAGCACGCGGCGGCTCGCCACGGCCTGCGGGTGCGGGCGCGCATCCTCGGAGCGGCGTCGGCGGGCGTCGAGCCGGGCGTGATGGGCATCGGGCCTGTCCCCGCCACGCGTCGGCTGCTCGAACGGCTGCGCCTGCGCCTGGACGACTTCGACCTGATCGAACTCAACGAGGCCTTCGCCGCCCAGGCGCTGGCATGCACCCGCGCCCTCGGCCTGTCTGACGATGACCCTCGCGTCAACCCGCAGGGGGGGGCGATCGCCCTCGGGCACCCGCTCGGCATGAGCGGGGCGCGGCTGGTCGCGACGGCGGTGCAGCAGATGGAGCGCCACGGCCTGCGCCGCGCCCTGTGCACCATGTGCATCGGCGTCGGGCAGGGGATCGCACTGGCGCTCGAGCGCGTGG
>DAOMNQ010000044.1:0-10388 GCA_035443945.1 Phycisphaerales bacterium | reverse complement strand
CGGCGCGCGGGTCAGTCGCGCAGGCGGTCGAGGATGATCGGGATGGCGGGCGGCTCGGGCTGGGCCGCGCCCTCGAGGGCGGCCCTGACGCGCTGCTCGCCGGAGAGAAGCCGCACAAGTCCGCGGTGCGAGGCTTCGAGCAGCACCGTGTCCGGCGCGTCAAGCCGGAGGGCGGAATCCAGCGGGACCACGCCGTCGCCGAGGGACTCGACCGCGCGCCGGGCCTCGTCCGCGAGGCGCTCGGCTTCCGCCGCCCCGAGCAGGCGGCGCGCCAGCCACGACGACGCGAGCCACGAGGTGTCGGTGCGCTCCTCGGCGGTGAGACGGCCGGCGATGACGGTGAGACGCACGGCGTCGGGGAGCGCGCGGGCGTGCAGCGAGTCGAGGAACGCCGACCCGGGCATGAGGTCCGCGCCCGCCTCGCCCAGCCCGTCGCGCAGCGAGCCGAGCAGCGAGCGCGGGTCCCAGCCGGGGCCTTCGAGCCAGCGCAGGGCGTGCTCGCGCACCTCGGCGAGCGCGCGGACCCGCGCCCACGGCGAGCCGCCCATCGGCGTGCCGACGGTGATGAGGCGTCGGACCTCCGGCGGGGGGGGGGATTCGTGCTCCGGCGCGCGGGTGAGACAGTCCAGCGCGACCAGGCCGCCCATCGAGTGGCAGACGAGATCGACGCGCCCGGCGCCGGCGGACCCGAGCAGCCCGAGGCTCTCGCGCAGCAGGTCCGCGGAGGGCGCGACGCCCTGATCGTTGGGGTACTCGAAGACCGCGGCGCGCAGGCCGGCGTCGCGCAGGGCGGGCAGGAGGTCTTCCCAGATGTCGCCGGGGTCATCCAGGCCGTGCACGAGCACGACGACGGCGGGGGGGACCGCGCTGGTCGCGGTCAGACGTTCGAGCGCGCCCCCGTCGCCGACGAGGTACAGCCCGGGTTCCGGCGTGAGCCGCGGGGCCGGGCCGCCGAGCAGGGCGTCGAGGCGTGCGTCGAGGTCGTCGAGGGCACGGACGAACTCGCTGGAGTCTTCGGGCTGCGCGCGATCGGACCGGTGGCCCGCCGCCCAGATCGCCGCGCCGACCGCCAGCACGCACCCCGCGAGCGCGAGCCTGCGACGGCGCGGGCGTGTCATGGCGCTCTCTGCATCATCTGGTCGAGCAGACGCTGCTCGGCCTCGGCGTAGCGGGCGAAGGCGCGGACCAGTTGGTCGCGCCAGCCCGCGATCTGCTCGGCCTCGGACGCGCTCAGCGTCGGGCGGGCCTGCGCGGAGACGAGCAAGGCGTCGAGGGCCTGGCTCGCCGCGCGGAGGTCGCTCACCGCGGCGGCGTAGGAGCGGGCCGAGTCGTAGAGCAGTTGTGTCTCGAGTTCCTTCGTGCTCGGGCGGTGCAGCATCCGCCAAGGCTGCGAGCGGATCTCGACGGTGGCGAGTTTCAACTGGTCCGCGGCGAGGCGCGAGTCGGCGAGGATGCCGTCGATCGTGGGCCGGTTCGCGCGGACGAGCGTGTACGCCTCGTCGCCGATCTCGGTGAAGCGGTCCACGCCGGTCGTGGCCCGGTCGAGCAGGTGCGTGCCGCGGGGAATCCACTCGTCGTTGACCTTCGCGGTGACGGACTCGACGTTCTCGACGATGCGGTCGATACGCGGGCGGTTGTCGTCGATCGCGCTCCGCGCCGAATCGAGCAGCCCCTCGCCCTTGTCGAGGACGGGGCCGGCGCGGTCGGCCAGGTCGCGGAGTTTCGCGCTGAACTCGTTGCTGCGCTCGATGGTCGTGGTGATGGAAGCGCTCCACTCGGGCCAGCGCTCGCGGGCGTCGCGGACCACGTCGCGCACGTCGGCGACGATCTGGCTGACGTTCTTCGTCAGGTCCGGGTCGGCGTCGTCCACGAACTTCATCATCTTCTCGGTGCCCTTGTCGAGGCGGTCGAGGATGCTCTGGAGTTGCGTGCGCTGCTCGTCGCCGTAGCCGGCCTGCGCGAGCAGGGCGGGCGGGGCGAGCCGCCCCTCGATCGGCCCGGTCGCGGGTCCGGCCTGCTCCGTGCCGAGGCTCACGATGTTGATGACGCTCGCCGAGCCGAGGAGCGGCACTTCGAGATGAATGCGGGCGTCGGCGTAGAGGGGGATATCCCTGCGGATCTTGATCGTGACCTTCACGGCGTAGCCCGCCTCGTCGTCGAAGTCGATGTCGGCGACGGTGCCGACCGGCTGGCCGCCCAGGCGGACCTCCGCGTCGCGGTCGAGTCCCGTCGCGCCCTGGAGGATGTCGAAGCGAACGACGTAGGTGTTCGTGCGGGTGAGCGCGCCCGCGAAGTCGGTGAGCACGAAACTCGCGACCACAGCCAGCAGCACACCGCCGAGCAGGAAGAGTCCGGCGATCAGGTTGTTGCGAGGATTGTTGCGTGAACTCATGCCCGACACGCCCCCAAGGCCTCTCCCCGCCGGCCCTGTCCGCGGTGCGGCGATCGGATCGGCGACCGCACGCGGCGGAGTATAACGGGTCTGCCGCCCGCCGTTCAGAGGTCGTGGCCGAAGAGGGCCGCCTGAAAGGCGGTCTCGTCGCGCCGGCTTGTGATCGGCCCTTCGGGGTCGCCCCGGAGGAACTGGCGGATGAGGCGCTCGTTCTCGGGCAGGTCGTGGGCCTGCTCGCGCGGGGTGTCGCGGAGGCGCTCGAACCACTCACGCCGCTCGACCCGCAGGATGCGCCCCTTGTCGAGCATCGCCATGCGGTCGGCGATGGTGAACGCCGAGTCCATCTCGTGGGTGACGACGACGCTGGTGACGCCCAGTTGCTTCGAGAGCGCGACGATCAACTGGTCGATCTGCGCGCTGGTGACGGGGTCGAGGCCCGCGCTCGGCTCGTCGTAGAAGAGGATGCGCGGGTCGAGGGCGAGGGCGCGGGCGAGGCCGGCCCGCTTCTTCATGCCACCGGAGATCTGGGCGGGGTACTTGTCCGCGTGCTCGCGCAGGCCCACGAGTTCGAGTTTGATCTGCACCTGGATGTCGATGATGTCCTGGTCGAGGTCCGTGTGCTCGCGCAGCGGCAGGGCGACGTTCTCGGCGATCGTCATCGAGTTGAAGAGCGCGCCGGACTGGAACAGGATGCCGAACTTCTTGCGGACCTCGTTCATCTCCTCGGGGTCGAGCGTGGCGACGTCGCGCCCGAACATCCAGATGCTCCCCTCCTCGGGGCGGAAGGTGCCGATCATCAGTCGCAGCGAGGTGCTCTTGCCCGAGCCTGAGCCGCCCATGATGACCATCGTCTCGCCCGGGTAGACGTCCAGGTCGAACGACTCCAGCACGGCCCGGCCGTCGAAGCGCTTGCAGACGCCGCGGCAGGAGATCACTGGCTCGGGCGACGGTTCGGGCACGGGGGAAGAATACGGCCGAGAGGGCGGAGGGGGAAGGATGAAGGCCGAAGGGAGGCGGGAAGCGATCAGCCGCCGTCTTCGTCGTCCGTGTCTGCCGGGGCGTCGGCGGGCGGTGGAGTGGGGGTTGTGGGGGCTGTGGGGGTTGTCGGCGTGACGACGGGGTCGATGAGCCAGATGATGCGCGAGCCGTCGCGCGACACGACGCCGATGTTCTCGAAGGCCGGGAACCCGTCCGGCGTGTTCTGCCCCTGCACCATGATGGCGATGATGAAGGAGCGGCCGGCGTCGAAGTCGGCGGGCATCGGCCACATGCGGGACTGGTACGAGGGGGGGGCCTGCCCGATCACCTGGAGCGACTGCCCATCGCCGAATTAGCGGCCGAGCGCGGACGCAAGCCCGCGATCCGTGCCCTTGAACGCGCCCCACTCCGACTCGACCTCTGCGAGGAAGAGGGCGTGGTCCTCGTCGGTGAAGGCGTTGGTGTAGGCGCGGGCCATCATGGCGCGGGCCGAGGCCGGGTCCGCGCTGAACGCGCCGTCGAAGCGCGAGGCGGCCTGAGTCCAGCCCATCGCCCCGCCGAACCAGATCAGGAGCGAGAGGAGCGTGGCGACGAGACCGATCACGATCCCCGTGATCGCCATGCCCTTGCCGCCGATTCGCCCGTGCGACCGCGAGATGCCGGGCAGCGCGGCGACACCCATCACGACGCCCAGCACGCCCGGGCCGGGCACGCAGCAGACGACCAGCGACAGGATCGACACGATCAGCGAGCCGACGGCCAGCAGGCTGGTGCGCTCGGGGGCGATGACCTCATCGCCAGGACCGAAGTCGGAGAACCCCCGGTTGAAGTCAGACTGGCTCATGGCCCCAAGCCTACCCGAGGTCCGGGCGTGCCGCCCGCCCGCTTCCCCAGGCCTCAAGCCCCACGGCCCGACGCCGCCATCGAACGAGACAGCACCTCGACGCATTCGGCGATCAGGTCCACGGCCCGGTCGATCTCGTCGTCGGTGGTGTGGCGGCAGATGCTGAAGCGGATCGTGCCGTGGGCGACCTCGGGGGCGATCCCCGAGGCGATCAGGACCGGCGAGGCTTCCAGCGAGCCCGAGGCGCACGCCGATCCGGCCGAGGCGCACAGGCCGCGCTCGCTCATCAGCAGGAGCAGGGCCTCGGCCTCGAGGCGTGGGAAGCCGATGCTGGCCGTGTTCCAGACCCGCCCCTCGGGGAACTTCGGACCGTTGACCATCGCGCCGGGCACGCGCTGCGCCACCGTCCGCTCGAAGCGGTCGCGCCTCGCGCGGCAAGTCTCAAGATTGGCGGGGTCGGCGAGCCACTCGGCGGCCTCGCGGCAGGCGACGCCCGCGCCGACGATGCCGGGGACATTCTCCGTGCCCCCGCGCCGCCCGAGTTCCTGCGTGCCGTGGATCTGCGGGCGCAGCCGCACGCCGCGCCGGGTCCAGACGACGCCTATGCCCTTGGGTCCGTGGAACTTGTGGGGGCTGAAGGTGAGGACGTCGATCGGCGTCGCCTCCACGCCGGGCGTGCCGTCGCCGGTCGTACTTCGGGCGTGCCCGTTGGAGGCGGGGTCGGTGCGGGCGGATGGGGCCGCGCTGCCGACGTTGGTGGGCATCTTGCCGACCCACTGCGTCCCGTCGCAGTGGAAGAGGATGCCGCGCTCGCGGCAGAGCGCGCCGATGCGGGCGACGGGATGGACGACGCCGGTTTCATTGTTCGCCCACTGCACGCTGACGAGGGCGACGGAGTCGTCGAGCAGGTCGGCGAGGGCGTCGGGGTCGGCCGCGCCGTGGCGGTCGAGCGGCACCCAGCGGACGCTCGCGAGGCCGCGCTGCTCGAGGTCGTGCGCCAGTTCGCGCACTGCGCCGTGCTCGACGCGCGTGGTCACCAGCGTGCGGCGCTCGCCCGCCTCGAGCGCGCCGCGGATGGCGAGGTCGATCGACTCCGTGCCGCTGGACGTGAAGGTGATCTCGCGGGCGCGCGCGCCGATCAGCGACGCGACCTCGCGCCGGGCGAGTTCGACGGCCTGGCGCGCCGCCTGCCCGGCGCGGTGCATGCTCGACGGGTTCGGCCAGAGGTCGGTCAGGGCGCGGCAGACCGCCTCGACGACCGCGGGGCTGGGCCGGGTGGTGGCGTTGTTGTCCAGGTAGATCACGCCCGCATCTTACCGGGCGGAACCCCGGCGACCGAACCGCGACGGACGCGAAACGCCGCAAACGGGGGCTCCGCCCGGGCCGGCGGGGCGTATCCTGCCCCCATGCCGCCCGGAACGGACTCCAAACGCGACGCGACCGTCGAAGTGCGCACGGAGGCCCTCGGCAAGTCGTTCGGCGACCACGTCGTGCTGCGCGGCGTGAACGTCGAGGTGGCGGCGGGCGAGATCGTGGCCGTGGTCGGCGCCAGCGGGTCGGGCAAGACCGTCCTGCTGGACCTGATCCTCGGGCTGCTGACCCCGAGCGAGGGTCGGGTGCTGGTGGCGGACCACAGCCGCCCGGGCGCGCCGCTGGCCGACCCCGCCACCCTCGACGACGACGAGTTCGACGCCGTCCGTCGGCACTGGGCCGTCGTCTTCCAGCGCAACGCCCTCTTCTCCGGGAGCGTCTACGAGAACATCGCGCTCCTGCTGCGCGAGCACGAGTCGATGAGCGAGGACGAGATCGAGCGGCGGGCGCGGACCGCGCTGGCGGCCTGCGCTCTCGACGTCCAGGACGTGCTGCACAAGGACCGCGACGCCCTCTCGGGCGGCATGGCCAAGCGCGTCGCCATCGCCCGCGCCATAGCGCTCGACCCCATCGTCATCTTCTACGACGAGCCGACCACGGGCCTGGATCCGGTCGTCTCCGGCGGCATCCACGAACTCATCTGGAACCTGCACCACACGCCAAGGGCGGACGGGGAACGCCGAACCACCCTCGTCATCACGCACGACCGCGAACTGCTCCGCCGCCTCGCGCCGCGGGTCGTGATGCTGCACCAGGGGGGCGTCTGCTACGACGGGCCGTACGAGGGGTTCGGGCGCGCGGACTGCCCGCCTGCGCGCGAATATCTCGAGGTGATGCCCGCCCTGCACGCGCGCCCGACGCCGGGCTGAGGACGACCGATGAAGTGCGTCATCCAACGAGTCGCGGAGGCGTCGCTGGACGCGGACGGTGTTGCCCACGCCGCCATCGGGCCGGGGCTGGTCGTGCTCGTCGCCGTCGTCGAGGGCGACGCCGACCGCGACCGGGACTGGACGGCCGACAAGATCGCCCACCTGCGCGTCTTCGAGGACGACGCCGGCAAGATGAACCGCTCGGTGGTCGAGGCCGGCGGGAGCGTGCTGCTGGTGCCGAACTTCACTGTGGCGGGGGACGCGCGCAGGGGACGCCGCCCCTCCTTCGACGCGGCGATGCGCCCGCCGGAGGCCGCCGCCGCCCTCGACTCGCTCGCGGCCGCCCTGCGGGCGCGGGGCGTTCCCGTCTCGACCGGCGTCTTCGGAGCGCACATGCACGTCCGCCTCGTGAACGACGGCCCGGTCACGCTCGTGCTGGACTCGCGGGCGTAGACGGCGAGGTCGGGTAGACTCGGCGGCGCATGGCCGACCCGATCGCCGGACAACCCATCGGCGAGTTCCTCGACTCGCTCGCGTCGCGGACGCCTACGCCGGGCGGCGGGGCGGCGGCGTGCCTGACGGGGGCGGTGGCGGCGTCGCTCTCCGGGATGGTGGTGGCGTACACGCTGGGGCGCAGGGACGCCGAGCCGCACCGCGACCGGCTCGAGGACGCGGCCCGGCGGTTCGAGGCGGCGCGGGTGGTGCTGCTGCGGCTGGCGGACGAGGACGCGGAGGCGTACGGCGCGCTCGCGCCGCTGCTGCGGCTGTCCGAGAGCGACCCGAAGCGGCAGGCGGAACTGCCCGGCGCGCTGGAGGCGGCGATCGCCGCGCCCAGGGCGGCGATGGCCGCGTGCTCGAACGTGCTCCGCCTGCTCGAGGCCGTCGAGCCGATCTCGAACCGCAACCTGCGCAGCGACCTCGCCATCGCGGCGGTGCTCTCGGCGTCGGCGGCGCGGGCGGCGGCGTGGAATGTCTCGATCAACCTGCCGCTCGTGGCGGACGCCGACCGTCGCGACGAGATCGAGAGCGACACGGTGACGACTCTGGCCGACCTGACCGATCGCGCCCGCCGCGTCGAGGACCGCTGCCGCGTCTGACCCGCCGGGGAACACCGCCCGAACCGACCTAGACTCGGGCATGTCCGCCGTTGACGTATCCGGGGTGGCGGAGTTGCCGATCCTCACGGAGTTGCTCCGTGAGGTGAGCCGCGCGACGCGCCCGCACGACGTGCCCGCCGCGTTCGCCCGGCACTTCTGGAAGGTCCGTCCCTACGACTACCTGCTGTCGGTGTCGGTGCGAGGCCTGCCGCGCGGACAGTACAAGATCACGCGCCGGATCGTCCCGGCCTCGAGGCAGCCGCCCGGCGCGCCGGACCCGTGGCGCGATTGGGAGACGATCCCGGCGCACTCGGGCGGGTTCGTGGGGCGCGTGCTCGAGCGCCCCGAGCCGCAGTTGTTCCAGCGGCTAGACCTGCGCGGCGACGAGGTGCTGGGCGACGAACTGAGCGAGATGGGCAGTTGCGTCGCCAGCCCGGTTTTCGACAACGGGGAGCCGCTGAACTGGACCATCCTGTTCCGGCGCACGCCGGAGGGCTTCACGAGGGAGTCGCTCACGGAGTATGTGCTGGTCGCGAACATGGTCGGCGCGACGACGCGGACGCTGCTGCACGCTTCGCGGGTGAACGAGTTGAACGCCGCGCTGACGCGGCAACTGGAAGAGGTGGCGCGGGTGCAGCAGTCGCTGCTGCCCAAGCGCGTGCCGAGCGTGCCGGGGCTGCTGATCGCCACGAGTTACCTGACGTCGGACGAGGCGGGCGGGGACTACTACGACTTCTTCAGGCTGGCCGACGGGCGGCTGGGCGTGCTGATCGCGGACGTGGCGGGGCACGGGGCGGCCGCCGCCACGGTCATGGCGATGCTCCACGCCATCCTGCACGGGTACGAGGGGCCGGACTTCTCGCCCGTGGCCGTGATGCGCTACGCGAACCGGCGCCTGCACGCCGCCGCGCTGGAGGGGAGTTTCGTGACGGCGTTCTTCGCCGCGGTGCACCCGGCGTCCGGAGAGGTCCGCTTCTCGCGTGCCGGGCACAACCCGCCCCGCCACAAGCACGGCCCCGAAGGGCACGTCACGCCGCTTGAGGGGGGGGGCGGCCTGCCGCTGGGGCTTGCGCCGGACTTCGAAGGCGAGGAGGACTCCGTGCGGCTGGAACGCGACGATACCCTCATCCTCTACACCGACGGCATCACCGAGGCCTTCGGCCCGAACCGTGAGATGTTCGGCGTCGAACGGCTCGACGCCGCCCTGGAGAAGTGCTCCGGCCACCCCGAGTGCGTCGTCGAGTCGGTCCACACCGCCCTCTACGAGCACACCCGGGCACGCACACGCGAGGACGACCAGACGCTGGTCGCGTTGCGATACCTTGGCGGGTGAACGCCCGCGGCGAACGCATGACAGGCGAATGGTTCGACATCCCGGACCCCGACACCGGCGAGGTCGGACTCCGCTTCGCCTGCACGATGTGCGGCAACTGCTGCTCGGGGCCGCCGGGCTATGTCCTTGTGAGCGACGCCGAGTGCGACGCCCTCGCGGTGCGGATGGGCGTCGGGCGGGCGGCGTTCATCGACCGCTACACGGAGATGACCTCGCACGGTCGATCGCTCGTCGAGCGCGAGGGTCCGCGCGGATTCGACTGCATATTCCTCGACCGCGAGCGTGTGCCGGGCCGGGCGGTCTGCGGCGTGTACGAAGACCGCCCCGCGCAGTGCCGCTCGTGGCCGTTCTGGCCGGAACTGCTGCGCAGTCGCGACGACTGGATTCGGGCGCGTCGCACCTGCCCCGGCATTGACACCGGCCGGCTGCACGCGCCGCAGCAGGTGCGGGTGATCCGCGATCGGCACGCGCGATGAGCGTCCCGCCGCCGTCGGACCCGTTCTCCCGACTCCGCGCCGGCGCGCCCGCGCGCGCCGACGCCGAGGCCTGGCTGCGCGCCGCCCGCGACCCGCAAGTCTCGGGCGAACTGGAACTGGTCTACGCGGCCGTGGCGCGCGAGGCCGGCCGCCGCAACCCGGTCTGCACAGCATCCGGGCGGTGCTGCCGATTCGAGGCGTGGGGGCACCGCCTCTACACGACGGGTCTGGAAGCGGCGTTCACGATGGTCTCGATCGACCCCGCGCTCGTGCCGAACGAGGCGGGGGTCGCCCGTGCGCTGGCGAGGGGGGGGTGCCCGTTCCAGCCCGCGACGCTCTGCGAAGCGCACGAGCATCGCCCGCTCGGCTGCCGCGTCTACTACTGCGACCCGACAGCCCAGGAGTGGCAGCGGGCGTTGAGCGAGCGGATGCTGCGCGAGGTGCGGGACATCCACGACCGGCACGGCGTGCCGTACCTCTACGCCGAGTGGCGGTCGTTGCTCTTCGCCCTCGCGTCGCTCACGGCCTCGGACGGCGGCGCGACGACAGGTGCAGGCGGATGAACCGCTCCCACGCACGCCCGTCCGGCGCGAGCCAGTAGGGCAGCGCGCCGGGTCTGTGCGAAAGCCCTTCGAGCGCTCCGCGGGCGACGGCGGCGTGCGAGCGTGGGCGTGCGCCCGCCAGCCGGTGGGCCCAGAGCCAGCCGAGCGCCAGGCCGAGCGGCTTCCATGGGCCTCGCCCGTGGCGTCGCGCGAGCCAGACCCAGTTGCGCGTGGCGGTGCGGAACCAGCGGTCGCTCTTGCGTGCGGCGGCGGGCGAGTCGTGCTCGCAGCGCCAGCCCGGGTTGACGTGGACGCCCCCCCCCGCGGCGAGCAGGCGCATGGCGAGGTCCACGTCGTTGCGGTAGAGGTGGAAGGCCTCGTCGTAGCCGCCGAGGGCGCGCCACGCCGCCGTGCGCACGAGGTTGCAGCAGCCCATCACGGGCCAGTCGTCGCGCGGGCCTTCGAGCCGCTCGGCGAAGGGCCACT
>DAOMNQ010000043.1:9071-24376 GCA_035443945.1 Phycisphaerales bacterium | reverse complement strand
CGGGCGGGAGGGCAAGCAGCGTGCTCTCGCGGGCCGTGTCGTCCGCGCCGAAGCCGATCGTGCCGGCGCGGGAGACGGAGGGTTCGAGCGCGACGCGCTCAACCCCGCCGGTGCCGGGGTTCACTCGAAGGACGACCACGGGCACCGTGCGTCCCGCGTTGCGCTGAATTTCCGCTCGGCCCGCCGCGATGCTCGGATACTCCAGCGTGCCGACCCGAGCAAAGACGTCCCCCTCTCGCAGCCCCTCGCCGTAGCCCCGATCGCCCTCCGAAGCCGAGCCGACCTTCATCACCGGCGTCAGCCCCAGCAGGTGCGTGAGCGGCGTGACGATCTTCGGGTCGAGGTTCGCGTCGCTGGTCATCAGTTCCGCGCGCGGCGCAGCCGATACCTCGACCCGCCGCCCGTCCTCGGACTCGAAAACGAGCGGCACCGCCTCGCCGCCCGAGTCGCGGAACGCCAGTTCGGCATCCGCCGCGCCGGCCAGATCGCTGCGCCCCGCCGCGGAGACCAGACGCATGCCGGGTTCGACGCCCGGAAGCCCGATTTGCGGCGCGACCTCGGCCCAGGCCTCGGCGTGGCGTGCAAGTTGCGGGTCGATGCGGAGCGCCCGGGCCGGCTCGATCCCAAGGTCCAGCAGGCCCGTGAGCGTGCCGCGCTCGGGTGTGATGGCGAACCGCAGGGGCTCTGCCACGCCTTCCCGCTCAACCTCGACAACGACAGGGCGATCGGGCGACGCCGTGGCAACCGCAAGGACGACGTCGTCGAACGTCCGAGGCTCCCGGTCGCCGATCCGCACGATGCGGTCCCCCGGGCGCAGCCCCTCGTCGTTCACGCCGAGGTCCGCCGCGTTCGAGGCAATGACCGTCGCAGCGGGGCCTTCCAGCCAGACCCGCCCGACCTTCGCCGGCTCGGTCTCAAGGCCGACCATGAAGACGAACATGAACGCGAGCATTGCCGCGATGAGGTTCATCACCACGCCCGCACTGATGACGACCATCCGCTTCGTCGGCGGACAACTCTGGTAACTGTCAGCGGCGTCGCTGACCGCGCCGGGGGCGAGGTCTTCCTGCCCGAGCATCCGAACGTACCCCCCGAACGGCAGGGCGTTGACGCGATACTCGGTGGGGCTGAGACTCGAAGGGTCGCGCCGATTAAGCCCGTCGTTCTCCGTGCGGAGTGCGGCTGTGTACTCTTTCTCGCTCGACCCACGCCTCCAGCCGAGGCCCTTGCGGTAACTCACGATCGCCGGGCCGAAGCCGATCGCGAACGCGAGCACGCGGATCCCCGCCCAGCGCGCCGCCAGGAAGTGGCCCAGTTCATGCACGAAAACGATCAGCCCGAACCCCACGATCACGAGGGTGAGGTCGAGGGCGGTGCCGAGCAGTCCGAGGAGCGAGTTCATCGGGTGATCCTACGGCGGCGGGGTATCGCCGTTGCATCGGGTCCAGTACGATCGCGGCATGAGCGAGAAACCCGAGATCCGGTGGCGCTGGCGGCTCCTGGACGCCGGCCCGCTCCTGCTGGACGGCGGCTCCATGTTCGGCGTCGTGCCGCGCGTCGTCTGGTCGCGGACCGTTCAGGCGGACGAGCGCAACCGGATCGCCCTGCACCACAACTGCCTCCTCCTGGAATCCGAGTCGATCGATCCGTCGCTCGGGCGAGTGCGGCGGGTCGTGATCGAGACCGGGACGGGCGACAAACTCGACCCCAAAATGGCGGATATCTTCGGCGTCGGCGGGCGTACGGTGGAAACGGCCGTCAACGAAGCCGGCCTCGCGTGCGACGAGATCGACACGGTGATCGTGTCGCACCTCCACTTCGACCACGCCGGAGGTCTCACGCGCCGGGCCAGGGCCGGCGAGACCCCCGACTGGCGGGCCGGTTCCGGCGAGGCGAGCGGCAACTGTGCCGAGGTCAAGCGCACCTTCCCGAACGTGGAGATCGTCGTCCAGCGGCGCGAATGGGACACCGCCCTCGCCAACGACGCGGTGATGACGCGCACGTACTTCCGCGACCACCTGCTCCCGATCGCCGACCGCGTGCGAGTGGTGGACTCGCCCCGGCCGTTCCCGACCGGCGTGCTGCCGCACCGCGACGAGACGCCCCGCGTCCCCTTGTCGTACAGGGAGACAACCGTGCTGCCCGGTGTGCGGGTCTTCCTCGCGCCGGGGCACACCTGGGGGCAGCAGGCGATCCGATTCGTGGATGTTGACGGGCGGAGCGTCGTCTTCACGCCCGACGTGATGCCGTCGGTCTGGCACCTCGGCGCGGCGTACAGCCTCGCCTACGACGTCGAGCCGTACACCTCGATGGTGACCAAGCGGTGGTTCCTCGACGAGGCAGCGCGGGGTGAATGGACCCTCGTGCTGGACCACGAACCGCGGACGCCCGCCGTGCGGGTCTCCCGGAACGGAAAAGGGTGGTACGACCTGACGCCCGTGGAGGGCATCGGGACGTGAAACTGGCCCCAAAGGAGCATCGCTATGATGGTGTCGCTTCCATGCTCCCCACCGCGTCAGAGACCGAAACCGTGGCCGCGCCGGCCGAGCCCGCCGCCGTGACGCCCCCCGCGGACCGCGCCGGCGAGGAATCGTCCTTGCGAGAGCAGCCGCGCCGTGCCACGGGGCACCACAAGCGGTCGTTCATGGACCGCGTGGACGCCTACGTCAGCCGCCTCAGCACGCGCAACAACTTCTTCCACCGCCTGGCGTCGCTGATCTGGCTGCCCTACGCCTTCCACAGCGGAATCCGCATGAAGCGGCTGGACCGCAAGACCTTCACCGCCGTGCTGCCCTTCCGCCGCTTCAATCGCAACTGGTACAACGCGATGGCCGGCGCGGCCCTGCTTGGGAACGCCGAGGTCGCGGGGGGAATGTACGTCTTCGGCGTCGTCGGCGGGGACTTCACCGTCGTCTGCAAGAACCTGGAGTACCGGTTCCTGCGCCCCTGCTTGGGCCCCGCCGTCTACCGGATCAACCCGCGCGAGGACATCGAAGCCCTCGCGGCCAAGCGCGAAGAGTTCGACGTGATCGTGGACATGGACGTCGTCCAGTCGATCACGAAGCCGGGCGGCAAGGAACGCCGCGTCGGGCGCGCGACCGCGACCTTCCACGTCACGCCGAAACTCCACCAGAAGAGCAAAGGCCGGCGCATCCGCTGACCGCCAGCCTCATGGCTCCCGCCGCCGCCGCAGGGCGAACAACCCAGCAAAGACAGCGAGCGACGAAGGCGCGGGCACCACCGTGTCGAGATAGTCCGTGAGCATCCGCAGCGTGATGAGCGTCGCCTCCTCCGCGGCCCAGAGCGGCGTGTCGATCCCGACGTGAACGTGCCCGGCCGCGAAGTTGCGGTACTCTGCGTCAGGCGAGTTGTTCAGCGAGTTGTACCAGACGCCGTGCAGGCCGATGAACTCGGACAGGAAGTTGCCACCGAAGCCGTTGCCGGTGTCGATGTAGACGTCGTTGATGATGCCCGCGTCGGCGACCGCGTCGCGGATGGCCTCCATCGGCAGCGAACTGTGCAGGATGTCGCCGGGCGTGAGCGACTGGAAGATCGGCATGTCGGTGGTGGGGCGGAAGGGCGCCTCGTAGTCGTTGGCCCAGCCGTTGACAGCCCGCATCATGTGCCGCGACTCGATCTCCCATGAACTGCCCGGGAAGCCCCGCGAGAACGTGATGATCGCCAGCGGCTTGAGGTCGTCGGTGATCCGGTGCCAGTCGGCCACCGTGTCCTGGTAGTCCACCTCGAAGTCCCCGACGCCCTTGCCCCAGTTCGGCCCGTCCTGGCCGGGGAACGTCGGGAAGAACGAGTGCACGTTGTAGCCGCGGCTTTCCCAGTCGCCGCCGATCCAGCCCGAAGGATTGAGGTCGGGGTTGGTGCTGAACCGCTCGACCATCCAGTTCGTCGGCGGCCAGTAGCCCGTCACCATGATGTTGCGGGTGAAGTTGTCGGCGGCGACGGCCGAGGCGGCCGCGCTGAGCGCGACGAACACGACAATCGTGCGTGTGTGCATGAGAAAAGCGGGTCCGGCGTAGGCCGTGCGGGCAAGGGTCTCTCTCTCCTCCCGCCGGCGTCCGATCCCGCGTGGGCAGCATACCGACCGCCGGACGGCGCGCCAAGCCCAAATCGACGGATTCACGGAATGGAAGCCCAGCCCTTGCATAGGTTTGCGCATTGATAGGGGTGCGGATGGCCGCCCCTGCATCGCGCTCTTTCCCAGAGCGGAACGGCCACCCCGTACACTCCCCGCCTTGACCGCAAGACTGCCACAAATCGGGTCGGGTTCAGACTGGAGCAGGGGCTACCCATCGGTGCTCGGCTGGGCGGCGTACCTCGCCTGCTCCTGGACCTGGTGCATCGGGATGTTCCTGCCCGTCCTCCTCGTCCGCGACTACGGGCTGTGGGGATTCGTCGCCTTCGCTCTCCCGAACGTCGCCGGAGCCGCAGGCATGGGCTGGGTGCTGGCCCGCCCGGGGCAGGCCGAGCGCCTGCGCGAACGCCACGCGGTCGCTGTGCGGGCCTTCTCGCTCGTCACCATCGCGTTTCAGTGCTTCTTTGTGGGATGGCTCGTGCAGTGGGCCGCGCCCGGACCAGTGGTGGGGGCCGTGGCGCTCGCGGCCGCCGCAGCCGCGTTCATGCTCCGATCGGTGCGAGGCACGCTGCTCCTGGCGATCCTCGTGTGGCTGACCTCGGCGGCGTGTCTCGTTGGCTATGTGGTCAATGCCGGCGCCTCGTTGCCGGAGCCGCGCCCTATGCCCACCGGCCTGCTGTGGCTCGCGCCGGTCTGCGCCTTCGGGTTCGCGCTCTGCCCCTACCTCGACCCGACCTTCCTCCGGGCGGCCGCTGCCCTTGACACACGCGGGCGCCGCGCCGCGTTCACGATCGGCTTTGGCCTGCTCTTCGCCGCGATGATCGCCTTCACCCTCCTCTACGGGGCAACAGTCGAGCGCCTCGGCGCGGCCGCCTCGGGCGCCACGCTCGCGGGCACGCTCGTCCTCATTCACGTCGGCGTGCAGATCGTCTTCACGGTCGGCGCGCACGTCCGCGAACTGGCGAGCGTGCCCGCGCTCGGCCGCGGGCGAGCCGCGCAGGCGCTCGTCGCCGGCATCGCCGCCGCGATGGCCGCCTTCTCGTTCAACCTAGGCTCGCCCGTCGTCGCGGATGCCGGAATGCCGGTCGGCGAAATCGTCTACCGCGTCTTCATGGCCTTCTACGGCCTCGTCTTCCCCGCCTACGTCTGGATCTGCATGATCCCCACGCGCGACGGGCACGCCGGCCTCGCTGGCAAGGCCGGTCGGCGAAAGGCACTGGCCTGGGCCGCGGCCGTCGGCATTGCCGCGCCGCTCTTCTGGATGGGGTTCATCGAGCGGCACGAGGTCTATCTCGTGCCTGGCCTGCTCGTGGTGCTGTTGACGAAGCTCGCCGTCAGGTCGCGCCCGGGTTCATAAATCTCTCCATCGCCTCGCGTGCGGCGGCCCGGACGGTCGGGTCTTCCTCGGCGCTCCACGCGCTATCGCTGAGGCGGTCGATTGCCGCCGCGATCTCACCCGCCGAGCCGCCGCGGGCAAGACGATCGGCGAGCAGGAGCGCGGCCGTTCGCTTCAGGTGGGTCAGCGTGATCCGCTTCATCGCGCTGCCGGCGAAGCGGGCGCGGCGCGTGGCCTCGTCCCAGCCGAGTACGTCGAGCAGATCGAACGTATCGCGCCGCGGGGCGTAGTCGGGATGCACCTCGCCCGTCGCCGCGTCGTCCTGGCGCGGCGAGTTGTGCGGGCAGACCTCCTGACAGACATCGCACCCGACCAGCCAGCCCCCGAGCGAGCCGTGGAACTCGGTGCTGATCGGCTCGCGCCGCTCGATAGTCAGGTAACTGATGCACCGCGATCCATCCACGCTGTACGGCGAGATCGCGCCGGTCGGGCAGGCGTCGATGCACCGCGTGCACGTGCCGCAGTGGTCCGTCACCGCAGCGCCGTCCGGGTCGCGCAGTTCGAGCGTGGTCAGAAAGCCACCGAGGAGCAGCCACGAGCCTCGCTGCGGGTGAATAAGGAGTGTGTGCTTGCCGATCCAGCCGAGGCCCGCCCGCGCCGCCAGTTCCCGCTCCGGTACAGGCGCGGTGTCCACGAACGCGCGGAACCCCGCGCCGGGGTAACGCTCGCTCAGCGCGTCGCAAACCGCGTGCAGGCGGCGCTTCATCACCCGGTGGTAATCGCGCCCGTGGGCATAGCGGGCGACCCGGCCGTGCGTCGCAGCCGGAGTCGAGTCCGCCGTGCGCCCGCGCGTCGCGTACTGGTCGGCGACCATCACCACCGCCCGCGCCCCACGCAGCAGCCGCGCAGGATCGATTCGGTCCTCGGCCGTCTCCGCGAGCCAGCCCATCGTCCCGTGCTTCCCCGCGGCGAGCCAGGAACGGAACTCCTCCCCGCGCGTGGACGGTGAGCAGTCCGCGATCCCCGCCAGCGCGAACCCATGCTCGCGGCAGAGCGCGAGCGCCTCGCGGCCGAGTTGCTCGGGCGATTCGGGCACAATGGATCGTATTGGAGGCGGCGGTACCCGGTCAGGCGTGCGCCATCTGAGGCAGTTCGTGCATCACCCGGCCCGCGACCACCGTGCAAACCGTCCGCCCCCGCACGCGCCGCCCCAGGAACGGCGTGTTCCGCGACCGCCCGGCCAGGTCGCACTCGCCGATCGTCCACTCGAGGTCGGGGTCGATGATGGTGACGTCCGCAGGGCCGCCGACTTCGAGCCTGCCCAGCGCGTGCTCGTCAAGCCGCGTCAGCCGCGCCGGCTCCACCGTCATCAGCGCGATCAGCCGCGGCCAGTCGATCAGCCCCGTCGCCACCAGCGCCTCGGCGTAGAGCGCGAGCGCGGTCTCCAGGCCGATGATGCCGAACGGCGCCTCCTCGAACGGCCGGTCCTTCTCGTCCGGCGCGTGCGGCGCGTGGTCCGTCGCCAGCACGCTGATCGTGCCGTCGGCGACACCCTCGCGCAGCGCCCGCACATCGCGCTCCTCGCGCAGCGGCGGGTTCATCTTCGTCGCCGTGTCGTATCCCTCGCACGCATCGTGCGTCAGCAGGAGGTGGTGCGGCGAAGCCTCCGCCGTCACCGGCAGCCCCTCCGCCCGTGCCCTGCGCACCAACTCCACCGTCCCCGCGCACGACGCGTGCTGCACGTGGTAGCGGCACCCGATCGCCCGGTTCAGACGCAGGTCCCGCTCGACAATCATCTCCTCCGCCTCGCGCGGCCAGCCGATCAGCCCCAGCCGCACCGACACGTCGCCAGCGTGCATCGAGGCCCCGCGGGTCAGCGTCGGCTCCTGGCAGTGCTGCATGAAGGCGAGGCCCGTCGCCCCGACCGCCCGCAGCACGCTCCGCATCATGCCCGCCGAGGCCACGCAATCGCCGTCGTCGGAGAAGCCGACCGCCCCCGCGTCCGCGCACAGCCCGATCTCCGCCAGTTCCACGCCCAGACGCCCCTTTGTCGCCGCCGCCACCGCGTACACACGGCACCTCGCCGTCCGCGCCGACCGATCGCGCACGAACGCCACGATCTCCGGCGAGTCGATCGCCGGTGTCGTGTTCGGCATGCAGCACACGGTCGCGAACCCGCCCGCGACCGCCGCAGCCGACCCGGTGGCAAGGGTCTCCTTGTGCTCGCCCCCCGGTTCGCGGAGATGCACGTGCGGGTCGATCAGCCCCGGCGCGACGATCAGCCCCGATGCGTCAATCACGCGATCCGCCCCGGTCGGGTCCAGCCCGCGCCCAATCGCGGCCACCCGCCCGTCCGCAAGCGCGATGTCCAGCGTCGCGTCCGTCCCCGAGGCGGGATCAATCAGCCGCCCGCCGACAATGAGAAGCGTGGCCATCCGGGCAATATACGCCGCCTCCCCCTTCCGGCCCCGCCTTCGCCTTCCCCTCTCCAGCCTCCGGCCTTCCCTACTCCGGCCTCGGGCCTCGCCCCAGCCTATCCTCCCCGGACCGACAGCCACGGGGTGTAGCGCAGCTTGGTTAGCGCGTCTGACTGGGGGTCAGAAGGTCGCTGGTTCGAATCCAGTCACCCCGATTCGCCGAAGGCGAATAGAGCAGGAGAGGAGAGAAAGGAGAGAGAGAGTAGAGAAGGCAGACAAGCGCCCATCGTCGCCTGGAGCTGACTCATGACGCGGGCCCTCTCCTGCGGTCTCCTTTCCACTCTCCCCTCTCTCCGGTACGATCACCCGCATGGCGTTCGCCTTCGAAAAACTGGTCGTCTACCAGAGGGCCGTGACGTTCGCCGACGCCTGCTGCACGTTGACCAGGGACTTCCCGCGCGGCTACTTCTTCCTGGCCGACCAGCTCAACCGCGCGGCCTTGTCGATAGCCGCAAACATCGCCGAGGGCAACGGCCGCTTCACGAAGCCGGACCGAAAGAACTTCTTCGGTATCGCCCGCGGCAGCGTGCAGGAGTGCGTGCCGCTCCTCGAGTTGGCCACCCGGCAAGGCCTGCTCAACGCCGACCACCACCGGAAACTCAAGGCAGACCTTGAAGAAATCGCCCGAATGATCAGCGGCTTGATCAACGGCTTGGACAAGCGGGAAGCCTGAGCCGATGGCACAATCGGCTCCACGATTCCACGGCTTCCAGAACCGCGTTTCCGGCCCCTAGGAGCAGAATCCTTGCACGACGAGTTCTGTGGGCATCCAGTCACCCCGGCTTCTTGCGCGGACTTCACGGCTCTGTGAGCCGCCTTCGGCGAAGTTGCCATGAATACGCGATGTTGGATCGACCCTCGGGACAAGCCGGGCTTGCTGCGTGCGATGATGCGAGCGCTCGCGGGTGACGCACGTATCTCGTTCGAAGGCGATCTGTCACGCTGCGTCTTCGCTGACAACCTCACGGCGTCCGCCGACGAGACCGAAGCGCTGTGTCGTCAAACCGTCGTGCCCAAGCAGGACTTCGTTGTGCTCCCGCTTGAGCTTGACACGGTCCAGCCGATTCTCGATGTGGTTCTGCCAGGTAGGCGCTATCTGGACGACATCATCCACATTCAAATCGAACGCCACGGACAGCTTCAGTTCGGCTCGTACGACAACTTTCACCGCGAGTGCGTTGTCTGCTACGCGGGAGTTGAGACGACGCTGCTCGATCAGCTCAAGTCGTCGGGCGTGATTCGGTCTTGGCAAGTCGCGCCCGACGATCAACACCGGTGGCACGATTGATCGGCGCCGAGGCCTCACACGGACTTCACGGCCCGCTGAAGTCGGTTTCCCTTTCCGATCGATCGACAGATTCCGGATCGCCGAGCCGGTAACTCGTGCTGCGGCCGCCGCCGGAGTCTGTCGCCGACTAACTTACTCCCACTCGATGGTCGCCGGGGGCTTGCTCGAGATGTCGTAGACGACGCGGTTCACGCCGCGGACCTCGTTGATGATGCGGCCTGAGATCGTAGCGAGGACGCTGAAGGGGATGCGCGCCCAGTCGGCGGTCATGAAGTCCTGCGTTTCGACGGCCCGGATGGCGACGACGGACTCGTAGGTGCGGCCGTCGCCCATGACGCCGACGGACTGCACGGGCAGCAGGACGGCGAAGACCTGGCTGGTCTTGCGGTAGAGGTCGGCGGCGACGATTTCTTCGAGCAGAATCTCGTCGCACTCGCGGAGCACGTCGAGTTTCTCGCGTGTGACCTCGCCGAGAATGCGCACGGCCAGGCCCGGCCCCGGGAAGGGGTGGCGCCAGATGATCTGGTCGGGCAGCCCCAGCACCTCGCCGAGTTTGCGTACTTCGTCCTTGAAGAGGTCGCGCAGCGGCTCGACGAGTTCGAAGGCAAGGTCAGCGGGCAGGCCGCCGACGTTGTGATGCAGTTTGATTCCCGCGGACTTGCCGCCGACGGAGTGGCCCGACTCGATGACGTCCGGGTAGAGCGTCCCTTGCGCGAGGAAGCGGGCGTGCCTGCCCTCCGCGGCGATGCGGGCGGCCTCGGCGTTGAAGACGTCGATGAACCGGTGGCCGATCCGGCGACGCTTCTCCTGCGGGTCGGCCACGCCGGTAAGGTCCGCGAGGAAGGAGTCGGCGGCGTCGACGACCCGCAGGTCGATGTGGAAGTGATCGCGGAAGGTCGTTTCGACGAGGTGACGCTCGTTCTTCCGCAGAAGGCCCGTGTCCACGAAGACGCAGGTGAGCCGGTCGGCGATCGCGTGCTTGAGCAGGGCAGCCGTGACAGATGAATCAACCCCGCCGGAGAGGCCGCAGATGACGTGCCCGTCGCCCACCTGCTCGCGGATGCGCTCCGAGGCGGTCTGGGCGTAGTCCGCCATGCGCCACGCGCCCCGGCAGCGGCAGATCTCGTAGAGGAAGTTGCGGATGACGTCGATGCCGTGCGGCGTGTGGGTGACCTCGGGGTGGAACTGGACGCCGAAGAACCGGCGGGCGGGGTCGGCGGATCGGACGGCCGCGTGGGGACAGGTGGGCGTAGAGGCGATCGTTTCGAGGCAGGCGACGGTCAGGTTCTCGACCTGGTCGCCGTGAGACATCCAGACGGTGGTGCGATTCGGGACTGCGGCGAAGAGGTCGCTCGAATCGGAGATGTCGAGGTGGGCGCGGCCGAACTCGCGCCGGTGGGCGCGGGCGATTCGCGCGCCGAGCATCTGGCAGGCGAGTTGCATCCCGTAGCAGATGCCGAGGACGGGCACGCCCAGGTCCAGGATGGCAGGGTCGCAGGTTGGCGCGCCGGGCTCGTAGACGCTCGCGGGGCCGCCGGAGAGGATGATCCCCTTGGGGTTGAGGGCCTTGATCTCGCTCAAGGGCGCATCGGGCGCGAGGAGCAGCGAGAACGCGCCCGCCTCGCGGACCCGGCGCGCGATCAGTTGGGCCGTCTGCGAGCCGAAGTCGAGAATGGGGATGACTTCATCATGCGGGAGTAGGGGCATGAGCGGCGTCCGAGTGGGGTGCTGTCCGGGAGGAGGGGAAACGGTTAGCATACGCTCTGTGGCGAGCAGGCGGTCTATCGGTGTGGCATTGACGGCGGGGGCGATCCTCGGCGTCGTTACGGGCTGTGTCGATATCCCGCGAGGGTTCGACTCGCCCGAACCGGCCGCCCGTATGGACGCGGCAGCGAAGGCGGCAAGAGAGGGCGATCGGGGGTCGCTGGCGGAGTTGATCCGGCTGCTGCAGAGCAGCGACCCCGCCGCGCGGCTTGCCGCGATCCGGGCCTTGGAGCGGCTCACGGGCGAGACGATGGGCTATGACCACGCCGGGTCGGCGCCCGAGCGGGCCGAGGCGGTCGAGCGGTGGTGGGTGTGGTACGGTGATGCGGGATCGCTGGCGGAGGCGCCATGAAGGACGGTCGGCCGCACATCATGGTCGAGATGCTGAGCAACCCGGTCTACCTGAGCGGGGCGAGGCAGTTGGTGTCGAGCGTCGCCCAGCGGCTTGGGTTCGACGAGGTGGCGTGCTCGCAGATCGCGCTGGCGGTCGATGAGGCGCTCTGCAACGTGATCCGGCACGGGTACGACCGGGCCGTGGACAGGCCGATCTGGCTCAGCCTGTGGCCCGTGGAGGAGGGCAAGGGCGGCTTGCGGATCGTGATCGAGGACGAGGCGAAGCAGGTGGACGTGGACGCGATCAAGAGCCGGAAACTGGAGGACGTGCGGCCCGGGGGCCTGGGCGTCCACATCATCCGTGAGGTCATGGATGAGGTGAAGTATGAGCGGCGCGAGGGTGCTGGGATGCGGCTGACGCTTGTGAAGCGCGTGCCCATGACGGCAGGACCGAAGGCGACTCCGAAGTGCGAGCGAGGGTGCGATGGCTGAGAGGACCGGGTTGGCGATCGGGCGAGAAGAGCGCGAGGGCGCGATCATCCTGAAGCCCGAGGGTGACGTGGACATGAGTTGCTCGCCGGCCCTGCGCGACGCGATCCGGCGGGCGCAGGACGCCCGGCCGAAGCGGCTTGTCGTGGACCTGTCGGCGGTCGAGTACATGGACAGTTCCGGGCTGGCGACGCTGGTTGAGGCGATGAAGGTGGCGCGGGGGCAGAAGGCCGCGCTGGTGCTGTGCAATATGAGCGCGAAGGTCCGGGCGATCTTCGAGATTGCGCGGCTTCACCACTACTTCACCATCACCGGGACGGTTGAAGACGCGATGATCGGCTGAGCGAGAGGAACGGACTGCATGGCGGACGGGGCGGAGACAGGTCGCGGCGGGCGCGGACGCGGCGCGGCGGGCGTCCCGCTCCGCGCGGTCGCGGCGGTGGGGGGGCGGACACTCGGGCTGATCGACCACGTCGGCGGCGCGGTCAACCTGTTCCTCGACGCGCTCCGTTGGATCTGGCGAGGCCTGACCGAGAAGCGCGTGCGCATCGGCGTGCCGGCGATGGCCTCGCAGATCATGCGGGTCGGTGTTCGGTCGATCTTCATCGTCTCGCTGGTGTCGGGCTGCGTGGGGCTGATTCTGGCCCTGCAACTCGCGCCCCCGCTGGACGAACTGGGTCAGCGGGACAAGGTGGCGAACATCGTGGGCGTGGCCGTGCTGCGTGAACTCGGGCCGCTCATCGGGGCGATCGTGCTGACGGGGTTCGCGGGCGCGTCCATCGCGGCCGAGATCGGGACGATGGTCGTGAGTGAGGAGATCGAGGCCCTGGAGGCGCACGCGCTCAACCCGGTGCGGTTCCTCGTGGTGCCGCGCGTGACGGCGACGATCCTGAGCATGACCGTGCTGGGCGTGCTGTCGGACGTGGTGGCGATCGTGGCCGCGATCGGCGTTTCGATCTCGCTGCTGGACATCCCGTATTCGCTGTTCATGACGAACATGCTGATGCAGGTCGAACTTGTCGATTTTCTCACCGGCGTCGGCAAGGCGACGATATTCGGAATGCTGATCGGCGTGATCGCCTGCACCAACGGCCTGAAGGTGACGGGCGGGGCGGCCGGCGTCGGAAACGCCACAACACAGACGGTGGTCCAGTGCGTGGTCGCGATCGTGATCGCAGACCTCGTCTTCACGGCGATCTTCTACGCACTGAAACTGTTCTGACCCGCCTGAAACCGGCGCGGCACGTCAGGCCGTCTGCCGCCGCGAACCGGCGCCCGCGAGCCACCGCGTGAGGTCGCCATCCGCCGCGATCCGTCGCCAGTCTTCATCGTCGCGCTCGTAGCGGTGGCGGATGGCGGCGGCGACAAGGCCCATGAACAGCGGCTGCGGGCGGAGCGGGCGGCTCGTTAACTCGGGGTGGAACTGCGCTCCGACGAAAAAGGGATGCACGGCCCGCGCTCTCGGCTCATCCTCCGCGACGCCCTCCGGCCGGACGCTCGGCAGTTCGAGCACCTGCATGATCGGCTGCGACGGATGGCGGCCCGAGAAGACCAGCCCGCCCGCTTCCAGCCGCTCGATGTAGGTGGGATCGACCTCGTAGCGGTGGCGGAACCGCTCGCGGACCGTGCCGCCGCTCATCCGCTCGCGGAAGAGGAACGCGGCGAGAGTGTCCGGCGCGATGAGGACGTCCTGGGCGCCGAGCCGCATGGAGCCGCCCAGGCCCTCGATCTTCTTCTGCTCCGGCAGTTCGCTGATGACGGGCGTGGGGCACTCGGGGTCGAACTCCGCGCTCGACGCGTCCGGCCAGCGGAGGACGTTGCGGGCGAACTCGATGACGGCGACCTGGAAGCCGAGGCAGATGCCGAGGTAGGGCACGCCCCCCTCGCGGCAGTGGCGGACGCAGGCGATCTTGCCCTCGACGCCGCGGCTGCCGAACCCACCGGGCACGATGACGGCATCGACGCCCGAGAGCCGATCCGCGACGTTCTTGTCGGTGATCTCGGTGGTCTCGATCCACCGCTGCTCGATCTCGCAGCGCAGGTGGGCCGAGCAGTGCTCCATCGCCTTCTCGATCGAGGCGTAGGCGTCGCGCAGTTGCGCGTACTTGCCGGTCACGCCGATCGTGACCTTGCGGGTGTGCGGCGTGGTCAACCGCGTGATGAAGCGGGACCACCGCTCGCGGGCGCGGTCCTCCTTTACGGCGTCCACCCGCTCGTGCAGGCCGAGCAGCGTGAGCACCTCGCGGTCCAGTCCCTCGGCACGCAGTTCGTCCGGGATGGTGTAGATGCTGGGTCGGTCGTGCATCGAGAAGACACGCCGCAGCGGCACGTTCGAGAACATCGCGATCTTCTCGAGCACCGTCGGCTGCACCGGGTTCGTCGCCCGGCAGGCGATCATGTGCGGCTGGATGCCCGCCTCGAGCAGCCGCTTGATGCCCAGTTGGGCGGCCTTGGACTTCTGCTCGCCCAGCGCCTTGGGCTCGATGACATAGGTGAGGGCGACGAAGCAGACCGACCCCGGCCCCTCCTCGAACGCCAGTTCGCGAAGGGCCTCGATGTAGAACCCGTTCTCGTAGTCGCCCACCGTGCCGCCGACCTCGACGAAGACCACGTCGGCGGGCTTCTGCCCATCTCCGCGGACGGCGAGTTCGCGCAGTTTCCGCTTCACCTCGCCGGTGACGTGCGGGATCATCTGCACGTCGCGTCCGAGGTACATGCCGTGCCGCTCGCGGTCGAGAATCTCGGCGAAGATGCGGCCGGAGGTGGTGAAGTTCCAGGTGCTGAGGTCCTGGTCGAGCATGCGCTCGTAGGTGCCCAGGTCCATGTCGCACTCGGTGCCGTCGTCGAGGACGAAGACCTCGCCGTGGCGGTAGGGGTTGAGGGTGCCCGAGTCGATGTTGAGGTAGCCCTCCATCTTGATGGGGGCGACGACGAGGCCCTTGTCCTTGAGCATCTTGGCGACGCTGGAGGAGAAGATGCCCTTCCCCAGGCCGCTCATCACGGTGCCGACCACGGCGACGTACTTGTGCCAGCCCTTGCGGTAGCCGTCGGGAACGGGGGAGTAGAACTCGGTGTAGGTGGAGGTGTCAGCGACCGAGGCGAGGAGCTCGGTCGCGTCGATCGGCTCGCGGCGTCCCGTGCCGACGCCGCCACGCCTGTTCGCGCCGGCGCCCGGCCTGGGGTCTGGTGAGGGGGGCATGACACATCGTACCATGCCCGACTGCTGCAACAAGCCCCGCCCGCCGGTACCCTGTCGAGCCGCCCTTCCGGAGCCTTGCATGAGCCGCCGACCCTGCGTCCTTGCCCGAGCGATCGCCCTCCTGCTCGCCCTCGCCGCCTCGGTAGCGCCAGCCCAGGAGATGCCCGGCAGCGTCTTCGACCCGACGACGGGACGCGACCTCTCGGCCTGGCCGCCCGACCGGCACTTCGACCACCTCCACATGCTCCTCGAACTCGACCTGCCCGACGTCGTGAATCAGCCGACGGCGACGGGGCGGGTGACGCTGACCGTCACGCCCCTCGGGCGTG
>DAOMNQ010000043.1:0-9061 GCA_035443945.1 Phycisphaerales bacterium | reverse complement strand
AAAGGGGCGTGCTCGTGCTGAACGCCGAGGGGCTGCGGATCGACAGCGTCGCGGTCGCACGCGGCACGGCGACCCGCCCCGCGGCGTTCACCCACGCCGAAGACCTGCTGACGATCGCGCTCAACCCGCCCGCCCGACTGGGGGAGTCGGTCACGGTCGTTGTTGACTACGCCATCGAGCAGTTGCGTTTCGACGGCACGGGGCTGACGTGGTCGCCCCCGACGCGCAGGCCGTCCAACGCTTCCGAGGAAGTCCCCATGCTCCACACGCAGGGTCAGCCGGAGTACGCCCGACGGTGGTTCCCGTGCCACGACTCACCCAACGAGCGCCTGGCGACGGAACTGATCGTGACGGTGGATAGCGCGTTCCAGACCGTCTCGAACGGGCTGCTCGTCGACCGGCGGAAGACGGAGGACGGTCGCACGCGTTGGCACTGGAAGCAGGAGCGGCCGCACGCGAACTACCTGGTCTCGCTGGTTGTCGGCAAGTTCGACGTGGTCGAGGTCGGCGGGCCGCAGTCCGCCCGACCGGGCCTCGACATGCCGGTCTACACGCCGGTGGGCACGGCGGCGAGCGCGGCCCGGGCGTTCGGGCGCACGCCGGAGATGGTGGCATTCTACGAGCGGTACTTCGACGAGCCATACCCGTGGGACAAGTACGCCCAGACCATCGTCCGCGGCTTTCAGGCCGGCGCGATGGAGAACACGTCCGCGTCAACCTTCAATGCCTTCGCGGCCGCGGCCGGGCGCGACGCACTGGAAGACATCATCGCGCACGAACTCGTCCACCAGTGGACCGGCAACCTCCTGACGTGCAAGTCGTGGGAGCACCTGTGGCTGAACGAGGGGTGGGCGTCCATGGGCGAGGCGCTGTGGGCCGAGGAGGCCGCGCGGCTTGAGGCGGTGGCGCGGGGCGCCAGCGCCGAGGAGACAGACGCGGCGATGCGCCGAGCGTACCACCGCGCGATTCACGGGTCGTTCGTCGGGCAGCGCAGCGGCAACCGGGGAGTCGCGCCCGATATGCCCGCGCTCGCCAGCAATCGCTACATCGATCCCGAAACCAACTTCATGAAACTCGACAACCCCTACGGCAAGGGCGCGTGCGTCCTGCACATGCTCCGCGCCCGGCTGGGAGATTCGATCTTCCTCGAGGGCGTCCGCCTCTACGTCAAACGCCACCGCTTCGGCGAGGTGGAGACCGACGACTTCCGCAGGGCGCTCGAGGACGTCTCGGGCCAATCGCTCGAACGCTTCTTCGAGCAGTGGGTGTACCGCCCCGGCATCGCCCGCTTCAACGTCGATCTGGCCTGGACCGGCCCGGACGAAGGCCCCGGGACGCTCACGGTGCGGGCCGAGCAGGTCCAGACCATCGACGCAGACAACTCAGCGTACGCCGTCACGCTTCCGATCTATCTCTCGTTCCCGGACGGATCGGGCGATTACTACTACCTCGTCACCGACGAGCGTGTCGTCGAGGCCGCGTTCGAACTGCACGCGCGCCCCTCGGATGCCGTCGTCGATCCCGGGCTGCACGTTCTGGCGGACTATGCGGTAACGAAGCCCTTCGCGTGGTGGCTTCGGCAGTTGGAGTCCGGCCCGACCTTCGCGGCCCGAGTCCAGGCCGCCGAACACCTCTCCGCCCTGGACGATCCGCACGCCCTCGCCGCGCTGGCGGCGGCCGATCCCGAAGTCCTCGCCGTCGCCGAACTCGCGCACCCGCAGCCCGCCGCCGCCCGCTGATCGGAATCGGAGCGACCATGCGTACTTCTCGTCGATTGAACGTTCGTGCAGCCTCGCTCGTCGCGCTGTTTGCGTCTGTTTCGGTCGCGAGCGATCTCGACTGCCTGCACTGCCGGCTCGATTCGTGGGCGTGGCGACAGCCCGCAGGCGATCGCTCGGGGCACTTCGACGAGGCGACTGGGCGCGACCTGCGCAACTACCCGCCACACCGCTGGGCGGACCACGGCCGGATGACGCTCGAACTCTTCATCAAGGACATGGACGTTCCGGTCGCGCAGGCGACGCAGACGCTGACGATCACGCCGATCGCGGAACCGCTCGAAGAACTGCGTCTGGACGCGAGGCTGCTGGACATCCGCTCGGTGTCCGTCAACGGCTTCCCCGCCCGGTTCACGAACGACGGCCGGCACCTGCGGATCGCGCTCTCGCCGCCGCTGGCGCCGGACGAACCGGCGACGATCGTGACGACCTACGTCATCAACGACCCGCCGGACGGGCTGTTCTGGACGCCGTCGTCGCCCGCGTGGCCGGGTCGGCCGCCGCAGATTCATACCCAAGGTCAGCCCGAGACGAACAGTTACTGGTTCCCGTGCCACGACTTCCCGAACGAGCGGCTGGAGACGGAGATCTTCGCGACGGTGCCGGCGGGGTTCCTGGTGAGTTCCAACGGCCGGCTTGTCTCGCAGCATCGCTCCGTTCGGCGCGTCGCCGATGCGTCGGGCGTGTCTTCCCTGCGTGGGTACGACACGTTCCACTGGCTGCAGGACAAGCCGCACGTCAACTACCTCGTCTCGCTTGTTGTCGGCAAGTTCGATGTTGTCGACGTGGGGCGGGCGGGCCTGCCGATGCCGGTCTACGTCCCGCCCGGGCGCGGCCCGGACGTGCGCGGCACCTACGGGCGCACGGCGGAGATGACCGCCCTTTTCGAGCGGCTCTTTGACGAGCCGTACCCCTGGGCCCGCTACGCGCAACTCGTGGTCTGGAACTTCGGCGCGGGCGGCATGGAGAACACGGCCGCCACGACGATGTTCGACACGGCCATCATCTCGCCTGACGCGCTGGCCGACCACGACCTTGAAGGGCTGATCTCCCACGAACTCGCCCACCAGTGGTTCGGCGACCTCATCACCTGCAACTCGTGGGACCACATCTGGCTCAACGAGGGCTTCGCGACGTACCTGACCGCACTCTGGTTCGAGCACGCGCGAGGGCGCGACGGCTACGACGCTTCGATCCTCGGCGGGTTCGACGCCGTGATCGCGCGGGATGATACGGTCGCGCCGCTCCAGCCCGCGATGGTCAGCCGCGAGTACGCCGAGCCTTGGGACGTCTTCCGCAGGGCCGCCAACCCCTACCCGAAGGGCGCGAGCGTGCTGCACATGCTCCGCCGCCGGCTGGGCGACGAGGCGTTCTTCCGGGCTGTCGGCGTGTACGTGGACCGGTTCAAGGGGCGCACGGCCGAGACGGACGACTTGCGCAAGGTGCTGGAGGAAGTGTCGGGTGAGTCGCTCGAACGCTTCTTCCGCCAGTGGTGCTACCGGCCCGGCGTGCCGCGGCTGCGCGTCCGCACGGCCTGGGACTCGGCGGCGGGCGAACTCCACATCGAGGTCCAGCAAACGCAAAACATCGACGAGCGCAACCCGGCGTTCGTCTTCGATCTCCCGGTGCTTGTCCGGGTTCGCAACGAGGGCGAGTGGCGCCGGCTGCGGGTTGACGCGAGGACCGCAACGCTGGCGATTCCGCTTGCTGCCGAGCCTGAGATGGTCGCCATCGACCCAAATCTCGAAGTGCTGGCGTCGATCGAGGTGGATGCGCCGTCCGGGTGGCTGGTTGAGCAGGCGCTGCGCGGGCCGACGCACGCCTCGCGCGTGCGGGCCGTCCGCGCTCTCGGCACACTGGATGCCGACGCGCCGTCCGCCACTGCGCTGGACGCGATCGTGTCGGACCGTTCGCGCCACCGCGACTTGCGTTCGGAGGCGGTGCGTGCGCTCGCGGCGCGGCGAAATCCGGACGCCGCGCTTCGAGTGGCCGCGCTGGATTCCGAAGATCCATACGTCAGGGAGACCTTGCACGGCGCATTGGCGGATCTGGCTTCGGGGGACGCGCCGATGCTCGGGCGAGATGGAGTGGCCGATCGTCTCGCAGGGGCGGCGGCGAACGACCCGAGCGCGCGCGTTCGTGCCGCGGCTGTGCGCGGGCTGGCCCGCATGGGTGCGGTGGATCGAATGCCGGTGATTCTGGCCGCGCTGGAGCAGGAGTCGCAGCATGACTCGGTGCGTCAGGCCGCGCTCGGTGCGCTCGGGGACCTGGACGAACCCGGCACGCTCTCGCACGCGGTCCGGTTCACACGGGCAGGGACGCTCAGTCGGACGCGAGCCGTCGCGGCAGGGGTGGTGGGCAGGCTGGGCAAGCACGACCGAGACGCTGCGCTGAACGCGCTGTCGCCGCTGCTGGTCGATCGCGAGATGCGGGTTCGGAACGCGGCCGGCGAAGCGCTCGTCGCGCTGGGCGACGCGCGGGCGATCGAGCGGATCGAATCGCTGGCTGCGACGGCGCGCGATCCGGCGCAGGTGGACCGGCTCCGGCGGTGGTCGGCGCGGCTCCGGGACCAACAGGCCACAGATGGACACTGATGGACACCGATGGAAAGGAATGAGGCGGCGTCCCGTCTGAGACGACACTCTCTCGATCGTATCGTTCCGAAGTCAGGGTCACTCCGCGAACAGCGCCCCGACGAACGCGTTCGGATCGAAAGGCTCCACGTCATCGGGCGTCTCACCGACGCCCACGAACTTGACGGGCACGTCGGTCGCTTCGCGGATGGCGACGACCACGCCGCCCTTGGCCGTGCCGTCGAGTTTGGCGAGGAAAATGCCCGTAACGCCCACGGCGCGCGTGAACTCCTCGGTCTGTCGCAGGGCGTTCTGGCCGCTGGTCGCGTCGAGGACGAGGAGCGTCTCGTGCGGCCCGCCGGGAATCTGCTTCTCGACGACCTTCCTGATCTTCTCCAGTTGCCGCATGAGCGGGTCCTGGGTGTGCAGCCGCCCCGCGGTGTCGAGGATGAGCACGTCCACTCCGCGCGCTTTGGCGGCGGTGCAGGCGTCGAACGCGACGGCAGCGGGATCGCCGCCCTGCTGGCCCTTGACGACCTCGACGCCGAGCCGTTCGGCCCAGATTTCGAGTTGCCGTGTGGCCCCGGCCCGGAAGGTGTCGCACGCGCCGAGCAGGACGCGCTTGCCGTCCGCCCGCAGCAGGGCGCAGAGTTTGGCGATGCTGGTGGTTTTGCCGACGCCGTTGACGCCGGTGACGAGAATCACTGTCGGACCCTGTCCCTGCGGCGCGAGCCGCAGCCCGCGCTCCTCTTCGGTCCACATCGCGGCGATCTCGCGCTTGAGGTAGTCGAGTGCGTCCTCGCCGCGCGACATCTTCCCGGCCCGAAAGTCCGCGCGAATGCCGTCGATGAGCCGGCGCGTCGTTCGCACGCCGACGTCGCCCCGGATCAGGCGGGCCTCGATCTCGCGGATCAGGTCCTCGTCCAGCCTGCGGCCGAGCAGCACGGATCGCAGCCCGGAGACGAACGACTCCCGCGTCCGCTCCAATCCCTTGCGAAACTTCGAGATGGCGCTCCTGAGCAAACCCATTCCTGACGGCTACCTCCCGGCTCCTTCTTCGGCCTTCTCCCTCTCGCCTTCTCTCTTCTTCATCAACCTGTCCAGCACGCCGTTGACGAACGCGGGCGAGCGGTCGGTGCTGAACGCCTTGGCGAGTTCGACGGCTTCGTTGACGGCGACCTTGGGCGGCACGCCGGCCTGCATCTCGTGGTAGGCGAGGCGCAGGATGGCGCGATCGATCGCGGGCTGGCGGTGCGTCGGCCAGTCCGGCGCGAGTTCGGCGACGGCCTCGTCCGCCTGGTTCCGCCGCTCGTACGCAGCGCACGCGGCGGTGAACGCGGCGTCCAACTCCGTTTCAGCGAAGACCGTGCGAGAATCGACAAAGACGGGGCCTTCTTCGGCGAGGGTGTCGCAGTGGTCCAGCGACCGACGGACCTGTTCGAGATCGCCGCCGCCGCGCGCATCGATCTGGTAGAGCGCGAGCAGCGTAAGGCGCCGAAGGTCGCGTGCGGAGGCCATCATGCCCCTCCGGTCTTGTCGGCCGGAACACGCCCCGCGCCGACTCGTGAATCCCCGACGGGCGATCTGAGTTGCTGCATCACGGCGAGAACGTCGAGCAGGGCATCCATGGCGTCCGAGCCTTTGTTCCCCTTCGAGCCTCCCGCCCGTTCGAGTGCCTGCTCGACGGTTTCGACGGTCAGCACGCCGAAGGTAACCGGCACGCCCGTGTCAACCGAGATCGCGGCCAGTCCTTGCGCCACAGCCGAGGCGATGTGCCGATCGTGCTCGGTCTCGCCGCGGATGACGCACCCAAGGGCGACGACGCCGCAGAACTCGGCCGCGAGACGCCGGGCGAGAACCACGAGTTCGAACGCCCCCGGCGCCTCTACGACCACCGGCGCCGGAACGTCCCCCGGGAATCGGCGTTCGAAGGCGGCCAGCGCGCCGTCCAGGAGCCGCTCCGTCACCGTGGCGTTGTAGCGGCTGACGACAACGGCGATCCGCGGGCCAAGGTTGTTCCTCGCTGCATCCATCGGCGGCCGATCGTATGCCTCCGACCCCGACCGTCCCGCCGTACCATCCGGCACGATGGAATCGCTCCTCCGGCGCGTCAGCCCGATCCTCCGCCTGACGCGCGTGACGACCGCCTTCGCGGTGGTGGGGAACGTCTGGTTCGTCATCCTCTGGTCGAGGGCGAACCCCGAGGAGCACGCCACGGGTGCGATCGTCGATCGACCGGCATGGCTGCTGCTCGCCGCGGGTGCTCTCTCGGCCGTCGCGTTGTACGCCTTCGGGGCGTGCCTCAACGACGTGCTCGACGCTCGGCGTGACCGGGCCTTGCGCCCCGACCGTCCTATCGCGGCGGGGCAGGTCTCGCTCGATGCCGCGGCCTTGACGGTCGCGTGCACGCTCATACTCGCGGTGTTCGGCTCGACGGTGTTCGGCCCGGCGGCTGTGCTGGTGACGCTGGTCGTGGCCGGTGCGATCCTGTTCTTCAATGTCGCCGCCAAGTTCATCCCCGCCATCGGCCTCGTCGTCCTCGGTCTCATCTACGGCGGGCACATGCTGGTCCCGAACGTCGGCCTGCACTTCCTGTGGCCGGTCTGGCTGGTGATGACGCACGCCCTGATCGTCGGCGGCATCGCGCACTCTCTCGCGAGGAAGGTGCCGCCGATCTCCGGACGGGCCGTTTCGTTCGCGGTGGCCGGATGGGTCTTCTGGTCCGGCGTGTTGCTGGTGGTGGGGTGGGGCAAGGCGGCCAGGATCGAGGGGCTTGGACCGATTCGACGCGAAGACCTCGCGGGCGGTCCGTGGCCGGTCTGGCTGGACGTTACGGTGGCGTTGCCGCCCGCGATCCTGGCGATTCTCTTTGCGCTGTTCGCGTGGCGGAAGTTGCGGATCGCCGGCGCGGGGCCGCGTGCGGCGGAGAAGATCCAACGCTACGGCTCGCTCTGGCTGACGCTCTATGCCACCGCGTGGATGCTCGCGGCAGGCCACGTCGGCGAGGCGGCCATCCTCGGCGCGCTCGCCTTCGCCGGATTCCTCGGCATGACCATCCTCCGCGAGTTGTACGGCCTGGCGGAGCAGCCCCTCGGATACCGGCGCTAGGCGCGGTCGGTCAGGCCCGGCGCCGGGCGAGCCAATCCGCTGCGTCGAGGAGAATGGCCGCGGAGAGTCGGTCGGGACGGCCCAGCGAGACGATCGAGTTATGGACGAGTGTGCCTACGTGGGCACGGGCCGAGGCATCGCCGGTTCGGTTCGCCAGGTCGGCAAAGACGTGAACGGCCCAAGGGCGGTTCGTCGCGTTGTCCGGCTGGAGTTCCGCGAGGTGCCAGCGGGCGGCCGACTCGACCCGCGCGGCGAGGCCCGGCCGCTCGGTGCCAAGGACGTGCCATGAGAGGGCGTGGAGAGCGGCAAGTTCGCCCTCGGACCAGACTTCCACGCCGAGTCGGCGGAGCGAGGGCACAAGCGGTCCGTCGGAAGACTCGATCAGCATGACCGGATCGAGCGAGTGGTCGTGCAGTGACCACCAGAGCGCTGCGTCCGGATGCAGGCCGGCGGGGGCAGCGCCGGGATGGACTCCGAGCAGACGGGCGAGGAGTGGGGTATCAGTGGAACGACGGTGGCCGAGTTCGTCGCGGAAGCCCGTGATAGCCCCGAGCCGCTCGGACTCGGCGGCTGAGGGGTCGAGGTCGGGCACGACCGGGGCGGCGAGGCGGCGCAGGTCCGCGGCGAGCGCGGCGAGGGGAGACACCGGCGCTGTTCGGTTGTCGTTCACCGCGCGATGCTACCGCGCCGCGTCTCGTTTGAGGAGAGAGTATGGATTCGGCCCGTGTGTTTGGGTTAGACTGCCGCCGATGGCCCTGCTGCGTACCGAGCACGTGCGTTGGACGCTGGTGCGAAGGTGTCGTCGCTGCGGGCACGACGGGCCGGAAGTGCAGGGCGACCACGCGGGCGCGGTGTTCGAGTGCCCCGCGTGCGGCGAGGATCTCTACGCCCGGCCGGCGATGAGTTACGCAGAGATGGAGGGGTTCATTGCCGCGAAGGCTCCGGCCAAGCCCGACCGAGTCGGTGTCGGGTGGCGGACGCTCCGGCGTGTGGTCGCAGTGATCCGGCGAATGCTCAGGCGGGAATGACCTCGGCGCACGGCTGCGGCTGCGGTGCGGGATTCGACCATCCGGCTTCGGCGCGGGTTGGCCGTGGTGCGGCGAAGCGTGCGTGGCCTGGGTTATCGCGCGGGCGCAGCGCGGCGCGCGTCGGGTGCCAGAGGTGGAACGCCGTGATGTCCGCGACGGCGATGGCGACGCGCAATCGGGGTCGGAGTGCGTGCAGGCGCTGGCCCAGGTCGTCGTCCTCGTAGCCGTAGGCGGTGAACCGCTCGTCGAAGGCGTTGACGCGCCGGAGCGCGGCGATCGAGACCGCCGCGTGGCAGGAGATGAGTTTGGGCTTGTGGGACTTGACGGGGCAGAGCGGGCGCGGCATCAGTCGGCGCAGTCTGAGTTGGCTCTGATACCTGCGATGGCGGGCGCGCAGTGACTCCTGCTCAGCGGGTGTCAGGAGCGCGGCCGTGCTGAACGAAGGCGAGAGGATCGCGCCTCGGTCGAGGCCTGCCGTCGCGGCTTCGTCGAGAATCGCACGGAAGGCGATGACGAGGCCGTGTCCGGTCGTCGCGAGCGCGTGGTGCCGTTCGCAGCCCGACTCGCTCAGCAG
>DAOMNQ010000042.1:0-24809 GCA_035443945.1 Phycisphaerales bacterium | reverse complement strand
GTCGGGGCGGCCATCCTCATGGCCACGACGCAGACCATGCTGAACCAGGCCCTGCGCCGCGACCCCGACCCCGACGCCGCCCTCAACGAGGTCAACGCGCAGATCAGCCGCCAGATCGTGGCGGGCCGGTTCATCTCGCTCTGGGCGGGCGTCTTCGACCCGGTCCAGAACACGGTGCGCTACGTCGACGCCGGGCACGGGCACTGGCTGTACCGCTCGTCGACGGGGCGGCCCTGCAAACTCGACGCGAGGGGGGGGCTTCCGCTCGGCGTCGACGCCGACGTCCCCTACGAGAGCGAGCAGGCCCCCTTCCCGCCCGGCTCGCGCATGATCGTCTTCTCCGACGGCGTGGTCGAGCAGCCCTCGCCCGAGGGCCAGGAGTTCGGCCTCGACCGCATCCTCGCCACGCTCGCCGACGCCGACTCCACCGACGCCGAGGTCAACAGCCTCTTCGAGGCCGTGCGACGCTTCGCCGGCACCGACAACCTCTCCGACGACGTCACCGTCGCAAGCCTCGAATACAGAGCCAGATAGCGACACCGTTGCGGCGAAGCCGGCTTCACGCGAGTGGAACGGGACACGCCGTATCGGCGTGTCGAGCGCGAGGCGAAGACGAGGCGCGTGGCCGCGGGTTGGGGGGTTCCAGGCTGTCGAGCAGTCGGCCGATGCCGGGCAGGAGATACCCGTCCTCGCTCCCATAGCGGTAGTTCCAGAGATGGACGGCCACGGCCGCCGGGTGCGGCGTCAAACTCCCGTTGTTGAGCGCGCCCGGCGAGACGCTGAAGAACAACTGCGGCGGGAGGATCGTCGCGCGCGGGAACCGTTCCTCGACGATGCGAGTGACGAACTGCGGCCCGCTCCGCAGAAGGTCCGACGTGCCCTCGAAAAGCCTGAAGCTCGCAGGCAGTTCGCGCACCAACGCCCACGCCAGCGGCTGGTTTTGCGCGAACGCCATGATCCCGTTGTTGATCAGCCCCAGCGATTCCCACGCCAGGAGGTGGTCGCAGTTCTCCAGCAGCGGCTCGATGCTCTGAAGGAACAGAAAGTCCTAGTCTACGTACACGCCGCCGAAGCGCGCCAGCAGTTCGTACCGCGCCACATCCGCCTTGAACTGGGGTTCGGGTGCCTCGTCGAACTGCTCGGCGTTGATCAGCGGAGGCAGCGTGTCCTCGGTCCACAGCACGTGCTCCCACCCCGGGTGCAACTCCAGCATCCGCTGCTGCACGCGCAGAAGCCCCTCAGGAACATCACCACCGAGCCACACCTGGTGGAACACCCGTGGAACCTTGCTCATGCCCGCTTCCTTCTTCCGATGCACGGCTCTCCCTTTCCGCTCCTGCGGCTCAAGACGAGCGAGCAGCGGACCCAACTTTCCCGGATCGGTCAACTCCGAGAACTGCAACTGTCGGGAGAGCGCGAAGCCGATGTATCGAACCTGCGCCGACCTGTCGAGATCGGGCACGGAAAGGCTCTCGAGGCCGGCCACGCCGTCCACCTCATGTACGACGCCGCTCCCGGAGTGCCACCCCCGCCCCGTGGCGATGACGGGCGTGCCGAAGCACATCGCCCGGAAGAGCATGTTGCTGTTGATCCCCACAACCGCCGACGCGTTGGCGAGCAGCCAATCGCAGGCCGCCTCGTTCGCCTCGCCGAACGCGTTCCGGAGCACGACGTGCCGGCCCGGCTCGTGATCGGCCACGCCGAGGTCCAGTTCGCGGTCCAGCGGGTGCGTCTTGATGACCACGAACCAGTGATCGTCCGCGAGCGCCAGCACCCACCGGACCAGCGCGCCGAAATCGTTGACGGACGAGTCGTACTTCACGACCGAGTCGCCCGTCCGCTGCAAGGGGACGAAGATGAACGGCCGGCGCGGGACTTCGCTGTCGTCGCCGAGGGGGCAGTCGAGCCGGGCCACCCGGGCGGCCGCATCCTCGACGAGCCGCTCCGCCGCGGCCATGAACTCCGGCTCCGGTGTCGGAACCCCGCCGCTGCGCCACATCGCCGGCCAGCTCGACGTGGCGTTCTCGCCCTCGGTGTCGAACACCACGGACTGGTAGTGCGGGACGAAGCCGAAATCCATGTAGACCGTGCGTATCCCCGACCGCGTGAGCGCGCCGCGGATGTCGCGCTGCATCCGGAAGAACCGCTGCCATGTAATAAGGGCGTCGAACCCGCCGCACTCGATCGCCTCCAGCAGGTCCGGCCGCCGCTTCATGTCGTTGCGGGGGATCCTGACGACCTCGTGCCCGAGCCCGCGCAGACCCTTCACGACCGCGTCGAAACGCTCACGCTTGCTCTTGCCCCAGTCAGCGAGAAGCCATCTCATCGACTCATGCCCTTCCTTCGCAGTCCTGCATGTGCCATTCGACCCGTCCCGCCGCTGCGCACTCGTCCATTCTCAGCCTTGGCGGCAGTCTCGTTGCCGGACTTCGGTCACTCGTTGACCCGCCCATACCAGAAGTTCAGGGGAATCGTGGGCGGACAATCGAACTCACCCTCGCCAATGACATGCCGCAAGTCGGCCAACCACACGCGGCCATCCGTCGAAAGCGACGTACCGGTCCGCATGATGACGGTACCACCCAAGGGATCCACGGAGACGAGGTCGGCGTCGCTGACCTTTCTTGCCTCCGCGTCGTCGCCCAGGCGAACCAGCCATGTGCCGTACCCATTGGATCCCGCGACGAGCATTCGAGCGTCAAGGGAAAGCGGAAATGCAACAGGGAGGTTCGACTCCTCGGACGAGCACCGGAAGAGCTCGACAGATGCATCTTCTCCTTGAATAACAAACCATCGCGTAGAACCATCCGGATGCCGGCGTCCCACCAAGCGCGTCGACGACCATGCCTCGTAGAACTTGTGGATTCTCGGGAACTGCGCCGGAGTTCCTGCGTACACGCCCTCCAGATTAATGCAATGGGGGCGCTCCGTTCCACGCCTCGGAGATGCAATGCCTGTAGCCGGATTCACATCGGACACAACTGTGAGCAGCAAGCCCTCGTCCTCAAACCACGCGACCGCACTGGCGAAAAGACCGGAATACGAACCGAGTTTCGTAAGATTTACGACCGGTTTGTCGTTGCCGGCGAATACGACCACATTGCCGGTCATGTAGTCAGCGGGGTTTGCTTTCGATGGCCCTGCATTTCCGAAGCTTGGTCCACGGACTAGATTGATGATGTACTTGCGGTCATTAGAGACCGCGACGAGTCGTGGCGACAGATTGCTCCACCCTCGCCCGTCTCTGTAATCACCGTGCTGCCCCAGCGCAACAAGTTCCGATACACCTTCGCCTGCTCTCCGAGCTTCCCCAATCCTGCCATCGTAGCGCGACTGTCCGGTACCTTGAGTCGACGAAATAATCCAGCCATCGACGGTACTCAGCACACGATCCAGTCGTGAATCTCTTTCGGGCAGCACGTCTGACGTAATGTCGATTCTGTCGTCCGACGGCGCTTCACTCTGCAACGCCTGTGCACCTACAGCGCACACAAGAGCGAGAATCCAGACGCTACCGATAGTTCTCAATATATACATTCCAATGCACCTATGGATACTGATAGCCATTTGTCGGCGCGTTGTTGTTGTAATAGCTGCGAGCTTCACCAGCTCTTGTCATACCCTGAGGATCCATGTATGGAAGACCATTGGAGGAGTTGTCAGTCGAAACTCGCCATTCATCCGGCGTAGTGGCACGCCACAGACCGCCCTCCAGGCCTGTGCCGGGCCCATCAAAAACGTTCGCCGGGAGTTGATGGGCGACAGCGAACACTTCGAAGCAATCGCGCTGACTCCCTTGGCCATTGGCACGCCCACTTCCCGGATCAGCACGGAAGCTCTCGTCGGGATCGTACGAGCCTGACGGCGGCACGACCAAACTGCTGTAATAAGCGTGGCTGCTGCGTATGAGATTTATGAGCGATGCATACGGGTCCGCTCGCCAGTTGCCTTCGTCTAGATCAACGACGGCCTGCCTCAACTGGCCAAGAGTGGAAGCAGCGTCAATCTTGCCTTTCCACCATTCAATACGGCCTGGACGATAAATGGGAACCGCAATACGACCCGAGAAGTTATTGCCGCTTGCCCGCCCATCATTAAACTGAAGAAGGCCCGTGCTCGATTCGTCAGTAGCACCTGCCAACGCGACGACACTTCCATTGGCCAGATACCCCGATTCGAGCGGGGCCATGAAGCCCATGAGCCGCCTCCACAGAGAAAGTGGAATAGTTGGCGGAACAGGGTCCGAAAAAGCAGGAAAGGACGGGTTCATGCCCTCGAACTGAACGGCTGCGTCGTAAAGGATGTCGAGCTGTGTGGCGGTAAGTTCCGTTCGAATCACAGTCAGCGCACCGTCCACTCGCGTCAAGGTATTCCATGCCTGACGAACCTGATCTGGACCGTTTGCAGACAGAACAGCTTGAATTCGGTTCTCTTGGGCCTGGGTCCGTGGTCCGCCATGCAACTCCATTTCACCGAGCCTTGCCGGAGTTGCGCCAAATGCTGGCCTATCGAGATGATCCAACAGGTTCTTCATAAATCCGCGGTAGACTGTCAGCGCGTTCTTGATGACGACCGATTCGCCGCCTTGAATCAGTGCGATGTCGCGCAGGCCACGTTGAGCGTCATCTTGGGCCGACAGCTTCATTGCTAAGAGATTGCCCGGGAAAACAGTAACATGGCTGGCGCTCAGGTGATTGCCTGGGTCGACCTGAACCCCCTGCTGGAGCTGATATCTTGTGACTTTGAGCACCCACGTCAGGTCTGCCTGCCCTGGAACGATGAGCGGTGGAGTAGGAGCAACAGCGGCCACGACCATTTGGCGCGATTCACCCGTTGTCGTCTCTGTCACGGTAATTGTTATGCCTTGATTGGCCGCGATGACCAGATCGGCAACTGATTCCTTGCCAGCCGTCAGACGATGCGTTGCTCCCGTCCACTGGAATGATGGATTCTGGACGTTCGTATTGACGAGACGCGCCCGCAACGGTACGAACGTACCGGCCGCGAGCCGCACGGGAACAAGAAGAGTCTGAGGTGTCGTTGCTTGCGCCACGCGGGACGAGGTATCCACGTTCTCCCATGGAGCGCTGCTGACGTCCGAGAGGTCGGTGGGCGGAGAAGGTTCGTCCTCCACCGGGAGGAGCTGAGCAACTTCGAGCAACAAGTCACCATAGGGCGACGGCGTCGGCGACTCGCCGGGCGAACCGCTCAACGTCGGGGTCGGCGTGAGCGTCGGTGTCGGAGTTACTGTCGGGGTGGGGGTCGGTGTCGGCGTTGGGGTCGGGCTGGGCGACGGCGTCGGGCTGGAGGACGGCTAGGGGCTGGGGGAGCCGGAGTCCGAGGGGGAGGGGCTCCCGGAGTCCGACGGGCTATCCGATGGGACGACGGAAGGGCTCGGCGCGGGCGAGGGAGACGGCCCGGGGGAGATCGTCCCTCCCCCAGTCGAGAACCAGCCTCGAAAGCCCCATTTCGGCATCGGCGGCGTTCCTGCCCCCAAGCAGACTAGAGCCTATCCCGAAACCCGAGATTCACCACAGAGGCACAGAGGGCACCGAGAAAACAACCAATGATTCCTGCCTCGGTGCTCTCTGTGCCTCTGTGGTGAGATCGGTTCTCCGAGGTTACGGGATAGCCTCTACTGGGAATACGGCAAGGCGTCAGCACTACACAGAGAGGGCCGCGAAGGTTGCACCATTGCCAGTGAGGCCGGCGTCTCACCTCCCCCCCCCCTCCGTCCTGCACTCCACCTCCAGCCGGCCATCGCGGGCCGCGATCGAGAGCAGCCGCACCCTCCGCCCGTCGATGAGTTCGATCACCGGCTCTTCCATCAGCGGCCGCCCGCCCCGCAGGGCCTCGATCAGGTTGCGGGCGGTGGGCTTGTTCCAGACCGAGATCGGGACGACGCGTGCATCGGGCGGGCCTTCGTCGCCGAGCGTCCAATCGGTCGGGAGCGAGAGCCGCCCGACGCCGACCGCCTCCGCCGAGACCCAGAGCGAGCCGTCCTCGCGCAGTTCCGGGCGCAGCGTCGCGGAGAGGACGCGGCGCGTGCGTCCGTCGTCGATGAGCGCGCCGACGCGGATGCGTCCGCGCTCGAACGCGACGCGCACCTGCCGCACCTCGTCGGGCAGCGACGCCGAGCCGTTCGACAGGCTGTCGAGCCACGCCTCCAGGCGCGTGTTCAGCCAGGCGTTCGCGTCGTCGGACCGCATGGCGACGCGCCACGGCCCGCTCCGCCAGCGTTCGCCCTCGCCGAGCGAGGGATCGGTCTCGCGGGCCAGGTGCAGGTGCGTGCCGACGGCGTTCTCGAGTTCCTCCGCGAGGATCGTCTGGCGCGAGTCGTGCGGGTCGAGGTCCGCCCACCACGCCGGCGGGCGGTTCGACAGGATGAACGCGAACGCCACGCCCGCGCACGCCACCGCCGCGAGCGCGAGGGCGGCCCAGACCACCCGGCGACGGATGCGCCGCCAGAATCGGAGCGAGGAAGCGGCCCTGGACATCGGCACGCGGATCGTCGCCTCCCCGGCCCGGTTCCGCAAGCGCGGATGCCGGAATCGCGCGCCCGCCCCGCGCGCCCGCGAAAAAAAGCGGCCCGGGACAGGCCCGGGCCGCCGCTGCATGGACCGTGGATGGGGGGATCAGCGCTTCGAGAACTGGAACCTGCGGCGTGCGCCCGCCTGGCCGTACTTCTTGCGCTCGACCTCGCGGGCGTCGCGGGTCAGGAATCCCGCCGCTCGCAACGCCGGCTCGAAGGTCGGGTCGTACCCCGACAGCGCGCGGCTGATGCCGAGCCGGACGGCCTGGGCCTGGCCCATGGTCCCGCCGCCGGCCGCCCGAATGACGACCTCCATCTTGCCGAAGGTGTTGGTCAGTTTCAGCGGGGCGTAGGCGTCGTTGCGGTCGCGCTCCTCCGAGAAGTGCTCCTCGACCGTCTTGAACCGCTTGCCGGTCTTCTGCACCTTCACCGTCGCCTCGCCCTTGGCCGGGCGAAGGCGGACACGCGCGACCGCCGTCTTGCGCCGCCCCGTGCCCCACCACCAGCCCTGCGCATCGGGCGGCGTGGGCTCGCGCAGCGGGCGCGTCGAGGTCGCCGTTGTCTCGGCGGGGGTCGGCGTATCGGTCCTCAGTGTCGTCATGGTGAATCTCGCGGTGCGTGAGTCTCGTTCGTCAGGGATGCGGGATCGCGCGGTCGTGCGTGTGTGCGTGAGTGGGGGGGGTTCAGACTTCCAGGTGGACGGGCTGCTGCGCCTGGTGCGGGTGGTCCGGCCCGCCGTAGACCTTCAGTTTCGTGAGCATGTGCCGCCCGAGCCGGTTCTTCGGCAACATGCGGCGCACGGCGTCCTCGACGAGCCGCTCGGGGCGGCGCTCGCGCAGCGCGCCGTACGGCTCCGCCTTCAGCCCGCCGGGGTAGCGCGAGTAGCGGAGTTTCATCCGCTGCTCCGCCTTGCGCCCGGTCAGGGCGACCTTCTTCGCGTTCGTCACCACCACGAACTCGCCCGTATCGACGTGCGGCGAGTACTCGGGCCGGTGCTTGCCCATCAGCACCGTGGCGATCTCGACCGCCAAGCGCCCCAGCGGCACGCCCTCCGCGTCCACCACCTTCCAACCGCGCTCGACCTCGCCGGGCTTGGCATAGAACGTCTGGCGTCTCACGTCGGGCCTCCCGATCGGACGAAGGCGCGCCGGCCGCTCGTCCTGCTCTGGCGATGGCGAAAGCCCCTCGCCGGGTGCGTCTGCTCGCCGCCTACCGGGCGGGGCGGGCCGCGTCGTCCGCGGCATGGTTTCCGAAGGTTCCCGTGCCGAGGGCCTCCCAGCCCGGACACGGGGAATCAACAGCCGGGAACCCTAGCAGCCGGGCCGCTCCGGTCAAGATTCCACCCCGGCTGTGGCCCCGTCCCCCGCGCGGGCCGATCATCGGGGGCATGTCCCTCGACCCGAGCGCCCCACGACCCGCCCGCCCGCACCGCGAGCCGCCCGACCCCGGCACGCCGATGTCGCGCCGGATCACGCTCACGCTGGCCGTCGCGCTCGTGCTGCTGGTGGCCGGGTTGCAGGCGTTGAGTTCGATCGCGGGAGGCCAGCCCGCGCCCGTGCAGGCCGCCGAGGTCGAGGCCCCCGCGACCACCATGGACCAGTTCGGCCTCACCGCCCGGCTCTATGTGCTCGTGCTGCACGGGCTGGGGATGCCCGACCCCGACGGCGAGGCCTCGCACGCGCTGGCCCAGGCCGCGCCGACGCCGCGCGACGAGGTCCGCGCCGTCGTCTCGATGGCCGAGATGGCGCACGCGCCGGAGGCTGGCGCGGAGCGGGCGCTCGCCCGGATCGAGGAGTTGC
Source organism: Phycisphaerales bacterium (assembly GCA_035443945.1). Classification (GTDB taxonomy): domain Bacteria; phylum Planctomycetota; class Phycisphaerae; order Phycisphaerales; family UBA1924; genus CAADGN01. The sequence continues at coordinate 16,478 of DAOMNQ010000042.1, read as the reverse complement.
GGCCCGAGTTCGAACGCCTGGCGAGCGAACACCCGGATGAGCCGGAGCCGACCGCGCTCCTCGCCGACCTCGACGCCCTGCGAGAGATCTATGCCGACGGGCCGGAATCCCTCGGCGACGAGGCGCGCGATCGGCTGGTGCATCGGCACGGGTGGTTCGGGCGGCTCGCGCTCGTCTACGGCCTGGACGACGACGCGCCCGAACGCGCCGCGATCTTCGGACCCGCCGCCACGCTCGCGATCGGCGTAATCGCCGCGGCCGTCGTTATCCCGCTTGCGCTGCTCGTCGGCTTCGTGCTGCTCGTGGTCGGGCTGATCCTGTTCATGGGCCGATCGCTGCGCCCTCGCTTCGTGCCGCCGATGCCGGGCGGGAGCGTCTATCTCGAAACACTCGTCGTCTTCCTGATCGGGTTCCTGGGCGTGAAGGTGCTGGCCGACCTCGTCGGGCTTGCGCTGAGTGAGACAGCCGCCGTGGTCGCGGGGCTTGTGCTGCAGGGCGGTCTGGCCGTGCTGATCCTCTGGCCGCTCGCACGCGGCGTTCCCTTCTCACGCTGGCGCGCCGCCACGGGCTGGCACGCGCCGCGCGGCGCGCTGCGCGAGATCGGGTGCGGCGTGCTGGGGTATCTCGCCGCGCTGCCCGTCTTCGCCGGCGGCGTCGTCCTCAGCCTGATCCTCTCGGCGCTGTGGACGCTGATCTCCTCCGCCCTGCGAGGCACGACCGAGCAGCAGCCGCTGCCGCAGAACGCGCCGCTCGACCTCGTCCTCTCCGGCAACACCGTGCTGGTCGTGCTGCTCTTTCTGATGGCGACCATCTGGGCGCCGATCGTCGAGGAGACGATCTTCCGCGGCGCGCTCTACCGACACGCCCGGGCGCGGATCGGCGCGGTCGCCGCCGGCCTGCTCGCCGCGATCGTCTTCGCCTTCATGCACGGCTACGGCCCGCTCTTCACGCCGCCGCTGATCGCGCTCGGCTTCATGTTCGCCATGCTGCGTGAGTGGCGCGGGTCGCTCATCGCGTCGGTCACGGCCCACTTCCTGCACAACTTCGTGACGCTCTCCGCGCTGCTGGTCGTCGTGCACCTGCTCGGGTCGTGAGGAGGCTCACGCAGAGGCGCAGAGCGCGCAGAGAAAAGAGAGAGGGCCGGAAGGAACTGGGAAGAGGAGTCGGACGGTGGCACAGGCGTCCCGCCCGTGCCCGCAAGGCTCTTCTGCATTCCCCTCTGCGCTCTCCGCGCCTCCGCGTGAGCCGGCCTTCGATCTCAGCACCCCGCGGCCCACTCGTTCAGGAAGACGAGGAAGTCGATGGTGTTGATGACGGTGTCGCCGTTGAAATCCGCCTTCGGGTCGCCGGCGGTCCAGAGGTTCAGGAACGCGAGAAAGTCGAGCGTGTTGACGACGGTGTCGCCGTTGATATCAACGCGGCAGGGGTCGTCCTCCGGTCCCGGCGGCACGGGCAGGAACCCGCCGCCCAGCGCGAGCGGGCCGGCGGCCAGCGTGCCCGCCTCGTGCTGCCCCGCAACGCCGTGCAGTATCAGCCCTCCCCCGGACGAGACGCCCCCGCCCGCGACCACGGACCCGGCAAGCGTGACATCGGCGGCGTGCGCAGCGGCCGGCGCGAGCGCAAGACAGGCCGCAACAACGAGTGATCGTGCGTTCATCGGTTCGCTCCCTTGTTGACGGCCGCCTCGACCGCGGCCAGGCGGGCCGCGAGCAGGGCGAGCGCGGCGTCGCGCTCCGCGAGGGCCGAGGCCAGTTCGGCACGCAACGCGGCGATTTCGGCGTCCTTCTCGGCCCGCAGGTCGCGCATCGCCTCGACCGCCATCGCCTCGAAGCCGGTGATCGAGAGGCTGAGCATCCCGTCGTCGCCGGTCTCGACCCATTCGGGGATCACCCGCTCGACCTCCTGGGCAATGAACCCCGTCTGCACGCCGGGGCGTGTGAGCGGGTGCGCGCCGTCCTGATACTGGAACGTGACGCCGCGCAGGGCGAGGAGACGTTCGAGCGAGCCTCCGAGCGGCCGCACGTCGTGCTTGAGGCGAGCGTCGGAGAGAACGCTCCACGACCCGCCGCCGGGCTTGGCCGCGTTGCCGTTGACGGCGAGCAGGAACGCGCCCGGGTCCGTGCCGATGCCGACCGCGCCCGCGGTGCGCAGGCCGTTGTCCGGCAGCGCGCCGAAGTTGCTGCCGATCCCGACGCCGCCGTTGTCCTTGACGAGCAACTTGGTGCCGCCCTCGACTCGCACGCGGAAGGCGTCCTCGCCGAGAGCGCCGCGGACCAGCAGGCGGGCGTCCGCGCCGGTGACGCCGATGCTCACGCGACCGCTGAGGTCGGCGTCGCCGACAACCGAGAGGCTGTTGGCCGGTGTCTCCGTGCCGATGCCGACTCTGCGCTGGAAGTAGTTGCGGCTGCCGACCTTACCCGTGATGTACGTCCCGTACCCGTCGGGGCTCTCGACATAGGCGCTGAGGGCCTTCGTTGATCCGGTTCCCGCGGCCGCGACCGCATAAATGCCGGCACCCGCCGGGCTGTAGGTCGTGAACCAGCCGCCGTACGTCGCCCCATTGTCGGCCTTGGCTTCGGCGTAGATTCCCCTACCGCTGTTGCTGGTGCATAACGCGACGATGCCGTAGCTGTTTCCGGATGGGGCTGTGTTGTTGGCGAAGATCGCGCTGGTGTAGGTAGTCTCAACCTGAAGTGGATAGAGCGGGTTCGTCAGGCCGATGCCGACGTTGCCTTGCGTGTAGACTGCATTGTTGTTGATGAGTTCGAACGGGGACGCTCCCTCGGGGCCTTGCGCGCCGGTGTCGCCCTTATCTCCCTTGTCGCCCTTCGGCCCCTGCGCGCCGGTGTCGCCCTTATCACCCTTGTCACCCTTGGGCCCCTGCGAGCCGGTGTCGCCCTTGTCACCCTTGTCCCCCTTCGCGCCTTCGGGGCCGGGCGGGCCTTGCGGCCCTTCGTTGCCCGACAGCGCGAAGAGCGCATACGGCGTCGGCGCGATGCGCTGCCTCGGCGTCAGCGTCACGAACGCTCCGCCCGCCGGGTCCGCCACGTCGATCTCGAGGTAGCGATCGTCGCCGGGGAACGCGCCCGTGCCGAAGTCCAGTTCCACCACGAATCGGCCCTCGACCAGCGTCGCGCCGAGCAGTTCGAGTTCGGGACCGACCTGAAAGTCACCGAACGAGTCGTCGTAGAGGCGGAACCGCAGGTCCACCGGCCCGGCCACGGCGTCGCCGTCGCGCCGCAGTTCGCCCTGGTACGTGATCGCCGTGTCGAGCGCCTGGGCGTACACCTGGCCGATCGACAGCAGCGAGCACACGAGCGCGGCGCACGCGGCGACAAGGGTGGGAGATCGGAAAGCGCGCATGGACGGTCCTCCTCGGAAACGGGGCGACGGCCCCGATGCCCGAGTGCGCCCCGCCGGGGCGTGTGACGGAAGAACGGTCAGCGATCCCCGGAATCCGGATCGCCCCCCTCCGGGGCAAGCCGGGCGAGTTGGCTGTCCACGAAGAGCACATACCGGTGCCCCTCGCCGAAGCCCTCGACGAGGGCCGCCCGTGCACGGTCCAAGAGGGGGCGCGCTTCCTCCGCCCTCCCCGAGTCGATCAGCGACGCCGCCAGGGTGGTGTCCGCGACGAGGGCGTAGTAGTGGTCGTCACCGAACCCGATCCGTGCCTCGGCGGCGGCCTCGCGGGCGGCGACCGAGGCCTCCTCGTACCGCTCGGCGGCCCGGAGCACAGCCGCCAGGTTCACCAGCGTGATCACGCGGTCCGCGTGCCCGGGGGGCTGGCGCGCCCTGAAGCCGTCGAGCGCGCGCTGATACAGAGCGATCGCGCCGCCGAGCGACTCCGGCCCGCGCAGACGCAGCACCCGGGCCAGGTCGCTCAGCGTGACCAGCGTGTCCGGGTGCGTCGGACCCAGCGCCCGCTCCTGATCGGCGAGGATGGCCCGCAGTTCCGGCTCGGCCAGGTCGATCTGCCGGCGCATCACGTGCAGCGTCGCCAGGTCCTTGCGCGCCACCAGCGTGTCCGGATGCGTCGCGCCGTGGGCGGACGCGAGCCTCGACGCGGCGTGCGTGAGTTCCACCTCCGCCTCGTCGAACCGTTCCAGGTTGCTCAGCAGACGCCCGAGATCAGCGCGAGCGCGGAGTGTCGGCGCGGCGTCCGGACCCGGCGCGAGCGTGCGGGCCTCGATCACGCTTCGCAGCATCGACTCGGCCTCGCCGAACCGCGCCTGCTCGATGCGGAGCGTGGCGAGGTCGTACAGCGCGTCGATCGCGTGGCCGGAACCTTCGCCGCTGAGCGCGGTGTGCAGGGCGTGGGCGCGCGCCAGGTGCCGTTCCGCGTCGTCGAGCCGCCCCAACGCGAGGAAAGTCGCCCCGATCAGCGCTCGCGCCCCCGCCTCCACCGCCGGTCGGTCCGAGAGGTCGGTCGCCACGCGGGCGGACGCGAGTTCGAGCGCCTGCGCCACGGTGGCCTCGTTGCCCAGTTCGCGCGGGTTGGCCGCGCCGAGCACGGAGCGCATGAAGGCGTTGACGGCCTCGGCGGCGTCGCGTGCGTCCGAGGCGTCGGACTCCGCTCGCAAGGCCCGATCGCGCTCCTCGCCGACGACGACGATGTGCCGCACGCCGACGGTGACGAGGAGCGCAGCGGCCGCCGTGCCGAACGCCGCCGCCACGGCGTTCCGGCGCGCCCACAGTCTGACCCGCCCTCCCGCCCCGAGCGGGCGCGCGATGGTGGGGCGCCGTTCGAGCCACGCGCCGAGGTCCTCGGCCATCCGCGATGCGCTGACGTACCGATCCTCCGGGCGCGGCGCGGTGGCGCGGGCGCAGATCGCCGCCAGCGTCGCGTCGATCGCCCTCGCGCCGGACAAGTCCGGGCCGGATGAGCGCACCTGCTCGATCACGTCCAGCGACGGGCGCGCGGAGCCAGCCCGCGGCGCGAACGGCGCTCGCCCCGCCAGCAGAGCCAGCAGCGTCGCCCCGAGCGAGTAGACATCCGAGAGCGGCGTCGCCCGCTCGCCCCGCGCCTGCTCCGGCGACATGTACGCGGGCGTGCCCGTCACGCGCCCGCGCTCCGTTGTCAGGCTGACCGTCCGCCCCGGATCGTCGTGCGCCGACTCGCGCGGGGCGCACACCGAAAGCCCGAAGTCCGCCACCATCACCCGCCCGCTCGGCGTCATCAGCAGGTTGCCGGGCTTGATGTCGCCGTGCGTGACGCCCCGCGCGTGCGCCGCCGCCACCGCGCGGCAGGCCGACTCGACGATCCGCGCCGCCTCGCGCCCGGGCAATCCCGGCGGGCGCACGCCGATCCCCTCCAGCGAGCGGCCGACCGTCACGGCGTCCGGGTTGTCCGGTGTCGGCGCGGCGTCCGCGACCAGTTGCGTGTCGATGTAGATCAGCCCGGCGCCCTCGAACGTGCCCGCGGCGTGGACGCGTACGATCCCCTCGTGGTCCAGCGCGGCCGCAGCGCGGGCCTCGCCCAGCAGCGACTCGGGGTCCGCATCCTCCGGCTCGGGGATGAGTTTGAGGGCGACCTGCCGGCGGAGCGAGGTGTCGTACGCCCGCCACACCTCGCCGAAGGAGCCGCGCCCGATGCGCTCGCGCAGTTCGTACACGCCCAGCCGATCGCCCGGCGCGAGGGACGCGAGCGAGCGGTCGCTCGCCGCGAGCGTGCCGCTGCCGACCGAACGGAAGAACGACACCACCACGTCCACGTGCCGGGCCAGTTCCGGGAAGCGTTCCTTCAGCCGCTCCGCGATGCCGGGGTCGCTGCGGTCGTCGCGCCTCGCCAGTTCACACATCAGCAGCGCGCGGCACGCCTGCGCCCTCGTCTTCAACGCCGGCACGAGGGGCAGGTACGCCTCCAGCGTCGCCGGCTCGCCGCGGTCCCAGCGTTCCTCCGCGTCCGCCGCCAGCAACTCGGCGAGCAGGGCATCGTCGCCCAGCGCGTCGGTCGTGAGCGATTGTTCCAGCGCATCTCGACCCCGCCCCGCGGCCCACGCCCCGCGCAGCGCGCGCACCGCCGACGGCTCGGCGTCGGTCATCGCGGGCGGGTCGGGCATCGGGGGCGGCCTCCGGGGGGGCCGGCGGGCGCGCCCCGTATCATCACTCTAAGTGCGGGCCGGGCGGCGGCGTGACGGGACGGAGCGGATGAGCGAACCGACGGCGTTCTCGGCGTTCCTGGCCCGGGCCGCGCAGGGCGACCCCGCGCAGCGCGACCGCGCGTACGCCGAACTGCTCCGCTGGGTGCGGATCGTCGTGCGGGCGGAGATGGGCCGGCGCCTGCGCGACCACCGCGAGTCCGTGGATGTCTGCCAGTCGATCGCCCGCTCGTTCGTGGACGACTTCCAGTCCGGGCGGGTCCGCTTCGAGAGCGAGCGCGCCTTGGCGGCGTACCTGCGAGTCGCGGTCCGGAGCAAACTGGCCGAACTGGCCCGGCGCGACCGCGCGCTCAAACGCGGCGCGGGCGAGCACGCCGTGCCTCTCCACGGCGCAACGGAAGCCGCCGCGGACGAACGCGACCCACCGGATTTCTCCGCCGAGTCGTGGGCACGACTGCGCGAGAGCCTGGCGGACGACGACCGCCACCTTGCCGAACTGCGGATGCGCGGGCTGGACTGGGCGACCATCGCCGAGCAACTCGGCACCAGCGAGGCCGCGGCCCGCCAGCGCTTCAGCCGCCTCATGCGCACACTGCGCGAAGAGCGGCGTTCACCCGAGTGACCGCGCCCGGGCAGGTCGTCTCACGGGCACCCGGCGACGTAGGCGTTCAGGTACGCGATGAAGTCGAGCGAGTTGATGACCGTGTCGCCGTTGAAGTCCGCCTTCGGATCCCCGTCCGTGTAAGCGTTCAGGAAGGCGATGAAGTCGAGCGAGTTGACGACCGTATCGCCGTTGAAGTCGGCCGGGCACGCGCTGGCGCACCCGGCGATGAAGGCGATGCCCGCCGCGGACTGCCCGTCTCCCGTCGTCCCGAAGTTCCCGCACACCACGAGGTCCCCGCGGAACTCACCAAGCCCGAAGACCGACGGGAAGTTCGAGGGCGGGACCGCCGGCCCGGCGACGCCACCCAGATACGTCTGCCACTGCCCGCCCGCCAGACGCGCGAAGTAGTTGATGTCGGGCGTGGCCGTCCCCGAGAGATAGAGGGCGGGCCCGGTGCCGTCGTCCCAGACGCGCAGGTCTGTCACGCGCCCGCCGACATCCTGCCCCACTTTGCTCCACGCCGTGCCGTCCCACTTGCAGACGCTGACATTCCCGCTCTGCCCGCTCGGTCGGAAGGGCGAACCGGCGATGTAGAGCGCGGTGCCCGTGCCGTCGTCGAACAGGACGGCCGCGTCGAGCGTGGTGGTCTGCTGCGGGGCGATCAGCCCGTTCCCGATCCGTTCCCACCCCGTGCCCGGGCGGTACCGCGCGGCGAGCGCGGCGTTGACACCATCGATGGACGAGAAACGACCGACCGCGTACAGCGCAAGCCCCGAGCCGTCGTCCCAGAGGACCATCTCGTTCACGAAAGGGCTGAAGCCGGTCATGCCCGTCCCCTCGCCGACCACGCTCAGCGAGGTGCCGTCCCACGAGGCGACTCCGCTCGCGGGCTGCCCGGCGATGGTAGTGAACCCGCCGCAGAGAAAGAGGCGGAGTCCGTCCCCGAAGTCCCCGGTGACCATCCCCCAGACGGCCTCGGGCGCGACGAACCCTGCGCCGAGCGAGCGCCACGCCGAACCGTTCCACGCGGCGAGGCTCTGTGTGTCGCTCACGCCGCCCGCGGACGCGAAGAACCCCCCGACGACGAGCAGGCGCTCCGTGCCGGTGTCGAACGGCTCGATGCTGGTGACGAAGCCGTTGGTGTTCCCGAAAGACAGCCCGGCGCCGAGTTTGGAGTACGCGCCGGTGTCGGGGTTCCATCGCGCGATGCCGCGCAGGCCGTTGATGCCCCCGATCTTCGTGAACGAGCCGCCGACGTAGAGGGCCTCGCCCGTGCCATCGTCCCACGGCGTGGCGGCCTCGGCGTAGCCGTCGCCGAGACCGACGACGCCCGGCGAGGCGTCCCAGGCAGGATCGCACTGGGCCGACGCCCAAACCGGAAACACAAGCACGACGGCCGAAAGCAGGCGGGCACAAGGCATGGCTGATCCCTCTCTTCTCTTCTCGCCCCGGGTCAATCGACGATGGCCACACTACCGCAGCGCAGAGGCGACCCGCAAGACAATTCCCCCCCAAGCCCCAAGCCCCAAGCCCCAAGCCCCAAGACTCAGGACTCAGGACTCAGGACTCAGGACTCAAGTCTCAGGACTCAGGACTCAAGTCTCAGGACTCAGGACTCAGGACTCCCCTCATCCCCCCCGATGTCCGCCGGTTCCAGCACTGCCGACATCGAGCCTTGGCACGACGCGATGAACGGGTCCGCGCCGAAGCCGTGGATCTGCTGCACCTTCAGTTCGGCGTGCTCGCGGTGGGTCGTCAGCACCACGGCCCGGCCCTGCGTGTCCACGCGCTTGGCGATCTGGAACGCCCGTTCCTTCGGGTGCCCGAAGAGCCGCTGCACCATCGCGATCACGTACTCGTAGGAGTGCTGGTCGTCGTCGAGCAGGACGACGTTCCACGGGCGCGGCCGCTTGGTCTCCGGCTTGTCGGCCGCCCGGGGGAGAGTCCGGACGGCGGTCGAGGTCTCGCTCATGCCCCGATCGTATCGCGCCGGGGCGCGCCGGAGAAGCCCCCCGGCTCTCGCCGAGAGGCTTCAACCGGACCTGCGAACGCCTGCCCACCCCTGCTCGGTCATTCGCGGGCGGCGCCGTCGGGGCCACGCGCGGCCGTCACGGGCAGCCGCCGGTGTAGGCGTTGAGGTAGGCGATGAAGTCGATCGTGTTGATGACGCCGTCGCCGTTGAAGTCCGCGTGGCACACCGGGTTGACGGTCAGTTGCGCCACGTTGCTCTCGACCGCGCCGCAGGTGCCCGTGACGCGCACCGAGTACTCGCCCGCGTCGCCGAGGCTCGCGGCGGAGATGAGGATCGAGGCGTTGTTCCCGCCGTCGATCTCGACGCCGTCCTTGAGCCACTGGTAGCCGATCCCCTGACCGATGGCGGTGACCGCGAATGCGGCGAAGCGCCCCTCGTCCACCGTCAGCGCACCGGGCTGCTGCAGGATGACGGGGAACGCCAGGTTGCGCCGGAAGAGGAGGTGGTCGCTCTGCGCGCCGCCGATGTGGCCGCCGAAGAGGAGCATCTCGTTGCGTCCGGCGTCGTAGGCGACGTGGTGATCGCTGCGTGCGGACGGGCTGCTGTCGGGGTAGACCCGCGACCAGTTCTCCCCGTCCCACTCCCATGTGTCGTCGTAGAGGAACGTGCCGGCGCCTCCAAAGAGCATGATCCTGCCGCGCTGCGGGTCGTAGGCGAGGGAGTGGTAGACGCGCCCGGGCGGAGCGTCGAGCGGCGCCAGGAGCGTCCACGCCTCTCCGTCCCATTCCCACGTGTCATTCCAGTACTGCCCGCCCCCCGAACCGCCGAAGTACACCGTGCGCTGGCGAACCGGGTCGTACGCGGCGCGCCCGTCGCTGAGGTTCGGTCCACCGACGTGCTTCGTCACGTTCACGCCGTCGTAGACATAGGTCATCCCGCGTTCGACGATGAGCGTCACGGCCCGTGCCTCGTCGTAGACGACGCTGATGCTGCTGGACGTGAGGAGGATATTGTCGCCGCCGGGACTCCGCAACTGCCAGCCGTCCGGCCCGCCGTCCCACTCCCACAGCGCGTTGTTCGGCCCCTTGCCGTAGACCACCACCATCACGCCGCGTGCGGAGTCGTAGGCCATCGCCGGCTGGAGGTTGGATTGGGCGTCACCGGTCCTCGTCCACGTCAGGCCGTCCCACTCCCACTGCTCCGCCATCGTCAGCAGCACGACCGTGTCGCGCTTGGGGAAGTAGGCGATCGCGCTCTCGACGGCCCTCCACTGCGGCCCGACGCCGATCTCCTGCCACTGATAGCACGATTGGGCGTCGGCCGCGCCCGTCGCACCGAGCGTCGCCGCCAGGACCGTGATGCCGATGAGCCGTTGCATGATCCGTCTCCTTTCGCAGGGTTTCATTCGGGCGACCCACCGGCCGCCGTCACCCCTCATCCGCGAAAGGCCGCCACACCCGGACAGGGCCGGCGCGTTTTTCCGCGATCGACGCCCCGAGAACCCCGGCGGGATCGCCGGGCTTCCACGCACGCCCGCGACTACCCCCCGATCCGCTCCCCAAACTCGGCGGAGAGGGCATCGGCCTCCTCCTGACGCCCGGTTTCCGCCAGCAAGCGGCAGAGCACGCCCAGCACGTTGAGCGTCTCCGGATGGTCGTCGCCGAGTACCCGCCGCAGACCGTCGAGGGCCTGCCGGAAGTGCCGTTCGGCCTCGTCGGGCCGGCCCATCTCCCAGAGCAGCCCGCCCATGTTGTGGATCGAGTTCAGCGTGTCCGGGTGCGACTCGCCCATGCCGCGTAGTCCGAGGTCGATGGCCTCGCGGAAGCACGCCTCCGCTTCGTCGAGCCTGCCCAGCGCCCAGAACATGCCGCCCAGGTTGTTGATCGAGGTGAGCGTCGCCGGGTGGGCGTCGCCGAGCACGCGCCGGCTGGTTTCGACCACGCCGCGCAGGCACGCCTCGGCCTCGCTCGCGCGTCCCAGATCGAGCAGCAGCCGTCCGTGATTGCTCGCGGCGATGAGCGTGGACTGGTGCGCCTCGCCGAGCACGCGCCGGTACCCCTCCGCCGACTCGCGCAGGTGCGGCTCCGCGCCGTCGAGGTCGCCCAGCATGTGCAACATGCCGCCGAGGTTGCCGATCGCGGCCAGCGTGTCCGGGTTGTCGGTGCCCGCAGTGCGCCGCAGGCCTTCGACCGTATCGCGCGTCAGCCGGACGCCCTCCTCGTGGCGGCCCATCATCCAGAGCAGCACGCCGAGGCTGGTGCGCGTGCTCAGCGTGTCCGGGTGGTCCGAGCCGAGCGAGCGCTCGCGCCCGGCGAGCGCCTCTCGATAGAAAGGCTCAGCCTCCGCGAGCAGACCACGCGAGTGCAGCAGCAGACCGAGGCTGTTGACCGACGCCAGCGTGTCAGGGTGGTCCGTGCCGAGCCGCTCGCGGCGGATCTCCAGCGCGGTCGTCTGCGGCGCGAGCGCGACCTCGTGCAGGCCGACCTCGCGCATCGTGCTCGCCGCCGTCTGGAGAAGGCTCGCCCGCACCAGCGGCTGATCGCCGAACCGGTCGTCGATCGCGGCCAAGGCGCGCCCGAAGACGTGCTCCGAGAGCGTGTCGAGCGCGACGTCGGTGAAGTTCACGCCCGCCAACTCGCTCTCAAGTCCTCGCAGCGCCTGCCGGGCCGCCTGCTCGTCCGTGCCGTGCGGGCCGAGCGCGCGCGTGCGTTCCTCGATGATGCGTTCTCGGATACGTTCGCCCATCGCGGCGGCGTCGATGCTGCTCAACTGCGCCGCCTGAAAGGCCGCGACACGCTCGAGATCGCGCGCTCGTGCCGCGGACTCCTGTTCGGCGTCCATCGCACGGCCGAGCGCCTCGACCGCGTCAACGCGGCGTGCCTCCGCTCGCACAAGCCCGTACCCCGTCCCCGCGATCCCCCCCAAGAGCAGGGCGGCCATCGCCAACACCGCGATCACGCCCGCGCGGTTCCGGCGGATGAACTTCCGCACGCGGTACGAGGCCGTCTCCGGCCCCGCCAGCAGGCTCCGACCTCCGAGGTAGTTGCGGATATCGTCCGCCATCTCGCTCGGCGTGCGGTACCGCTGCGCACGATCCTTGCGCATCGCCTTGAGCGGGATCCATTCGAGTTCGCGTCGAAGCAGGCTGGCCAGTTCGTCCGGTCCCGTGTGCCGCCGGCGCGCTGCCTCCGCCGCGCCTGCCGCGCCGCGCGAGCATCGCGTGCTCGGTCGGGGCGGCTCGACCTCGCGGATCGTGCGGCGAAGCTCGTCGAACCCGCCGCTCCGCAGCCGCTGGGCGTCGAACGGCAGCGACCCGGTGAGGAGTTCGTACAGCACGACCCCGAGCGAGTACACGTCCGTCCGCGTGTCGATGTCGAGCGATCCCATCGCTGCCTGCTCGGGGCTCATGTATTCCGGCGTGCCGATCAACTGCCCCTGCTCGGTGAAGAGCGTCTCCCGCGACGGCGTCGGGGCGAGCGCCTTGGCGACACCGAAGTCGATCACCTTCACCACCGGCCCCCGCTCCCCGTCCCGCACGAGGATGTTCCCCGGCTTGATGTCCCGGTGGATGATGCCCTTCAGGTGCGCGTGCTGCACCGCCTCGCACACGTCGATGAACAGTTCCAGCCGGACGCGGACGGGCATCGAGCGGGCGTCGCAGTACGACGTGATCGGCTCCCCCGGCACGTGCTCCATCACAAAGTACGGCAGCCCGCGCTCCGTCGCGCCCGCGTCCAGCACCCGCGCCACATTCGGGTGGTCCATCACCGCCAGCGCCTGCCGCTCCGCCTCGAAGCGCGCGATCACCGCCCGCGAGTCCATGCCCGGCTTGATGACCTTCAGCGCGACTCGCCGTCGCACCGGCTCGGTCTGCTCCGCGAGGTACACGACCCCGAACCCGCCCTCCCCCAGCCGCTCGACGAGCGTGTAGCGGTCGATCCGGTCGCCCGGACGTGGACCCTCCGCGCCCAGCGGCGCGGCGAACGCGCCGAGCGAGACACCGTTCCCCGGCGGCGTCAGAAAACCGCAACGGCTCTCGTGCGCCAGCAGTTCCTCCACCTCGAGGCGGAGCGCCGAGTCCCCTTCGCACACGCGGTCAAGGTACGCCCTTCGATCCGGCGGCGGCACGTCGAGCGCGCCGAGGAAGACGGCCTTCACTCTCGCCTCGCGTTCCTCGCTCATTCTCCGTGCCCCTGCATCTCACGGCGCAGCCACGACCGGCCGTATGCCCACTCGCGCCGCACCGTCCGCGGCGACACGCCCATGACCTCCGCCGCCTGCTCCTCGCTCAGGCCCGCGAAGAACCGGAGCATCACCACCTCGTGCGCCCGGGGGTCGTTCGACTCCAGCCGCCGGAGCGCTTCGTCGAGCGCGACCATGTTCTCCACGGGCGTCTCGATCGCCGCCGCGGTCGCCTCGTCCAGCGCGGCGCCCCGCGAGCCTCCGCCACGCTTGGCCGTCAGCCGGCGGCGCGCGTGCTCGACCAGGATGTTCCGCATCGCGCGGGCCGCGGCCCCGAAGAAGTGCGCCCGGCTCTCCCACGCCGGCTGCATGCCGTCAGGCCCCAGCAACTTCACATATGCCTCGTGCACCAACGCGGTCGGCTGCAGCGTCTGCCCGGGCGCCAGCCCCGACATGCGGGAGCGTGCAAGAACGCGCAGTTCCTCGTACACCAACGGGAGCAGACGCGCGTGCGCGCTCTCGTCCCCCGCCCGGAGTTGAGCCAGCACCAGCGTGACTGCGTGACGCTCCCCCGGTTCCATGTCCGCCCGCTCCGCGCTGAAGCGCCCGGCCCCTCGCCGCGACGCCCCTCAGGCGGCCATCGTACCAGCATCCCATGAAACCGCGAAGCCCCACGGTTTGTGCCGTGGGGCCTCGTGCGGCCGTACTCCCCGCCCTTGCCACAGACGCGGCTCGCCCGTCCGTCACGGCGGCCCGGCTGCCGATACCACTACGGGCACCCGGCGACGTAGGCGCTGAGGTACGCAATGAAGTCGAGCGAGTTGATCACGGTGTCGCCGTTGAAGTCGGCCTTCGGATCGTTGGCGATATAGGCATTGAGGTACGCGATGAAGTCGAGCGAGTTGATGACCGTGTCGCCGTTGAAGTCCGCGTCGCACGGGTACGACCACGCCAGCGAGACCTCTCCGGGCGTGTAGCCGGGGTAGGGCGTGCCGTCGGCGTACCCCACGAAGACCCGGTAGGTCGCGCTGTAGTCGCCGAACGTGAACGCGCTGGTCCAGTTGTGCACCATCGTCCCGTTCCACTCCCACAGCGCGGGCGAGCCGTCCGTGCCCAGGATTGGCTCGAACGTGCTCTGCGCGTGCGTGCGCAGGCCGTCCGTCTGCTCGACCGGCTCGACCCACATCCTTGCGTCGCCGGGCAGATTGATGAAACCGTTGGCCAGCCACCCGAACTGCCCGTTGTAGGCCGAGCCGTTGAGCACGGACGCAGGCCCGTCGTAGACCTCGCCGTAGTCGTAGAGCGTGAGCGGCAGTTCCCAGGGCCGCTCGATCGAGACGTACACCGTCTTCTGGTAGACCGAGACAAGGACGTGGTTCATCTCGCCGCCCATCCTGGGTTGCGAGCCGATCGCAGGGCCGCAGACGAGCGCGGCCCAGCACGCGGTGTGAAGCACGCGACGCATCATCGCACCTCCCGCCGACGGCGACCGACAAGGCACGTGCCCAGCACAAGCACGCCGAGCGCACCGGGCGCCGGCACGGCGTGGAAGAACACCGTCGCCTGGCCGGGCGTGTAGCCGTCCAGCGGCACGCCGGTGGCGGCATCGCCGACGTACACGCTGTAGGTCGCGCTGTAGGAGCCGGGCTTGGACGCCGCGTACCAGTTGTGCACCATCGTCCCGCCCCAGAGCCAGGACGGGTCCGACCCGGCGGTCCCGAGGATCGGGGCGTAGGTGTGCGTGTGCTTCATCGAGCGCATCCCGCCCTCGTAGACCTCCAGCCCGGCGGCGGACGACAGGACGGAGACGAACACGCCCGCTCCGTCGGGCAGGCTGATGAAGCCGTCCGCCATCCAGCCGTACTGGCTGTTGTAGAACTTGTCGTTCAGCACGTCGGCCGGCGGCGTGTACGACTCGCCGGGATACCGGAGCATCTCCAGCGACTCCAGCGGATCGCCCTCGACGTGGACCATGATCGTCTGGTTCTCCAGGGCGACCATGATGTGCTTCATCATGCCGTCGGCGTGCGGCCAGACGTCGGCCGAGCAAGCCGAAGCGACGGCCATGGACAGGACAGCGGCAGCGCTGAATGTGGAACCGGGTTTCATGACGGAACTCTCCCTTGAACGGCGCGACCCGGTGCGGGGCGCGCGGTGTGTGTGCGATCCCGCCCGGCGTCAGTGCGCCAGCGCGGGGTTCCAGCGATCGACCCCGCTCTGGGGGTCGTAGTTGTCGGCAAGCACGCACTCGCGCGCGTTGCCGTCGATGTACACGACGCCCGCGCGCGAGCCGTGACGCTTCGCGTCCTGGTCAGGCGTGGCGTGCATCAGCGTCCAGAAGTGGGCCATCAGGTGGTCGGTCAGGCTCGAGTCCTTGAGTTCGCCGAAGAGCACCGTGGCCGACGGCCGGGGGACTTGTGCGAGACGCTGGTAGGGCGCACTCTTCCGACCTGCCCAGCCGATCGGATCGATCTCATCCCCGCGCAGTTCCAGGTAGACGTTCTGGCCGTAGGAGAGCGAGGGGACCGGGAACGGCAGCCCCTCGCGACGCGCGGGGTTCTCCCGGCGATCGAACGGGCACTGGTAGTAGTCGCGGCAGACACCCCACCACGAGGCGTCGTCCCACCACGGATCGCCGGACTCGGCGTCGTATTCGCGACCCGCAAAGTACTCGTAGTGCGCCTGCTCCCAGGGGAGTTGACGCCACGCGGAGGCCGAGTGCTGCGATCGCGGGAAGGTCTCCCGGTTCGCCCCGGTGTAGGCGTCCGTGGCGAGAGCGAGGTCGCGCATCCTGCTCAGGCACGCGACCCCGCGCGCCGCGCCCCTCGCACGCGAGAGCGCGGGGAGCAACGCGCCGAGCAGCAGCCCGATGATCGCGATCACCACCAGCAGTTCGATGAGCGTGAACCCGTGCCGATGGCGGTCGGAGAGCGTTCGTGACCACTTCATGGCGAGGCCTCGACCTGGGCGCGGCGGACTCGCGCCGCGCACTGCATGTGTTGGAGTTGCAGACGCCGATTGCCCGGACTCGATCCTCAGGCGCGCGGCGGCGGCACCGGAACCTCGGCGCTCGGCGCGACCCACCGCGACTCGCGGACGCGATCGACACGCCCGGACTCACGCGGCAGGTCGATCCGGACCGCCGCGCTCGCGGGCCACGCAAGCACGATCACTTCCGGCGCGGACACCTCAGGCGACCCGTCGCGGCGTTCCTGCCCCAGAGCCGCGAGGAGCGGCAGTGCCCCCACGCCGACACTCCCGCCCG
The DNA here is from genome assembly GCA_035443945.1 of Phycisphaerales bacterium. Classification (GTDB taxonomy): domain Bacteria; phylum Planctomycetota; class Phycisphaerae; order Phycisphaerales; family UBA1924; genus CAADGN01. The sequence continues at coordinate 357 of DAOMNQ010000042.1, read as the reverse complement.
TCGCCTCGTCTTCAGGACAGCACCGCTCCGGGTGTGCCGGCAGCGGCGCCGCGGCCGACCCGCACGAACACAGAGCCAGCCCGCACCGCGACCAGACCGACCGCCCCGCCCCCGCGTGCCACTCCGCCCCCACCGGCGTCCAGCCCTGCACGCTCGCCACAAAGGCCACGATCCAGCCGAGTTTGGCGAAACACGCCGCCCGGCGGGTCAGGTTCCTCAGCATGGCCGAGAGAGCGACCATATGGACAAGTATATCTAGATATACGCAATGTCAAGCGGGTACCGACCGGCCCGAACGCAGATCCCGGCGGGCTGGCGCCGATCTCCCGCTTGAGCCGTGCCACCGACCTCCGCTCT
>DAOMNQ010000041.1:3096-25290 GCA_035443945.1 Phycisphaerales bacterium | reverse complement strand
GTCGGCCTCAACGACCGGACGCGGCGTGCTCGGGTTCGCTACGGCCAAGACGGGGAGCACCGCGGGCCTCTACGGACGAAGCGACAGCACGACGGGCTACGGCATCTACGGCGTCTCCACCGCCACGAACGGCACGAACTACGGCGTGTACGGCGAGACGCGAAGCGCGGACGGGTACGCGGGGTACTTCAAGGGTGGTCGGAACTACTTCGAGGGAGACATAGGGGTTGGGGCCGATTTCCCGACTGCCGCGATCGAGGCAGCCCGATTCGCATCCGATGGTGTTGCGATCAAAGGGCGGTCGCACGGCTCAGATGGGATAGGGGTGCAGGGGCTCGCGTACGGATTGGAGGGCCGGGCAGTGTCCGGAATCGCCTATGGGGAGGATGGCTTCGGAGTATCCGGGACTGCCCATTGGACGTCGGGCACTGGTGTGCGGGGCTGGGCCTCTGCATCGAGCACGATTACTCGTGGAGTGAGTGGCGAGAGCGCCAGCGACACCGGCTACGGCGTCTACGGCGTCAACACAGCCAGCACAGGCATGGCTGCTGGCGTCGCGGGCTATACATTGAGCGGTGGAGGCATCGCTGTCTACGGCGATGCGATTGCGACGACCGGAACGACTTTCGGGGTCTACGGCAAGAGTGCAAGCACGACCGGGCGCGGTGTGACGGGCTATGTCACCGCGCCGACGGGCATCACGTACGGCGTCATCGGCGAGAGCGACAGCAACTCAGGGCGCGGCGTCGTGGGAAGTGCGTCGTCGTCGTCGGGCACGGTGTACGGCGTCTACGGTTTGACGATCAGCACGAGCGGGCGCGGCGTGTTCGGGACCGCGAACGCGGCAAGCGGCGAGACCTACGGCGTGCGTGGCGAGTCTTCCAGCACAGGCGGCCGCGGCGTCGCGGGCATCGCGTCTGCCTCAAACGGCACGACGTTCGGAGTCTATGGCCAGAGCAACAGCAACGGCGGCATCGGCGTCTACGGGTATGGAGCGGCGTCAGGTGCATCGCTCTGTTCCGGTGTCTGGGGTGTGACCGAAAGCCTGAACGCGTCGTCACGCGGCGTGCTCGGACTCGCGATTTCACCGGCCGTCGCTGTTTACGCCGTCGGTGACTTCGTCGCGAGCGGCAGCAAGTCGTTCGAGATTGACCACCCGCTGGACCCGGCGAACAGGTACCTGCGACACTACTGCACAGAGGGACACGAGCCGCTGAACGCCTACTCCGGCAATGCGGTGCTCGACGAGAGCGGCGAGGCCTGGGTCGAACTGCCCGACTACTTCGAGGCGATCAACCGGGACTTCCGGTACCAGTTGACCGCCGTGGGCGCGCCGGCACCGCTGCTGCACGTCGCGCTCAAGATTGAGGACAACCGCTTCCTGATCGCCGGCGGCCAGCCGGGACTTGAGGTCTCGTGGCGCGTCGAGGCGACCCGCAACGATGCGTACGTCCGCACCTACGGCGCGCCGATCGAGATCGAGAAACCCGAGAGCGAACGCGGCAAGTACCTCCACCCGGAGTTGTTCGGCCGGCCGCGCCAGATGGGCATCCACCACAACGTCCCGATGCCGGATCGGATCGAGACCGCCGAGGCGGGCGGGGTTCACCCGTAGCCACGAGCAGCGGTGATCGTGCGGAGCCTTTGTCACCCGCCCACACGTCGAGGCCGAGTACGTCGCGCCCGCACGCCGGCGTGCCCATCAAGGGGCGCCGGCGTGCGGCCATCATCACGGGCAACCGCTGACGTAGGCGTTCAGGAAGGCGATGAAGTCGAGGGAGTTGATGACGGTGTCGCCATTGAAATCGGCCTTCGAGTCGTTCGCGGAGTAGGCGTTCAGGAAGGCGATGAAGTCGAGGGAGTTCACCACCGTGTCGCCGTTGAAGTCCGCCGTGCACGCGGGCGGTTCGCAGGCGTCGGCCTTGCCGTCACCGTTGTTGTCGGCGCAGTTCGTGCCCGGTCCCATCCACGTCGCGCCCGCGGCGTTGGCCTCCGCCTCGGTCAGCACGATGCAGAAGCCGGTGGAGAAGCACGCCGCGCCGACCGGTTCGGGACAACTGACGGTGGCGCAGGTGGTGCCGTGGCCCTGGAAGACCGCCCCGAGCGCGTCGGCTTCGTCGGGTGAAACGCCGTCGATGCACGTGCCGTCCGGCAGGCATGCCGCGCCGATGGGGAAGCAGACGTAGGTGACGCACGTCTGGCCCGCCGGTCCGGGTATGCCCCCCGCTGCGATGCAGTCGGATTCCTTGAGCATCACGCACCCGCCCGTGGACTCGAAGCAGCACGGGATGTTCGGCTGCGGGCAGTCGGCGGTCTGGCAGTTCGAGCCGTCGCCCTTGTACGTGCCGCCGAGGTTCTGGCAGTCCGCCGCAGTGGCGAGGACGCAGGAGCCGTCGGTCTTGCAGCACGCGCCGACACCCGGCTGGCAGGAAAGACTCGTCCATGTCGCGCGCAGCACCCAGTCGCCCGAGGGACGGCAGAACGAGGGAAGCGCGGCGAACGTGGACCACCCGCCGTTGGCGGGGCACCCGAACGGCCCGCAGTTCAGCCCCCAGAGCCAGTTGTGCGAGGGCTGCGCGAGGCCCGAGACGTCCGTGGTCGGGAAGGCGTTGCGGTTCGAGGGGGGGGGCGTGATGCAGGGGTTCTGGGTCTGCTCGTTGTGCTTGTCGATGCGGAAGCCGATCGAAAAGCGGTTCGTGCCGCTGGCGTTCGTGACGATGATCTGCTCAGGGTCGTTGGGGTCCACCAGGACGGCGACGTTCACGCCGTTCGTCCCCGGCGGCAGTTCGATGTGCGGGAGAATCAGCCCGTCGGACGAGTACTCCGCCACGAGGATGCCCGTGTTCGGAGGGCCGTCCCACACCAGCACCGACCAGTGCGTGGTCGTGGAGACCACGGCATTCACCGTGGCGAAGATGCACTCCATCAGATCGACGCGAATCGGAAACTGCGATGCAGAGAGGACGTAGGACGCGGCGAGGATCTCCTTCTCGGAGAAACCCGCCTGAACGATGAACGTCCCGCCGCCGAAGTCGGCGTCGGTGTGCGTGCTGACAAAGGTGCAGTTCCGGTTCGATCCGCCGCCGCCGCCGTCGTCCCCGTTCGGGGGCGGGAGCGTGTTCCAGAAGACGGTGCCGTCGGTGGAGACCCCGAGTTGGTAGAGGGTGTCGAGGCGTGCCGGGACGGGGTTGCGCCCGGCGGCCGGGGTCGGGGCGGTGTGGACCTGGGCGGACGCCGCGGAGGCCGCGAACGCGAGCGCGGCGACGGCCAGGCGGGAACGGACGATGTGGGGTCGGAGGGTCATCGGCGGCTTCCTGCACGAAGGGCGGGCGGGAGGCCGAGACGGGCCGCACGCCATGCCCCCCGGAGCAAGATACCACGGCGCGGGGTCGGGACCAACGTTCTCGGGTGAAGGAATGGGGGTTTTCGGGCGTGGGGGACGGGAGGGGTGAAGGTCTGAGTGGATGGCAGCCTCGGTATCTCGCCGATTCACTCTTGCCGGGAACGCCGGACGACCCAGTTCGCGGTTGCTTCAGCCGCCATGCGCTCGGCTGTTGCTTTACTCTTCTTTCCCGCGACGATCCCATGGCACAGTTGATCGGGTTTGTGTTCCCGATACACCCTCTGGCCCATTTCCCGAGCAGTGGCCGCATGGATAGCCGCTAGGTCATAATCGGGGTATCGCTCCACGACCACCTCCGGGGACAATCCCATCGCGGCGAGGTCGTCTCCGATATGTACGGATATCTCCGTATCCTTGAAGCCCGCTGAGCTGATGCGCTGCCCTCCGGCATTGTCGTCGGAAACAACCCACTCGGGGTAGATACGTCGCAAGAGCGCGCACGAGGGCGGTATCGTCGGATCGTCGATGTGACCGCTCGCGTCGCTCATGCTCTCTCTGTACTACCGGCGCGTGCGCAAGGCGAGCTCGTGAACGACAAGTCGAACCGCATCGCCGATTTCCTCCAAGGACCCCTCCTGTTCCGTGTGTTTGATGCGGTCCTCGACAGAACACGCGGACTCGCCGGTCGGCTGAAAGCAGACTTCAAGATCGATCCCGTGCATGTGCCATTCGAGTTGCACCGAGCCGTCGGGTACAGGAACGACCGACGGCGCCGGGAGTCCAGGCCGATCAATACCGTACAGCCACATGAGCGCCGCGACAGCGGCGGTCGAATCAATCGGCTTCGCTCCATATGAGTCCCAGTTGCTGCGCAGCCCGAGAATCTCGTTCAAGCGTGCGACCGCGGTCCGGGTAGCGGTTTCCGTGCTGCCTGGCACGTCAAGTCGAAGTGTGCGTGAAAACGGCTGATGGCCAGCAGGCCGAGATGACACAGGGCCGCTCCATCTTTGCTCAGCGTACTCCGGCGACCCTTCGACCATCCCGCTAAATGCCGCGATCGACTGGTACCCCGGCGCAGCAGGCAGTGCCGTCGTCATGTGGTCCTCCCCCATAGCGCGTGCATGTCACTCGTCGTTGCGTCGGCAAAGCCACGCACGACCCATTCACGGCCAAGGTCCATGAAAGCCATTGCGCCCTCAAAGCCGGGAGTCAATGGTTTCCCGCGCGCGGTCATGTTGACGACGACGACAGGGTCTCCGGTGTCGCGGTCAACACCCGTATGAGCATTCACGTAGAGGCGACCCACAGGAACCGCATTGTGGTCGATCACAAACTGCGCGCCGGCTCGCGTGGCCTCCGCCTTCGGCAAGAAGCCGTCCGTGAACGAGGCGCCCGCGATCCCGACAACGGTGGCGAGCGGAGAACCAATCGGCTGCGGGCGCTCGCTCCGGACCTGATTCACATACGTGACTTCAACCTGATTGGGCTGCACGGGGCCGAGACGCTCCTGGGCGAGGAAGTGGTCAAACTCCCCGAACCGCTCGACAAAGGTCTCTCGAATGCCCTCATAGCGAGGGTACCGATCCTTGCTGCCGGTCTTCCGCCAGTTGTGGATGAAGCGATCCTGCTGAACCTGAATGAGCCGTTGGCGGTCGTCAGAAATGAACCAGTGTCGAACCGCCGGAGGTCCGAACTCGAACACAACTCGAGCCTGGTCGCTCCTCGGTCCGAACTGCTCGATGATCGGTTGCAACGGCGGATGTTGCTCGATTCGGGATTACCCGAGTTCCTTCATCCGCAAGGCGAAGATTCCCAACTGTGCCGGCGACAGTTCGACCGGTTCGAACTGGATCGACAGCGCAACCTCCGTCACAGGAGGTTCTGAGAACTCGGGTAATGCCGTCGAGTTATCGGTCATGGTTTGAAGACGGTTGTCGATGCGATGGCGTTCTGGAGGCGCCGCCAACTGCTCGCTTTACTTCGGCTAGGCAGCGTCCATTCCTACGAACGGCCGCCTGATGCTGTTCAATGGCCCACTCGGCGATCCGTACTCCGGCGACCCCTTGACTCCGTCAGGCCGCATGGTATCCTCGCCTCCAGCATCAAGAGTCCCGGGTCAGCCAACTGCCCGGGCGGCAACCGAGTCGGCGTCCTGCCGGCCGCGGTGCCGAGGCCAGCCCCCGCGTGGGGAACGATGCGGCCGGAACCGTCCTCGGGCGGGTCGGGCAAAAAGGGCAGCGCCGTCCGCTGTCCACCCACGCACAAGGCAGGCCCCGATTGATGCCGTGAGGAGTTCGCGGCATGTGTCATTCCACCTTCGACGAGCCGACCCCCGGCCCCTGCACGACGGCGATCCACGGCGGCCTCGCCCCCGACCCGCTCACCGGGGCGATCGTCACGCCGCTCGTGCAGAGCACGACCTACGTCAACGAGGCCGTGGGCGTGAGCAAGGGGCACGCGTACTCGCGAGTGTCCAACCCGACCGTGAGCGCGCTCGAAGCGCAACTCGGGGCGATCGAGGACGCGCCCCCGGCCGTCTGTTTCGTGACCGGCATGGCCGCGGAGACGGCCCTGTTCCTCTCGCTGCTGCGCCAGGGCGACCACGCCGTGCTGGGCGACGCGATCTACGGCGGGACGGTGCGGCTCTTCCGGCAGGTGCTCAGCGGGCTGGGCGTCGAGTCCACCTTCGTCGATTCGTCGGACCCGGAGCACGTGCGGCGCGCCCTGCGACCCAACACGCGGCTCGTCTTCATCGAAAGCCCCGCGAACCCGACGATGAAACTGACGGACATCGCGGCGGTGGCGCGGGTCGCGCGCGGGGCGGGCGTGCCGCTGGCCGTGGACAACACCTTCCTCACGCCCGTCATCCAGCGGCCGCTGGACCTCGGGGCGGACGTGTGCGTCTACTCGACGACCAAGCACATCGACGGCCACTCGACTGCGATCGGCGGGTCGGTCGTCTCGCGCGACGAGGAACTGCTGGAGCGCGTGCGCTTCATCCGCAAGTGCACCGGCGGCATCCAGGCCGCGTTCCAGGCGTGGCTCACCGTGCGCGGCGTCAAGACGCTCCCGCTGCGCCTGCGACAGCACTCCGAGAACGCGCTGAAGGTCGCCCGAGCGCTGCGGGCCAACCCGCACGTGACGGCCGTGAACTACCCGGGCCTGGACGACTTCCCCCAGCGAGAACTCGCCGAACGCCAGCACCGCGCCGGGCTGCACGGCGGGCTGCTCAGTTTCGAGGTGGCGGGCGGGACGGAGGCGGCGGTGCGCGTGCTCAACGGCGTGCGCCTCTGCTCGCTCGTCGAGCACCTCGGCAGCGTCGAGACGCTCATCACGCACCCGGTGACGATGACGCACGCCGACGTGCCGCGCGAGCAGCGCCTCGCGGTCGGCATCACCGACGGGCTGATCCGCCTCAGCGTGGGGCTGGAAGAGCCGGAGGACGTGATCGCGGACCTGGAGCGGGCGATCGCGGAGGCTCACCGGGGCGTGCCGGGCGAGTGTGCCGCAAGAGAGGAAGAGAGCGAGGTGACGCCGTGCGTGATCCGGTGATCGTGCTGAAGTTCGGCGGGTCGGTGCTGCGCGACGAGTCGGCGGTGCGCGTCGCCGCCGACGAGGCGGAGCGGTTCGTCGCCGAGGGGTGGCGTGTCGTCGCGGTCGTCTCAGCGCTGGAGGGGACGACGGATCGCCTGCTAGCGCAGTCGCGGCGCTACGGCGATCGGCCGCACCCGGCGTCGGTCGCCCTGCTGCTGGCGACCGGCGAGTTGACGAGCGCGGCCCTGCTTGGCCTGGCGCTCGCCGAGCGCGGGCTGAGCGTCGAGACGCTCGACGCGGCGTCGATCGGGCTGCGAACCACCGATGATGCGCTGGATGCGTCGCCCGTCTCGCTGGACGAGCGGGCGACGCTGGGCGCGCTGGCCCGTGTGCCCGTGGTCGTCGTGCCGGGCTTCGTCGGGCGCGACTCCGCGGGGCGCACCACGCTGCTCGGGCGCGGCGGGTCGGACCTGACCGCGCTCTTCCTCGCGGATCGGCTCGGAGCGTCGTGCCGGCTGGTGAAGGACGTCGACGGGCTGTACGAATGGGACCCCGCCGCGCCAGGCCCGCGCCCGCGACGCTACTCGACGCTTCCTTGGGAACAGGCCCTGCGCCTCGACGGCACGATCGTGCAGCACAAGGCCGTGCGCTGGGCGCAGGAACGCGGGCTGACCTTCGAAGTATCGTGCATCGGCGGGCGGAACGCGTCGAGAGTCGGAGCGCTGGAGGTAGGCTTTGAAGAGGAGGAGAGCGCATGCTGCGCGAGGGGCTGATCGCGGTCGTCGGCGCGACGGGGGCTGTCGGGCGCGAGGCGCTGGCCATCCTGGCCGAACGCGGCGTGCCGGCCTCGCGCGTGCGCGCGCTGGCGAGCGAGCGGTCGCACGGGCTGCGCGTGCGCTACGGCGAAACGGAGGTCGGCGTCGCCACGCTTGATGAGCGGTCGTTCGAGGGCGTGGGCACGGCGGTCTTCGCTGCGGATGCAGCGACGGCTCGCCGGTTCGTGCCGATCGCGCTGGGAGCGGGCGCGTTCGTCGTGGACAACTCGTCGGCGTTCCGCGCCGACCCCGGCGTGCCGCTCGTCATCCCCGAGATCAACGGCCGTCTCGTCACGCCCGACGCCCGTCTCGTCGCCAACCCGAACTGTTCGACGACCATCCTGCTGCTCGCGCTCGAGCCGCTGCGCCGGGCGTTCGGCGTCGACGCGATCGACGTGGCGACGTACCAGGCCGTCTCGGGCGCGGGGCTGGCGGGGATCGAGTCGCTGGTGCGCGAGACACGCGAGAGCCTCGCCACGCTGGACCGCGAAGGGCCAGAGATCGGCTGGACGCTGGCGGGCATCAGCGGCGCGGGGGGCGTGTTCGCCGAGCCGTGCGCGTTCAACGTCTTCAGCCACGACTCGGCCGTGGACGCGGCGACGGGCGTGAACGGCGAAGAGAGGAAGATGATCGACGAAACGCGGCGCATCTGGGCCGACGCCACGATCCGCGTGACGCCGACGTGCGTGCGCGTGCCGGCGCTGCGCGCGCACACGCAGGCGATCACGGTCACGCTGTCCCGCGCGGCCGGCGAAGGCGAGGTGCTCGACGCGCTGGCGCGCGGGCGCGGGCTGGAGGTCGTGGACGATCGCGGGGCGAACGCGTTCCCGACACCGCGCAAGGCCGCGGGGCGCGACGAGGTGCTGGTCGGGCGCGTGCGCCCCGACCCCGGCGAGCCTCCCGGGCAGGGCGGCACGCACCGCCGCTGGTGCCTGCTGGCGAGCGGGGACCAGTTGCGCAAGGGGGCGGCGTTGAACGCGCTGCAGATCGCGGGTCTGACGACCGTGCAGGCGATCGCCTGAGCGCGCGCGCACGGGCTGCGCCCCGCCGACGGGAAACTTCGGACTCGCCTCACATTTTTCTAATCGCGTGCCGCTCGCGGGTTTGCGCGACGGTTGTGGCTTGCGCACCGTCCGCCGCCGTGCGCGCGGTCCTGTCCGCATGGGGGAAGGGTGAGGGGACGCGGTGTCCCGCCCGGCGGACAGGAGGCGTGCATGAGCGTTCGCATCGACGACGTGTCGGGGATCGAGGGAGGCGCGATCGCGGCGCTCATCGAGGAGCACGAGTCGCTCGTCAGGCCGCGCCTCGAGATGCTGTGGCGCTACTACCGCAACCCGATGGACGCGCCGGGGGGAGCGACGGGCGCGGGGGCGGGGCGTCGGCTCGCACAACGGGCCGGCCTGCCCCAGCGCCTCGTCGGGCGCACCCCGGGCGACGACGACCGCGCCGGCGACCGGGAGGTCGTGATCGAGAACGACATCGCCTGGCGCATCCACACGATGGTGGACTTCATGTTCGGCAAGCCGGTGCGCATCCTCAGCACCGCCCGCGACGACGCGACCCGCGAGCGCGTCGAACGCATCCTCGACGCCGTGTGGGAGGCGTCCGGCGGCGTCGCGCTGCTCCAGGACTTCGCCCTGCTCGGGCACGTCTACGGGCACGCGGACCTCGCGCTGCGCCTCGACGAGGCGGGGCTGCGCCTGCTCGGGCGGCGCGGCACTCCGGCGGACGCCGGCGAGATCGCCGAGCACGTTCGGATCGAACCGGTCGAGCCGACGCGCGGCGTGCCCGTGCTGAACCCCAACGACTACCGTCGGCTGGACGCCTACGCCGTCCACTTCGAGCGCGAACTCAACGAAGTCGAGCGCACGCGGGGCGTCGGTGTCTTCGGGCGTGGGCGCGGCGCGCCCGCGCGGCGCAGACGCTCGATCGTCACCGAAATCATCACGGGCGAGGCACGGCGCGTGTACGAGGACGGCGAGGTCGTCGAGGAGTCGGCGATCACGCTCACGGGCGGGCGCGTGCCGGTGGTGCACGTGCAGAACGTCTCGCAGCCCTTCCGCTACTCGGGGCTGAGCGAGGTCGAGCCGCTGATCCCGCTCCAGGACGAACTGAACACACGCCTGAGCGACCGCGCGAGCCGCGTGACGCTGCAGAGTTTCAAGATGTACCTGGCCAAGGGCATCGACGGGTTCGAGCGGATGCCGGTCGGGCCGGGGCGTGTGTGGAGCACGGACAACCCGCAGGCGAGCGTGGAGGCGTTCGGGGGCGACGCGAGCAGCCCGAGCGAGGAAGCGCACGTCAAGGAAGTGCGCGACGCGCTCGACAAGACCTCGGGCGTCCCGCCGCTGGCGACCGGCGTCGTGCAGGGACGCGTCGGGAACCTCTCCAGCGCGAACGCGCTGAAGATCACGCTCGTCGGGCTGCTGGGCAAGACCGAGCGCAAGCGCGTCACCTACGGGCGCGGCATCGCGGAGGTGTGCGCGATCGTGCTCGGCGCGCTCGACGCGGCGGGCGTCGTCGATCTCGACGAGCGCGACCGCGGCGTGCGGCTCGAATGGCCCGACCCGCTGCCGAGCGACATGCTCGACGAGACGCTGGCCGCCAAGCGCAAGGTCGAACTGGGCGTGCCCACGGAGCGCGTGCTCGACGAACTCGGGTACCAGCCGAGCGACGCGGGCGTGGTCTGAACGAAGCGAAGGAGGACGAGATGGAAGCGAACGAGGGGGCCGTGGCAATGGAAGACGCAGCGATGGAGAGCCTGGATGCGACGGAGACGGGGCCTGAAATGCCCCGCCCCGAGGACGACGACGGAGCGAGCGATTCACTCGAAGGCCTGGCGGCGCGGCTGGCGGAGGCCGAGCGGCGCGCCGGCGACGCCCTCGCCGAACTGGAGCGCGTCCGGCTCGAGCGCGAGATCGACCGCGAGTTGCTGCGGGCGGGCGCGGCGGACGTCGAGGCGGCGCGGGATGCGCTCGGCGAGGTCGCGCCCGGCGCCGCGGCGTCGGCGGTGGCCGAGTTGCGACGCAGCAGGCCCGCGCTCTTCGCGCGACGAGAGGGCGTGCGCGCCTCGGCGGCCAGCGTGACGCGCCGAGGGGCCGAGACCATCGAGGAACTGGCCGCGGCGGCGCGGACCAGCGGCGACCGGCGCCTGCTGCTGCGCTACCTGCGCCAGCGGCGCGCCGCCCGGTGAGGACGAAGCGACGAACGAACGAGGCTCGCCGGCCGCGGCGCGGCGCGTGTCCGCGACCGTCCGGCGCAGAGCGAGCGGGGGTGAACCGTGTCAGGCGGACTTGAAGGAGGAGGAGCGATGAGTTTCACGGGAAAGGCGACGTATTCGGCGGGGTCCGGGCTTCCTGAACTGGCGGAGGACGTGTCCGACGTCATCGGCATCGTCAGTCCGTTCGAGACGCCGCTCCTGGACTACCTGGGCGACCCGCGGCGCGAGGCGATGGGGACCGTGCACGAGTGGATCGAGGACGCCCTGCTGCCCAACTTCGACCACCTGAACCAGACGGTCTTCGTGCCCGACCCCGAAACGGCGACGGCCCTCACAGTGGACAACGGGCCCCGGTTCCGCATCGGCGACCTCGTGCGACCCGACGGGTGGGGCGAGGTGATGCTCGTGGCGAACGTGGTGGGGAACGTGCTGACGGTGGTGCGCGCCTACGGCGGCACGCCGAACGCGACGCTCGAGGACAACCTGCGCCTCATCATCATCGGCAACGCCGCGCTCGAGGGCGCGGAGGCCCCCACCGCCCGGTTCACCAACCGCGCCCGAAAGCAGAACTACACCCAGATCTTCACGGCGAGCGTGTGGGTGAGCGGGTCCATGCAGGCGGCGCGGGCGCACGGCGTCGAGGACGAGGCCGACTACCAGAAGCAGGAACGCCTGCGCGAACTCATTCGAGACCTCGAGAACACCGTCATCAACGGCGTCGCGCCCGCGAGCGACCAGCAGGGTTCGTCCACCGTGCGACGCACCATGAACGGCATCGTGCCGTCCATCGCCACCAACCGCTTCGCGCCGGGGGAGGGCGGTCTGCCGGACGGCGGAGGCACGAGCGGCACGGTCCTGACCGAGGAACTGCTCAACGCCGCACTGCAGCGCATCTGGGAGCAGTCCAACGGCCCGATCGACACGATCGTGATGAACGGGGCGCAGAAGCGGATGCTCAACGAGTTCCTCGGCTCGCAGCGGTCGTTCGGGCCGGACGACGACTCGTTCCGCAACCTCGTGAACGTCTACGAGAGCGACTTCGGCGTCTGCCGCGTGGTGCTCAGCCGGTGGGCGCCCGCCGACACCGTGATCCTGCTCGACAGCAGCCGCATCCAGGTGATGCCGCTGAGCGGGCGCTCGTTCCACTACAAGCCGCTCGCCGCCACCGGGGACTCGGTCCGCGGCCAACTCGTGGGTGAGTACACGCTCGAGTTCAAGAACGAGAACGCCCACGGCCTGATCGGCGGCCTGAGCCTGACGGGCGACTGATCGCGGGGAGGGGGACTCCGCGTGCGTGCCCGCGGCCCGTCGAGAGGCGTGCCGCGGGTTTGATAACGGGCGACTGCGCCGCGGCGCGAAGGGGGGAACCATGTTTGCCACGGATCGCGACCTGCTCACGCTCGAACCGAACCTGCTGCGCGACGTCGGATGGGCGGGGCAACGCCTCGTGCGCGGCACGGGGGGCGCGGCGGGCACCACGCTCGCCATGACCGAGCAGGACGTGGGCTTCGACGCCGCGGGCGTCGGCGAGGGAAACCTCGCGCTGGTGGACGGGACGGCATACGAGGTGATCGAACGCACGACCTCAGCGTCGCTGGTGATCTCGAGGCTGCGCGCGGCCAACAGCGACCCGCTGCTGCCGGCCAGCCCGGCGTCCGGCGTGCCCGTGGAGGTCATGACCTTCCGCCCGCAGATCGCGCTGGTGCACGCGCAGACGCTGCGGATGCTCGGGATCAACCCGGAGAGCGGCGAGGAGCCGGGCGAGGCGAGCGTGATGAACCCATGGGCCATGCGGTTGCTCGTCTCACTGGGCGCGCTGCACCTGGTGTACGCGGCGGCGTCCGCGCTCGCGCCGCCCGGATCGCCCCTGCGCGAGCGCGCCGACATGTACCGCGAGCGGTTCGTGGCCGAGCGGCAGCGCGTCGCGGCCCGCATCGACACCGACGGCGACGGCCGGGCGGACGCAGTGCGAAGGCTGAACGTGCTGCTGCTGGAGAGGATGTGACCGAGTGTGGAAGTGATGAAGTGGCAGAGTGGCAGAGTGACGGAGTGACGGAGTGACGGAGTGACAGAGTGGCGGAGTGACCGATCTTCAGCCCGGCTTCCCGTCCCCGCTCCCTTCGCGCTCTTCGCGCCCTTCGCGTTCAGGCCTTCCATGCAGGAGATCGACATGCTGCTGCTGACGCCTCGTGTGGTACGGTTCGGTGATGCAACCTGGGAGGACGTGTCGGCCGTCGTGGTGGACCGCTCGGCGCGCCGGAAGGTCGTCGAGTGGTCCGACCTGGGGCCGCACGTCGCGCTGGCGGACGTGCCGGAGCAGGAGGTCACGGTGCGCGTGGTGCAGGGGGTCACGCGCGATGCGCCCGACGCCCCGAAGCCCGGCGACGCGGGCGAACTCTCGTTCGACTGCTCGCCCACGGGGACGGACGCGGCCCGCCGGCGCGTGCGGGCGCAGGCGGTCGTGCTCGACATTCGGCACGAACTGTCGGTCAGGGGCGGGGCGACGCGGACGGTCACGCTCTTGGCAGTCTCGCAGGACGGCGCAGCGGACCCGGTGGTCGTGGAGGCGGCGGGATGATCGTTCGGGATGGAACGGGTTGAACGCGAAGGGCGCGAAGAGCGCGAAGGGGGCAGAGAGGGAGGCAGGATTCCTGATGACTCAGTTCACCGCTTCGTCACTTCGCCACTCTGCCACTTTGCCACTCTGCCACTCTGCCACTTCTCTCGCCGTAAGGAGGAATGATGGCCAGTTCGTTCAAGGGCATTGACCTGTTCGGGAGCGGGCCGCACCGGTTCGCGCTGGGTCGACAGGGGCAGTTGATGCTCACGCGGCTGTACTTCGGCGACATCTCGCCGGGGACGATCCCGATCGGCCTGCGCGAGTTGGACGTGATCGTGGCGGGCCGGCTGGCAGCGGCGAGCGAGAGCGCGCTGTGGACGCTGCGCGACGCGGTCGTCGCGCAACTCCAGGAGTCGCCCACGCCGGGCACACTGATCGACCTGCACGGGCGCACCTGGGCCGACATGACGTTCATCGACTGGCGCGAGGGCGACCGGACCGATCGCGGGCGCGTGCGGTCGGTGGCGTACGTCGCGGTGTTCAGGAAGATCAGGGCGGCGTGAGGCGGGTGTGAGGGCGGAGGCCCGAGGGAGAAGGCCGAAGAGGGGGAGCGCGAGCCGGGGTCGTGTGCGCGGCGTGCGGGGGAACGATCTGAGATTCCAGATTCCATGTCTCAGATTGCAGATCGGGAGCGCGATGCGAAACGGGAGGGCGCGCGGATGGAGGCTGGGCTGGCGGGGGCGGTGGCGCAGTTCGGGGTGGCGGGGCTGATCGGGTGGATGTGGCTGGCGGAGCGTCGCGCTGCGGCGTCCCGCGAGCGGCAGCTTGCGGAGGCCCACGACGCACTGACTCGCGAGCGGGCGTCGTTGGACGCGCTGCTCTCGACGGTGAGCGCGAACACACGCGCGATGGCGGGGGTCGAGGGCGCGGTGCGCGACCTGAGCGGCGCGATCGAGCGGCTGCGGGCGGCGTGCGGCGTGGGGGCACGGGGGATGGGACGCCCGACGGGGCCCGCACCGGCGCGGTACACTGGGCCGCGATGAGCCGCGGAGTCGCCGCTTTGGTGATCGTGTGTGCCGCCACGCAGGCGTTCGTGCCGGGGTGCGCTATCACGCCGGCGGGGTCGGACGCCGGCCCGTCCGAGATGGCGGCCATGCGCAACCCGTTCGCGCCGACGGCCATCCGCATCTACCCGCTGACGCACCTGACCCGCGACCCGGAGCACGGCGACGTGATCATGTGTCACGTCGAGTTGAAGGACCGCTGGGGCGACGCGGTCAAGGCGGTCGGCGAACTGGAGGTGCAGTTGTTCTCGTACCCGACGGACGGGAGCACGCTGCGACAGGAGGCGGCGTGGCCCGTGCCCGAGATGGCGCAGCCGGACGTGAACTCCGCCCTGTTCGACCCGGCGACGCGGACCTACCGCCTGCGTCTGGGGAGCGTGCCGGGGTGGGTGCGCGACATGATCGCGCGGCGCGCAGCGGTCGAGCGCGGCGAGACGCCGCAGGGCCAGCGTCGGCGGCTGCTGCTGAAGGCCGTCTTCCGCACGGTCGATCCGCAGGGGCGTGATTCGACGCTCTTCGACGAGTTCGTGATCGAGCAGTGAGCGCCGCCGGCACGCGGCGGGCGCGGAGAAATGCCCCGCACCGATGAGGCTACCGGCGCGGGGCGTGGCAGGGGATCGGTCGCCCGTGAGGCTCCGCTCGCATCGGGCGCGGCAGGTCGAAAGGCCCCTGACCTTCGTCGGGCACGGAGGACGGCCCGCACAACGAACCGGGACGACTCTGCCAAACGGCACGCCCGCGGGCCAGCGGCGTGAGCCTCGGGGGTGCGTGAGCGTTCGGTCTGTGCGGGCTGGGCGGTAGACTTCGCCCATGGCGCGCACCCACAGGGCCGTGTTCCCGGGATCGTTCGACCCCATGAGTTTCGGGCACCTGGACGTGGTGCGGCGCGGTCGGCGGCTGTTCGACGAGTTGATCGTGGCCGTCGGCCGCCACCCCGGCAAGGACCAGTTGTTCACGGTCGATGAACGGGTGGAGATGGCGCGGCGGCTGGTCGCGGACCTGGAGACCGAGGAACCGGACGAGGCGCCGGTGCGCGTCGATTCCTACGCCGGGCTGACGGTGGACTACGCGAGGTCGGTCGGGGCGAGCGCGCTGCTGCGCGGCATCCGCAACCTCTCGGACCTTCAGTACGAGGTGCAGCAGGCCGTCACGAACCGCGAGGTCGCGGGGCTGGAGACGGCGTTCGTGGTGGCGGGGGAGAGTTTCGCGTACACGAGTTCCAGCCTGATCCGGCAGATCGCCGCGCTGGGCGACGACATGGGGAGACTGCGGACGATGGTGCCCGCCCCGGTGATCGAGGCGCTGGCGCGCAAGAAGCGCGAGAAGCACCCCGCGCTGGAGCGGCTGCGCAACGACCACGTGGATCATTGAGGAACGGAGGCTCGTGCCGTGGAGGTTCGTGTCATCAGCATCGGCACGCTGGCCGAGCACCCGCTGCGGGACAGGCAGCGGCGCGTGCGCACCGGGCACGCCACGACGACGCTGGTGCGGGCGGGCGAGTCGGTGATCCTGGTCGATCCGGGGCTGCCGGGGGCGGCGGTGGCGGCGCGTCTGGACGAGCGGGCGGGGCTGTCGCCGGGCGACGTGACGCACGTCTTCCTCACGAGTTTCCAGGCGGACACCTGCCGCGGGATCGAGGCGTTCGAGGGTGCGGAGTGGCTGATCTCGGAGGCCGAGCGCGAGGGCGTGGGCGTGCCGCTGGCGCGGATGCTCGCTGATTCGGCGGACGCGGAGGAGGACGCGCGGGCGGAACTCGAATACCGCGTCGCGCTGCTGCGTCGGTGCCGGCCCGCGCCGGATCGGCTCGAACGCGGCGTGGACCTCTTCCCGTTGCCGGGCGTAACGCCGGGGACGTGCGGGCTGCTGGTGTCGGGGGCGCAGACGACGCTGATCTGCGGGGACGCGATCCCGACGGTGGAGCACTTGGAGCATGGGCGGGTGCCGACGCGGTGCGCGGACCCGGAGAAGGCGCTGGAGAGTTTCCAGGAGGCGGTGGAGATCGCGGACGTGCTGGTGCCTGGTCGGGACAACGTGGTGCTGAACCCCACGCGCCGGCGTGTGTGAGGGGGTTGCGGAACGTGGTGCGGTTGTGCGGGATGCGCGGCGTGCGCGGGCGGTTCGGGCTGCGCGGAAGGTGGCGGCTCGGAACTCCGGGGGGTCTTTGAGGCTGGGTGAAGGGCGAAGAGCGAAGGGCCGATGGTGGCTTGGGCGGAGTGCCGCGCGCGCCGGGGGCTTGCGGTTCGGTCGCGCCGGGAGGTGAGCGGGCGATGGCGTTTCGCGGACTAGGCAGCAAGGTCGGGGCGTTGGGGCTGGTGAAGCAGCCCGGGCCGCCGGTCGCGGTGGACTTCGGGACGGCGTCACTCAAGGTCTTGCAGATCGCGCCGGGCGAGACGCCGCTGCTGGTTGCGGCGGCGTGCCTGCCGACGCCGGAGGGGCTGCTGGACGACCCGCGCAAGCGGCTGGAGTTCCAGACCGATCAGTTGCCGGGGTTGATCCGGTCGGCGGGGATTCGAGCGAAGCGTGCGGTGTGCGCGATCCCGTCGTCGCACACGTTCTGCAAGCACGCGCAGTTCGCGCGGTCGGACGACGCGCCGCTGTCGTCGATGGTGGAGTTGATGCTGGCCGAGCAACTCGGGCGCGACCCGTCGCGGCTGGTGTACCGGTGCTACGAGGTGCCGGGGGCGGAGCGCGTGGCGGGCGGCAAGTGCGAGGTGATCTGCCTGGCGACGGGGCGCGAGGTGGTAAACCGGCTGATGCACGCGCTGAAGAGCGCGAAACTCGAGCCGGTGGGGATGCACGCGGAGTTCACCGCGCTGCTGCGGGCGTTCGACTACGTGACGAGGCGGGCCGAGGACAAATCTCGGGCGACGCTGTACCTCGACGTGGGATGCGGCGGGACGCGTGCGGTGATCGCGCACGGGCGGGAACTGGTCTTCACGCGGGTGATCAACGCGGGCGGGCTGCTGCTGGACCGTTCGGTGGCGGAGCAGATGGGCTGCCCGCTGGAGCGTGCGAGGGCGGCGCGGCTGTCGATGAACGACCTGGTGTCGCCCGCGGCGCGGCCGAGGCCGGAGCCGGCGGCGGTGGGCGCGTCGTCGCTCGGCGGCGGCGTTGCCGTCGAAGATGATCGGCGCGAGCGTGCGATCGCGCCCGGGCTGACGCCGAGCCTGGACGAGCAGCCGGACGCGCCGGCTTCGCCGCGGGGCGTGTCGCTGTCGGAGCAGGTCGAGATACTGACGGACGAGGTGGGGCTGTGCCTCCGGTACCACGAGTCGCTGTTCGGCCGGCGGATCGACAACGCGGTGTTCGTGGGCGGGGAGGCGCGGCACCGCGGTCTGTGCCAGCACGTGGCGCGGGCGTTGCGCGTGCCGGCGCAGGTGGCGGACCCGCTTGCGCGGCTGGCGCGCACGGGCGAGGAGCGGGTGCTGGGCGTTGATCTTTCGCAGCCGCAGCCGGGCTGGGCGGTCGCGCTGGGGCTTTGCCTCAGCCCGACGGACCTGTAAGGGAGGCCACGATGGACGACTTCAAGCGACCCGACGCCGGCTCGAAGGGCTTCCTGCCCGCGGACTACGTGGAGCGGAAGACGGAGAGCCGGTTCTATGCGTTGACGCTGGCGCTGTTCTTCACGGTGATGCTGGGGGTTGTCGGCGCGTTCCTGGTGACGAACCAGCGTTGGTCGGCGGTGCGATCGGACCAGCGGGCGATCAACGCGCAGTACGAGCAGGCGGCGGTGAAGTTGGAGCAGTTGAAGAGCCTGGAGGCGCAGCGGTCGCAGATGCTGGACAAGGCGCGGGTCACGACCGCGCTGCTGGAGCCGGTGCCGCGCTCGGTGCTTCTGGCGGAGATGGTGACGTCGTTGCCGCG
Source organism: Phycisphaerales bacterium (assembly GCA_035443945.1). GTDB lineage: Bacteria > Planctomycetota > Phycisphaerae > Phycisphaerales > UBA1924 > CAADGN01. Next base: position 6,890 of record DAOMNQ010000041.1, on the reverse strand, counting down.
GGGTGTGACGCTGGTGGAGGTGAAGTTGCAGTCGAAGCGGATCCGTGTGACGGCGGCCGCGCCGGACCCGAAGGCGAAGCCGGCGGCGTCGCGTTCGCTGAGCAAGCCGGGCGTGGCCGCGCCGACGAAGCCGACGGAGCCGCCGAAGGTGGAGCCGCCGCGGTTCGAGTACTCGCTGACGATCGTCGGCGTGGCGTCGGACAACAACCAGGTGGCGGACTACCTGCGTCTGCTGCAGCGGTCGCCGCTGCTGACGAGCGTGGAGTTGCTGTACATCGCGCAGACGACGCTGGACACGCTGGATCTTCGGCGCTTCGAGATCGTGGCGCGGCTGCGCGACGACGCGGACCCGCGCCAGGTCGGGAACGCGCGCGAGGTGGAACTGGAGGCGCTCGGCGCGCCGGTGCGCGAGCCGCAGGCGTCGGCAAGGGCGTCGTCGCCGGAGGGAGAGTGACCGATGCGGTTCGGCATCCGTGAGTTCGCGTTGCTGGCGCTCGTGCTGGCGATCCCGCTGGCGGCGTGGTTCTTCGTGTTCAGGCCGCAGAACACGGAGATCGCGTCGGCGGTGCAGGAGATCGGTCTGAAGCGCGAGACGCTGCGCAAACTGGAGCAGGAGACGTCGCGCAACGAGGACCTCGAGCGTGCGAACGCGCAGATCGCGTCGTCGATCGAGGAGATCGAGGCGCGTCTGCCGACGAACAAGGAACTGGACCACATCGTTCGGCAGATCTCCGACCTTGCGGTCGAGTCGGGGCTGGACGTGCCCGCGCTCAAGTCGGGCAAGCCGATCGAGGCGGCGACGTATTGGGAGCAGCCGATCGAGGTGCAGACGGGGGGGGACTTCCGAGGGTACTACGAGTTCCTGCAGCGTCTGGAGCGGCTGCCACGGATCACGCGGATTTCGGACTTCCACCTTCGGCGCTCGACGCGTGACGACGGCAAGGTGACGATCTCGTTCACGCTGAGCATCTTCTTCCAGGAGGAGCGCAAATGAGCCAGCGCGAGTCCGAGCACGTGGCGGTGGAGCCGACGCTCGACGATGCGCCGCTGATGCCGCTGGGCGTGTCGATGCTCTCGGAGGGCGCGCCCGGGGAGAATGACCCATTCGACGCGACGCCCAGGCGCGGGCCCCGGCGTGTGGTGGTCGCCGGGCTGGTGCTGGTCGGGGCGGCGGCGGGCATCTTCGCGATGCGTGCCATCGGGATGGGTCCGGGGGCCGCGCTCGCGAGCCTGGTGCTGGACTTCAAGCCCGGCGCGTCGACGGGCACGGAGGTCTCGCCGCGGCTGCTGGCGGACCTGGAGCGGAGCAAGCGTGCGGTGCAGGTGCCCGCCGAGGTGATCGACAAGGACCCGTTCCGTCTGCGGACGGAGGCGGGGGCGCCGGTGGTGACGGACGATCCCGAGGCGCTGGCGCGTGCGGAGGCGGCGCGGCAGGCGAAACTGGAGGAGGAGCGGCGTCTGGAGCGCGAGCGGCGTCAGCGTGAGTTGCAGACGGCGTTCGGGCGCTTCGAGTTGCAGGGGATCATGGGCGGGACGATGCCGATCGCCCGCATCAGCGGGAAACTGGTCCGCGTGGGCGACACGCTCGAGGGCGGGTTCAAGGTCACGCTGATCGAGGGTCGCCGGGTGGTGCTTGTCGCCGAGGACACGGAGTTCGTGCTCGAGTTCGGCACGCCGTCGTCCGCGCCGGCGCGGCCCGCGCCGCGCACGCCGCCGCGCCGGAACTGAGGGCGGATCGGAGGGCGAGATGTCGAAGCGTCGCGCGGACGACCTGCTGAACGAACTGGCCGCGGAGCCGGCGCGTCCCGAGCCGGTCGCGCGCGACGACACGGCGATGACGGACCTCTACAGCCCGGAGGACGAGCCGGCGGCGGACGACTCACGCGGGCTGGGCGACCTGCTGGTGTCGCGTGGCGTGGTGAAGCGTGAGCGCCTGACCTCGGCCGAGCAGGTGATCCGGCAGTCGCCGGGGCGCCGGCTGGCGGACGTGCTGGTCGAGCAGGGCGTGGACGAGGCGGAGGTGCAGCGTGCGATCGCGGAACTGGCCAGAGTGCCGTTCGAGCGGATCGACCTGGACCGGGGGCTGGACGGCGGGTTCGACGGGCGGTTGCTCCAGCGGCTCGCCGGCGAGTTCTTCAATCAGCACCTCGTGGTGCCTCTGCGGACGGAGGGAACGCGCGTCGTGATCGGCGCGACGCGGCCCGACGACGTCTTCCTGCTGGACGAGATTCGCGCGAGGCTGGGCGTGCACGCGGTCAAACTCGTGATCGTGACGGCGTTCGAGGTACGTGCCGCGCTGGAGATCGTGGGCCAGTCCGACCGGCCGGAGCCGGACCTCTCCGCGATCCTGGAGGACGTGGACGAGGCGGACGTCGAGGTGGACGCCGCCAAGCAGGCGAACGAGGTCGATCTCGAGCAGCAGGCGGGCGAAAGCCCGGTCATCCGCTACGTGAACTACATCATCCAGACGGCGGTGAAGGAGGGCGCGAGCGACATCCACGTCGAGCCTTCCGAGAAGAAACTGAAGGTGCGGTTCCGGATCGACGGCGTGCTGTTCGAGATGATGAACCCGCCGGTGTCGATGGCGGCGGCGATCACAAGCCGCCTGAAGATCATGGCGAACCTGGACATCTCCGAGCGGCGCCTGCCGCAGGACGGCCGGATCCGGTGCACGGTGCAGGGTCGCAAACTGGACCTGCGCATGTCCACCATCCCGACCCCCGCGGGCGAGAAGACCGTTATGCGTCTGCTGGACACGCGGTCGATCAACGTGCAACTGGAGGAACTGGGCTTCGCCGAGAACACGCTGGAACTGTGGAGACGGCAGGTCAATGCGCCGCACGGGATCGTGCTGGTCACGGGTCCGACCGGCTCGGGCAAGACGACGACGCTCTACTCATCGCTGCGGCAACTGGACAAGAACAAACTGAACATCTCGACGGTGGAAGACCCGATCGAGTACCACCTCGACGGCGTCACGCAGACGCAGACGCACGACCGGATCGGGATGTCGTTCGCGCGCGCGCTCCGCGCCCTGCTGCGTCAGGACCCGGACGTGATCATGGTGGGCGAGATCCGCGACCAGGAGACGGCGCACGTGGCGGTGCAGGCCGCGCTGACGGGGCACCTCGTGCTCTCGACGCTGCACACGAACGACGCGCCGAGTTCGATCACGCGGCTCGTGAACATCGGGATCGAGCCGTTCCTGGTGGGGGCGGCGGTGAACGCCGTGCTGGCGCAGCGGCTGGTCCGCCGCCTGTGCACGGCGTGCAAGACACAGGAGCCTCCGGACGGGGAGATGGCCGAGTACCTGGCGATGATGGGCCTGGGCGCGGAGACCATCTGGGCGGCCCACGGGTGCGACCGGTGCCGAAACACGGGGTACTCGGGGCGCGTCGGCGTGTACGAGTTGCTGGTGGTGGACGACCAGTTACGGGACGTGATCGCACGGAACCCGAACGTCTCGGAGTTCCGGCGGATGTGCCTGGAACGCGGGATGGTCTCGCTGCGGGACGACGGCATGGTGAAGGTGGCCAAGGGGCAGACCACGGTGCAGGAGGTCCTGCGGGTGACCGAGTCGGCGGTCTGAGGGGCGTGAGAACGGGCTGACTTGTGGCGATCGCGGACCCCGGTTAGCATCCGCTCTCTCCGGGTCCGGGCCGTGGTGGCCGGGTCCGCGAGCATCCCACGAGCGGCCGTATGCCCCGGCGGTTTCGACATCCCGCGCGCCGCTGGCTGGCCCTGCCGGTGATGGCGCTGATCGCCGTCCTAGCCGCCCTGGGCGGCGGCCGGCC
>DAOMNQ010000041.1:0-3055 GCA_035443945.1 Phycisphaerales bacterium | reverse complement strand
CGCCTCCCTGCGGGCGCGGTCCGCGGGCGGGTCGAGTTCGCGGCTCGCCGGGCGCGGGTGTGGGCGGAGCCGGGCGTGCAGCGCGGCGACGGGAGCGTTTCGCCGCCCGTGCGCCGGATGCTGCTGGAGGGCGACGCCGTCGTCACGCTCGGGCTGCACCGGTTCAACGCGAAGCGAGCGGTGGTGTGGATGCGCAGGCTCGAGCCGCACGAGGCCGACGACGCCCCGCCGGGGGCGACGGTGCATCAGGTGTTCGTGTACTTCGACCGGGTCGGCGGCGGTGCGGCGGACGCGGCGGTGACGGTGAGCGCGGACCGGCTCTCGGTGCAGGGCGTCGTGGCGACGGAAGAGCCTGTGCGGCTGCACGTTGACCTGGCCGAGGAGGGCCGGCCGGTCGATGCGTTCGTGGACGAGGCGGAGGCGGAACTCGCCGAGCACTTGCGGGCGGTCATCTCGCCCCCGGAAGCGCCGTCGCGGGTGGAGCGTCGGTGGCGGCCGGATCGGCCGCTGGTGGAACGGCCGCCGGCGCGCGAGCGTGCGCCCCCCCCACCGCCACCCCTCGATGTGGTGCGCGCACCCGAGGAGGGCGATGCGCCGCAGACTGATGCGCCAACGCCGGTCGAGGAAGTCGTTGCGGCCCCCCCCCCACTGCCGGGCGGTCGCGTGGTCGAGCCGGAACCGACGCCGACGCGGATCTTCCCGTCGGACGGCGTGTTCACGTTCTCGGCGGGGCAGATCGTGCTGGTGCCGGGCGAGGACGAGCGGGCCGTGCTGCTGACGGGCGGGGTGCGGGTGCAGTACTGGCAGCCGCGCTCGCGGCGGACGATGCAGTTGACGGGCGAGCGCGCGGTGGTGTTCCTGTCGCCGGGCGGCGCGGCGGACCTGTCGCGGCTGTCGGCGGAGGACGTGCTGGGCGTGTACCTGGAGGGGGACGCGATCGCCTCGGACGGGACGTACACGCTGCGCGGGCCGCGGATCTACTACGACGTGCGGGAGGATCGGGGGCTGGTGACGGACGCGGTGATGTGGTCGTACGACGCGCGTCGGCGGATTCCGCTGTACGTGCGCGCGTCGTCGATCCGGCAGGAGGGGGAGCGGCAGTTCGTGGCCGAGCGCGCGACGCTGGCGAACACGCGCTTCTCGCGTCCGCACTTCTCGATCGGCGCGGGGTCGGTGTCGGTGACACAGTACGGGCGCCGCGACGGGACGAGCGGGCACCTGGTGGACGCGCACGACCTGACGGTGCGCGGAGCGGGCGTGCCGTTCCTGTACTGGCCGCGGTTCGTGGGGGATCCGAACGCGATCCCGCTGCGGAACGTGGCGTTCGAGTCGTCGTCGCGGACCGGTCCGGCGTGGAAGACGGCGTGGGACGCGTGGAGCCTCTTCGGGCTGCGCGCCCCGGACGGGGTGAGCACGGAACTGCTGGCGGACTACTACAACGAGCGCGGGTTCGCCGTGGGGACCGAGGCGGCGATCCGCCGGCGCGACCACGAGGGGAACCTGTTCGCGTACATGCTCTTCGACGACTCGGGGACGGACGTGATGAAGCCCGGGCCGAGGCTGTCGCGCGAGGGCGGGACGCGGGGGATCGTGCTGGCGGACCACCGGTGGCGCGTGAACGACCTGTGGACACTGACGCTGGAGGGGTCGTACATCTCGGACCCGCGGCTGGCGCCCGCGCTCTTCCAGGGGATCACGGAGCGGCGGCGCGAGGTGACGACGCGCGGGCACCTGGCACGACGCGACGACCACACGCTGCTGCAACTCGAGGCGAAGGCGGACCTCAACGACTTCATCACGAACGACTACCTGCTGTCGAGCCAGGGGTACAGCGTCGACAAACTGCCCGAGGTCGTGTACTCGGTCGTCGGGCTTGACCTCTCGCCGGACGAGCACCCGGGGCTGTTCACCTACCACGGCGAGCACCGGGTCGGGCAACTCGCGCTGAACTTCCACGACCCGGAGGCGCGGGAGACGGGGTACCGGGCGCGTCGGACGGCGGAGGCCGCGTTCGGGATCGACCCGGTGGACTCGATCGCGGACCGGCTGCGGTCGGAGGGGCTGCACGAGTCGCCGATCGTGCGCGCGGACACGCGCAACGAGTTCTCGATGCAGTTGGCGGCGGGTCCGATCAACGTCAGCCCGTTCGTCGTCGCGCGCGGGACGGCGTGGGACACGGACTTCAGCGGCTACTCGCCCGAGGAGACCGACAACGCGAGGCTGTGGGGCGGGGCGGGCGTGCGGTTCTCGACGACGATCCACCGGGTGGACGACTCGGTGGACAGCCGCCTGCTCGACCTGCACCGGGTGCGTCACGTCATCGAGCCGGGCGTGACGGTGTGGCACGGGTTCACGAACGTGGACCGCGTGAACCTGCCGGTGTACGACGATTCGGTGGAGTCGATCGCCGAAGGGACCATGATCCGCGCCGGCATCGACCAGGCGTGGCAGACGAAGCGCGGCGGGCCGGGCCGTTGGCGGACGGTGGACGTGCTGACGCTGCGGACGGAGTACGTGTGGTCGTCGGAGGACACGGACCCCGAGTCGCCGATCGGGCGGTGGTTCGAGGACCGGCCGGAGTTGTCGAACCCCGGCGAGTTCATGAACGCCGAGGCGTTGTGGCAGGCGACGGACGCGGTGGGGATCGCGGGGCGGATGGTGTACGACCTCGAGAAGAGTCAGCCGTCCTACTCGTCGGCGGGGCTGGTGGTGGACCACACGCCGGACTTCCGCACCTACGTCTCGACGAACTTCGTGAACGCGATGGACTCGACGGTGGTCTCGTTCGGGGCCAACTACGCGCTCACGTCCAAGTACCGCGCGGGGCTGAGCGCGAGTTACGACACCGACGCCGGCGACTTCGAGCGGATCTCCGCGACGCTCACGCGCGACTTCCCGAACCTCACCCTCGGCGTGGCGTTCAGTTACAACAAGATCACCGACGAGGCGGGGATCGGCGTGATCCTCAGCCCGCGCGGGCTGAGCGGGGCCGTCGGCGTGACGGGCCTGGGGACGGCGCAGGGCGGATCGTCCCGGCTGGGCGGATGACGGCGCG
>DAOMNQ010000040.1:0-26326 GCA_035443945.1 Phycisphaerales bacterium | reverse complement strand
CGAAGGCCGAGCAGGCGCGGGCGCGCGAGGAGACGCGGCGCGAGATCGCGGCGTACGTCGCGGAGGGGTCCATCTCGGCGCAGGACGGTGCGCTGCTGCTCGCGGCCGGGTCGGCGGGGGAGGAATCGGGCCGGGCGCTGATCGCGGCGATGCTGGCGGGGCGCGGGCTGACGCCTGAGCAGGCCGAGCGGCTCGCGGGGGCCGGCGGCGGCGGTGACATCGCCGACCTGCGCGCCGTGCTCAAGGAACTCGGCACGCTGGGCGGCGTGAAGATCGTGGTGGACTGACAGGGCGCGCGTGCCGAAGCGAATCAGGGATCCAAGTGGGAGGGTGGCTTGCCGATCAGGTGAGCGAGGTCGTTGAGGTCCTTCGGTCGTCCGGCGGCCTGCTTGTTGATGATGAGGTCGTCCCGCGAGATCAGACTGACGGGCACGCCGTCCAGGACCGCGTCCACTCTTCGCGCGTGGCAAGTCTCGAACTCGACACCGGAGATCGCCGTCAGCATTTCGATGCGTACGGGAGGCACGCCCATCCGCACGACGCGACCTGGCGGAGAAAAGAGGTCCGGTGTTGCGCTTGCCGATTCGAATCCGAATCTGTCGATGGCGTGCAGAACTCGGATCACGTTCTCGGGCGTGGTGGCGATCCAGACGTCGAGGTCGCCGGTGGGACGGGGATAGCCGTAGTACGAGACGGCGTAGCCGCCGACGAGAAGGTACTCAATCTTCTCCGAGTTGAGTAACGCTAAGAACTCTTTGAAGTCTTTGGGTAGCGGCGCGTCCATAGGCCATCCGTCGGAGGTATTCGAGGGCCCTCATGCGCTCTTCGGGCGATCGAGTCCGCCAGTAGGCGCCGTCGTCGTCCTGGTCCTGGAGGGGGATGACGCTGAATGCCGAGCGGTCCAGTCGGAAGGTCGGTTCGTGATCGTCGCGTTCCGGCACGGGCTGAGTATACCCGGAGCGTCTCGGCGGGTGTCGCGTGAGCGGTTTCGTCGGGCGTGCTTGACTGCGCGGGGGATGCCCGCCACACTCTTCCATGGCGACCCTCTCCGATCGTTCCGCCTCGCCCGGGGCCTCGACAGGCCCGGGGCGAGCGGCTGCGTCCACCCCCTCCACCCCCAACGACCCCCGTCCCACGCCCGCCACCGGGCGGTCGGTCTGGGCCGGCAAGATCGCGGCCGAGGGGATCACCTTCGATGACGTGCTCCTGCTGCCGCGGCGGTCCGGGGTGCTGCCCGCCGATGCCGACACGACCACGCGCCTGACGCGGACAATCCGCCTCAACGTGCCGCTCGTCTCCGCCCCCATGGACACGGTGACGGAGTCCGCCCTGGCGATCGCGCTCGCGCAGGAGGGCGGCATCGGCATCATCCACAAAAACCTCTCGGCCGAGACCCAGGCCCGCGAGGTCGCCAAGGTCAAGCGCTCGGCCAACGGCGTCATCACCGACCCGATCACGCTCGGACCCGATGACACCATCGGGCGCGCCGTGCAACTGATGCGCCAGCACAATGTCTCCGGATTCCCGGTGACGGACGACGGCTCCTCGGGCGTGCGCCACGACGGCGGCCGCACCGGCGGCACCGTCCTCGGCATCCTCACCCGGCGCGACCTCAAGTTCGTCGAGAACGACGCCACGCCCGTGCGCGACGTGATGACGAAGACGAACCTCATCACCGCCCCACCCGGCACCACTCTCGCCGAGGCCGAGGTGATCCTGAACCGCAACAAGGTCGAGAAACTCCTGCTCGTCGACGAGAACCTGCGGCTCTGCGGCCTCATCACCATGCGCGACATCGAGCGCCTCAGCCAGTTCCCGCGCGCGAACGTGGACGAGCGCGGGCGGCTCCGCTGCGGCGCGGCCGTCGGCGTCGGGCAGATCGACCGCGTCGCCGCGCTGCTCGAAGCCGAGGTCGACGTCATCGTCGTCGATACCGCCCACGGGCACTCCGAGAACGTCATCCGCACCGTGCGGGAGATCAAGTCGCGCTACAACGTCCAGGTCATCGCCGGCAACGTGGCGACCGCCGAGGGCGCCAAGGACCTCATCGCGGCCGGCGCGGACGCCGTCAAGGTCGGCATCGGCCCGGGCGCGATCTGCACCACCCGCGTCGTCACCGGCGTGGGCGTGCCGCAGGTCACCGCCATCCTCGAGGCCGTCCGCGGCGTCGAGGAATCCGGCGAGGACGTGCCCGTCATCGCCGACGGCGGCGTGCGCATGAGCGGCGACATCGCCAAGGCCATCGCCGCGGGCGCGCACAGCGTCATGATGGGCTCGCTCTTCGCAGGCCTCGACGAGTCCCCCGGCGAACTCGTCATCAGCCAGGGCCGCCGCTACAAGACCTACCGCGGCATGGGCAGCGAGGGCGCGATGAACCGCGGCTCCGCCGACCGCTACGGGCAGGCCGACAAGTACGACCCGCGCGGCACGCCGAAGGAGAAGTTCGTCCCCGAGGGCGTCGAGGGGCTGGTGCCCTACCGCGGGCCGCTCGCCGAGTTCGCCTACCAACTCGTCGGCGGCCTGCGCAGCGCGATGGGCTACTGCGGCTGCCGGACGATCGAAGAACTCCGCACGCGGACACGCTTCTGCAAGGTCTCGGCCGCCACGGTCGTCGAGAACCACCCGCACGACATCCGCATCACAAAGGAAAGCCCGAACTACACCGTCGAACACCTGCGGGAGTAGGGCGGACAACGGGCTGTGGACAGTGGACTGTCGACTGTGGACGGCGAGTGGACAGCGGACAGTGGGCGTTCAAGTGGTGCCCGCTGCCTCGCCGTGCCCCGACGGCTGTGCCACCACCGTCGCCTTTACCTCTACGTCTCCTCCCCCCCCTCCCCCGACGGTGGTGGCGGGGTGGCACGTACCTTTCGCGGCCGCCGTGCAGCCGACCTCCGTTTTCGGAGGTCGGTGTTCCGATTCCCGGCTTGCCCGGTGGCACTTGCGTCCCCTCCACGCGGCCCGGACGGCCGGATCGCCCGGCGGCTCTTGGCGGTGCGGCGCCAACGTTCTGTGCTATCCTCGTGCGTGCTCGATGCACGGGTCGGCACGGGTTGGCGCCACTTCGCCAACTGGGGGTTCGGCTGGAGGGAAACATGCAGACGACCAGAAGGAACATCGTGAGGCGAGCTGCATCGAGAGGCATTTGTGTCGCAACGGCGGCCGTGAGGACTGTCGTCGGAAACAACGGCGAGCCGGCGGTCTGGCGAGGAAGCCTGCAGGCCGGGCGGGCGCTGTCGATGGCCGGTCGGGAGGTGCCCAGACTCACGAAGAAGTACCGGGATGAACTCGCGTACTGGGTTGAAGTGGGAGTCAACGCCGAGCGCATGTTCACGTGTCCGTATCCCGAGGTGTTCCGGCATTGGCAAGCAGGGCGAATGGGCGAACTCGCAGAGTTCCTCCAGCTTGATCCGCCGGCGTTCACCCAGTGGTGCGCTGCGCGCACGGCGGTCGAGATTGGTGCGGGGCCGTTCCCTTCAATAGCGATGAAAGCGTGGCGCCGGGCCGTGGCGATCGATCCGCTCGCAGACGGTTACGCCATGGAGAACCTGCTGCCCCCGGAGTGCGAGGGCGTCATCTACATGGCAGCACAGGGAGAATTTCTGCCGCTTGCTAGCCGATGCGCCGACATCATCGTCATCGAGAACTGCCTTGACCATGTGGACGATCCTCATGAAGTCTTGAAGGAAGTTGTCCGCCTCCTGAGAGCGGATGGTCTGCTCTGGCTACTTGTCGATCTCATGGACTACAGGGACCACCTGCACCCCAACCCCTTCTCGGAGCAGTCACTTCGGGCCCTGCTGGCCGATTTCGGCTTTGATGCAATCCGGGAGCGCACGAGTCCGCACAAAAGCCACCCCGATGCTTACGGCGAATACCGCGGGCTGCTTAGAAAACGAGTTGCCTGAACGTTCTTGGGGGACTCGAATCTGGCGGGTACTCGCGTCTGTGCATGCTCAGCGAACAGCCGTTCCTAGAATCCCTTCACGCGGAACTTGTGCATGCTTCGACTCCAGTTCGAGTCGTACTCGTACAACTGCAGAATGTCACCATTCGTCTGGAAGGTAAGTTCCTTGAAGTACGGGGCTCGAATCCAACGATAGCCGCGGCCATCATTGTTGTTTATCCAGACCCGGGAGTGGCACAGCAGGTAGACCCTGCCCAGACCCTGGAAGACCTCGCCGTTGCCGAACTGAGAGAACGAATCCTCGAACGACCGAACAAGGACTTTCTCGGGCGAGGTCGTTTCCGCCCAGTTAATTCCCAAACCTCCCGTCGAATGATGGCTCTGTATGGTTGTACTCGTGCCGTTTGAGCGGCGGTACAAGATTTGGTAATCGGGCGAATCCCACGTGTTGCGAGAATAGAAGACATAATACCATCGCTTCAACTGGCCATTGACGACCGAAGTCCGGTAGTAGACAGACGGGCTCCCGGCGACACCGCCGGCGTAGTTCTGTCCCTGATGACAGCGCGTGTACTGCTGCCGATAAAAGTTCGACATGCCGTTCGGCAGAGGATTGCCGGTAATCGGCTTGTTCAGGTCGCTGCTTCGATACGCGACATGGAAACCCGCTCCCGTCGCGTGCATCTGCGAAATTCCATCCCACATTCTGTGTGCGTAGATGTGATTGCCGTTGACCGCATTCTGCGTCGGGTTTGTGAACGCCATCCAGCTGAAGAGGAGCCAGGATTGATTGCTGTTCGCCGGGTCGAAGAAGACAAATGGACCATCCGCAATCCATGCTTCGCCACCGTGGCATCTGTGTTGAAAGCCCCACACAAGCCGCTCAGCCTGCCCGCAGTTGGGGCCAAACGCATACATAGTTCCAGTGACCGGGATGGCGTAGCGCCCTTGCGCCTCACCGCCATCGTAGTAGAGTTGAGAACCGGCGTTGTTCTTGCGGTAGTGGTAGTACGCAGGCTGGTTGTTATCCCATGGATCAGGTGATCCGCCGAAGCGATGCGACGCGCTCATGAACGCGCTCTTGGTCATCGCGCAGACCATTGCACTGATGTACTGGAGGTCTTCGCCCTCGTAGAATGGATCACACGGCTGGCTCGCTGCCGGGAGGCCGGGATTGATCGTTGTGCCGGAGCTATCAGGGATGGGCGCCTCCTCGTTGCACGCGAAGGCCAGGTACACATAGTTGGAATCGTTCGGCCGAGCATACAGCTGCGGCGACCAGAACCGGGTGAACTTGCGGCCGTTGATGGTTGTGTAGGTGGTGCCCGGGTTGAACGCGAGCATGTGAAGCGCCCAGTAACGAAGATTACGGGACTTGTAGATGGGGAACGTGAGCGAGTTGTAATCCCCGCTCGTTCCTGTCAGGTAGAAGATCGGGCCCTGCTCGTCCGTGAGAACGAGAATCGATGGGTCGCCAATGTGCGGGTAAAAGGGTTGCGGTCCAGGAACGTTGGGGTCGGTGACGAGGAAGTTGAGGTAGTTGTCAGCCCACGTATCGTTCCCGGTCGGGATGGTGTTTCAGTTCGGTTGTGCCTGCACCAGTGCTGGAATGCAGAGGAGCAGAGCAAGCAATGCGCCGATGACCGTCGCTCGTGCTGATGCGTGGGTACCAGGGTGCACTGTGAGGCGGTTTGGGAACATCATGGCTCATCCTCCATGGCAGTTCAGCCAGCACCGAAAACTCCGCGCGATGCCGCATTTTCTCAGATCTCGCGACGGATGCAAGCGGCGTATATTTAAAGTAGTCGTCGCCGATGCAGTCCGGGATTTGTATGGCGTGGTGGCATGACCAGAGGCGTTCTCAGCAATGCCCTCCCACTGTCCACTGTCGGCGTTCAGCCGGCCCCGACCCCCACGTCGTCCGTCGCCGGCTGGCGCGGCCGCGGGGCTGCGGCGGCGAGTGACGCTTCGACACCCTGCGTCGCGGCCCGTGGCGTGATGCCGCGGGCCGTGAGGTGCTGGTGCCACGCGCGGGTGTGGACTTCCCAGAAGTGCTCGAACGAGTGGCGGATGGAGAACGGCTGCATCGACTCGTGCGCGGCCCGGCCCATGCGGGCGCGCCGCTCATCATCGGCGACGAGGCCGACGATGCGTTCGACCCACGCGGTCGGGTTCGCCGTGCTCAGGACGTAGCCGGTGGCGCCGTCCTGGACGACCTCCTTCGGCCCGCCCTGGTCGGTGACGAGCACCGGCAGGCCGCTGCCCTGTGATTCCATGACGACCTGGCCGAGCGTGTCGGTGACGCTGGGGAAGACGAAGAGGTCCGAGGAGGCGTAGATCTCGCTGAGTTCGCGCCCGTGGCGGAAGCCGAGGAACCGGGCCGGCGTACGGCGCAACTCGCGCTCCATGCGCTCGCGGTACGGGCCGTCGCCGACGACGATGAGTTCCGCGTCGAGGCCCTGCTCGCGGCAGCGGGCGTGGGTCTGTTTCCACACAGTCGTGAGGAAGGGCATGTTCTTCTCGACGCTCACGCGCCCGACGTAGAGGACCTTGACGCTCGCGGGGTTGACGCCCTCGAAGCGCGACCAGACGGCCGGGTCGCGATAGCGGGTGTGGAAGACCTCGGCGTCGAACCCGGGCATGAGGCGGGTGATGCGGTCGGGCTGGATGCCGAGGCGCACCAAGGCGTCGGCGTAGTCGCCGCTGCGGGTGAAGATGGTCTGGAACGGCTTGTAGAACAGCCGCATGAACCGCTCGCAGGCGTAGGTGAAGGCGTGATCCTCGAAGAGGCGGTCGACGTAGGCGGGGAAGTCGGTGTGGTAGACGCCGAGGACGGGGATGCGCAACATGCGGGCGGCGATGAAGCCGATCATCCCCACCGGCCCCGGCGTCGAGATGTGGATGCAGTCCGGCTGGTGGCGGTCGAGGTGCCGCAGGATCGGGATGAGCGGGGGCAGGGCGACCTCGAGGTTCTGGTAGCGGGGCATGGTCGTCGCCCAGACGGGGTCGAAGTTGTGGACGTTGGGCAGGGGGGGGCACGGCAGGCGCGTGGAGGTGATGACCTGGAGGTCGCGCCCGGTGGCGTGGGCCTGCTCGGCGGCGTTCTGGATGAATCGGCAGACGCCGTTGACGTCGCCGATGGTGTCGGTGAAGAGGCTGATGCGCATGGGCCGCTCCAGAACGCTGACGCCGGAGCCGGGCTCCGAGGTCTCGTGGTCGAAGCGCTCGACGAAGGGGCGTTCCTTGTTCTGGTAGAAGAGGCTGAAGATGTAGGGGAGTTGGGCGAGGCTCAGCACGGCGTAGGAGACCAGGTGGTCGATCACGCCGGAGCGGTCGCGCTTGCGCAGGGCGCGCAGCCCCGAGTCCGCGAGCGCGTGGTTCACCGCCACGGCCAGTTCGTCCGCGAACTGCGCCATCCGGTCGTGGTCCGAGAGGGGCGTGCCGTCGGTCCAGCGGTCGGGGTCGAGCCGCTCGCGCAGGTCGGGGTAGCGTTCGAGGACGGGGCCGATGCTGGTGCGGAGGGCTTTGAGGATCGGCAGCGAGCGCCGGTTGCGGCGCTTGATGACCTTGCGTTTCACGGTGTGCGCCGCCAGACGCACCTTTGATGGACGCGGCAGGTCCACGCCCGCGAAACGCAGCAACCGCGACGCGACGGCCTGCCCGTGCGTCGAGGCGCGGTCGGCGAAGCGGTCGGCGTAGAAGTGGGCGCCGACGCTCGTCAACTGGTGGGCCAACAGCGAGGAGTGCCCGCCGACGCCCCCCACCTCGCAGCGCCCCGCCATGACGTAGCGGAAGAAGTCGCGCGGGTCGGCGATGACGCCCTGCTCGACCTGGACGCCCGTCCAGGTGCGTCCGATGTTGAGGAGTGCGTGGTCGTCCGAGCCGCCCGTGCGGGCCTTCTGCCACGCGCGTGGCCAAAGCGGCTCCATGTGGTGGTCCCGGGCCAGTTGCTGCACGCGGGCCGGCGTGAGCGCGTCGAGGAACCGCTCCACCGGCGCTCGGTGCCCGGCGGAGTGCGCGCCGTTGAGCACCTCGAACCCTTTGAACAGCAACGCGGCCCGCTCGACGTGCCAGCGCGTCAGCCGGCCGTTCTGCATGTAGAGCGGGTGCGCCAGGGCGTGCGGCAACTGGTGCTCGTGCAGCCACGCGGCGAAGGCGTAGACGTCGTCTCGAAGTCCGAGGCGGGTCAGTTGCTCGTCGAGTTCGGGCGTCAGGCCCCAGGTCAGCACGTGCAGTTTGCACCGGTCCTCGGGGAAGTAGACCGAGACCTCCTGCCCGATGATGAAGTTCTGGAAGCCGCGCTCGTGCAGTTCCAGCGCGCCCCGGATCGTGTCGTGGTCCGTGATGGTCACGAGGTCCATGCCGCGGGCGCGGGCCTGGTCGTACACGCGCTCCGGCGGCGAGAAGCACTCGGGGCAGCCCACGAAACCGAGCGCGGCGAACACCGGGCCGTCCGAGGCCCAGGAGTGGACATGCGTGTCCATCCGCGTGAGCACCAGAGGTGTGTCGTCCGGATCGCGCTCAAGCGCGGGCGGCGGGGTGGGATTGAGTTGCATCGCTTCGCCTCCGCGTCGGTTGCTCCCGGCCGAACGGAACGGCTCATCGCCCCGGTCGCCCCGCCGGCCTCCTGCCGGCTTCACAAGGGTATGCGGGCCTGGGCGATCGCACGGGGTTCGTCGGCGTGCGTGCCGCTTTGCGATGAGCGTTCGGGGTCGGGCAACACGCTTTTCACGCGCCCTTTGCGCCGGCTGGACGGATGGGGCCTCCCGCGTGCGTCGCGGCGTGCGGCAACGGCATACGATCGATCGAACACCCTCCGCGCCGGGGAGGAGGCAACGAAGAGGTGTCCGATGTCACGATTGCCGCTGATCGACCCCGCGCAGACGACGGGCCGCGTTCGCGAGATCCTCGACGGCCCGCTCAAGGGCAAGCACTACGCAATCTTCCGTGCGATGGCGAACTCGCCGGTCGCCCTCGACGCATACCTTGGCCTCGTCGGAGCGGTCAAGCGCGGCACGCTCACGCCGGGCGAGCAGGAAGTGATCCAACTGGCGGTCGGCCAGGCGAACGGGTGCGACTACTGCCTCGCGGCGCACACGGCGGCGGGCGCGCGCGTGGGGCTGACCGCGGAGCAGATGCTCGGCGCGCGCCGGGGCACGATCCCCGGTGATCCGAGGCTGAACGCCCTCGCCAGGTTCGCCCTCGCGCTCCACGAGAAGCGCGGGTGGGTCTCGGACGAGGATCTCGAGGCCTTCCGGGCGGCCGGGTTCGACGCCCCCCAGATCGCCGAGGCCGTCGTGGTCTTCGCGCTGGCGACCTACACCAACGTCTTCAACCACGTCGCCGGGACGCCGGTGGATTTCCCGCCCGCTCCGGCCCTGTAGGGGTCGGGGAGGCCGACTGGGCGGGCGTCGGGGTTTTTGCTTGTGTCCCCCCCCGTGCGGCCATACACTCGTGTACCTGAAGCCCACGGGGCCAAGCCCCCGGCGACCCGCGTGCGTGCCCGCGAGCCGTCCGAGCCGACGGAGGTCGGACACGATGGCCAACGCAACCCAGACGCTCACACGATCGAAAGTGGACCTTCCGCTGACGCTTGAGCCTCCGGACCCGGCGTCGCAGCGCGTGGCGGAGCACTTCGAGACCGTCTACCGCGAAGCGGCGGGGGACGAGGCCCGCGTGCCGTGGCAGGACGGGCGGGCCAACCCCGCGCTGGTCTGCTGGCTGAACGCGGAAGCGCCCCGGCTGGTTCGGCCGGGCGTGCGGGCGGTGGTGGTCGGGTGCGGGCTGGCGGACGACGTGGCGGAACTGGAGACGCGCGGCTACGACGCGCTGGGCTTCGACGTCTCGCCGACGTGCGTGGCGTGGGCGCGGGAGCGCCACCCCGCGCTCGCCGATCGGTTGCTCGTGGCCGACGCGACGCGACCTCCGACGAACCTGCGTTGCCGGTTCGAGTTGGTGGTCGAGTGCAACACGATCCAGTCGGTGCCGCCGGAGATGCGGGCGAGGGTTGTGAAGGGCGTGGTGTCGCTGGCCAAGCCGCACGGCGTCGTGGTGGCGGTGGCGCGGTCTCGCCCCGAGGGCTGGCAGCTGGAGGAGGTCGCGGGGCCGCCCTATCCGCTGACGAGGACGGAACTGGTGTCGCTGTTCGAGCGCGAAGGGTTCACGCCCGTTCGCGTGCCGGACGAGTTCGAGGACGATGAGACCCCCCCGGTGGCGCGCCTGCGGTGCGCGTTCCGCAGGGCGTGATCGGATCTGATGCTGCTCTCCCCTCCGGGCGGGGCCTTTTTCGGGGCCCCGCCTACTTTTTTTCGTCGGCGCCGGGTTCGACGCTCCGCACGAGCGCAAACGCGAACTTGTGGACGCGTCCCTCGTAGATGCGTTCGAAGCGAGCGGACAGGCTCGCGCCTTCGATGCGTGCCTGCTCGTCGCTGCCGGCGTCGGTGCGGATGGCGACGAACGCGCCGGGCGGGAGCGCGCCGAGCGACGGCAGGCCCGGCTCCCAACGCACGGTGACGCTCCGCCCCTGCGCGTGCGCGCGCAGCGCGGCGTAGAGCAGAACCTCCGGACGCGCCTCGACGAGATGGTCGGCGATGACAGTCGCGCCGTCCGGCAGAGCATCGGCGAGCGCGACACCAGCCTCGCGGCCCGAAGTGGCGCGCGATCGCGCCTCAAACCACGCGAGGTGCACGGCGAAGCCAACGAGAAGCACGGCGGGCCACGCGGCGAAGCGGCCCAGAATGAGGGCGCGCGCGATGCGGGTGCGCGTCGGCGTGAACCCCCCGGCCGCGCCCGCGAAGACATACGCGACCAGCGGCGGCACAAAGACCGCGGCGGGCATCGCGTAGCGCGGGTTGCTCACCCCGACGACCACGAGGACGCCCAGCGCGAGCACGCAGGCCCGGGCGAGCGTGCGGGCGGTCTCGACGGCGGGGGGGGGGAGGCACTTGCCCGTTTCCGCCCGCGCGTCAGGCCCCCACGAAAAGAGCAGCGCGAGCGACGCCGGCAGCATCGCCGCCAGCGCGGCCGGCGCGAGCAACGCGACACCGACGACGCGTTCCGCGCTCCAGAGGAAGTCGCCCACGGGCTGCGTGACGACGCTGTCGAGGCGGGCCGCCTGCCGCGCGATCCCCAAGCCGAGCAGCGCAAGCGGCGCCGCGTCGAGGGCGAGCATCGCCCAGAGGCGCGGGCACGCGCACGGGCGGAGCGACCTCGCCACGACGCACGGCGCGATCAGCGCGCCGACGAGCGCGGGCGCGCCCGCCGGGCCCTTCATCGCGCCCATGAGCGCGATCCCGGCCGCGCCGACCAGCACCACGATGACCGGCCGCGACGCGGGACGGCGGGCGAGGTCGATCGCGGCCAGCGCGCCGAGTTGGACGCCGAGCAGATTGAGCGACTCGATCTCCGCGCTGCGCGCGCTCGCCCAGAGCCAGGGCATGAGGAGTTGGGCGAGACCGGCCGCGATCGCCCAGCGCGCCCCGAACCACCGCGACGCGAACCACCACGCGGCGAGCGTCATGCCCAGCATCGCCAGTGCGGACGGGAGACGCGCGGAGAACTCGGACTTGCCGAGCGCGGCGGCGGAGGCCGCGGTCGCCCACGCGATGCCGGGGGGCTTGCGAAGGTAAGGCTCGCCGAACATGGTTGGGACGAGCAGGGCGGAGGCGGTGGGGCCTTCCGCCCGGACGCGATCGAGCATCTCCCAGCCGGGGATGACGCGGTGCCCCTCGGTGGAGTGCAGCCCGCCGGGGCCGAGGAAGGGGAGGCAGACCACGGCCCAGGCGATCAGGAGGATGAGGACATGGCGCGTGGCGCGGGGGGGGGCGGGCGGAGGACCTGGTTCGCTGGTGGACATTCGCGCAGCCAGTGTATGAAGACGGGGCCTGCAAGGCCCCGCCGCACCTCAATCCTTCAATCCCTCGACCCCTTTCCCCTCCGTACCATCCGCCATGCGACGTGCCGGCTGCGACGAGAACAACCTTCAGATGTCCGACGTCATGTGCGACTTCTGCGGGGCGGAGTGGACGCTCGACCGCCCGATGGTCGAGGGCCACCGCGGAGCGTGCATCTGCGGCCCGTGCCTGCGCGTGGCGTACACGGAACTCGTGATGCTGGGCACGAACGCCGCCCCCGCCGGCTACGAGTGCCGCCTGTGCCTGGAGCACAAGCCCGACCCGGCGTGGGCCAGCCCCCTCTTCGACGGCGCATACGCCTGCCGCCAGTGCGTGAAACGCAGTGCTGGCGTGCTGCACAAGGACCCGGACATCCCGTGGCGCAAGCCGGATGCGCCCGAGCCGCAGTGATGCAGGTCAGCGATCGGGGTCGTTCTCGTCATCGCCGGTTGGTTCGTCCTCTTCCTCCGCCCGGAGCGCCTCGCGCAGGGCGGCGAGCCGGGCCGGCCTGTTCTTCATCTTCACGATCTTCGGGTGGGCGTTCGAAGGCGTCGGCGGCCTCGGCGGCGTGCGGGAGGGTCGCGGCGCGGTCGAGGGCGTCGAGCCAGGCGTCGGCGTCCGCGACCAGGGCTGCCGCGTCGTCGAAGCGGCGCAGCGCGATGAGCGCGTCGAGACGGGCGCGGACGGCGCGGGCGTGCGTGGCGTCGTCGGTGGCTTCGGGCAGAACATCGAGCACGGCGAGCGCGGTCTCGGCACGTCCGAGGGCCAAGCGGGCCTCGGCGAGGAGCAGGATCGCCTCGACCCGGTCGCTCTCGTCGAGGTGGCGCGCCTTGGCCCCCTCGATGAGCGGCGCGAGCGCGAGTTCACGCCGCGCCGGCGAGCGCGCCACGCGCGCCACCGCCACGCGGTCGGCGGGCGCGAGCGTTTCAACGAAGGCGTCGAGCGCGGCGGCGTGCGCGGCAGGCGTCGGCGCGGGCAGCAGCACCATCCGCTCGAACGCCTCGACCGCGGGCAGGTGCGCCTGCACGGCCCGGCAGGCGGCGGCGAAGAGGCTCGGGTCGTCGGCCGCGCGGGCGGTGATCGCGCTCGTGAACTCGGCGAACGGGGCGAGGCTGTCGGCGGCGGCGGACCGCACGCCCCCGCGCGTCGAGCCGAGCAGCGACGCGACGGTGCGCCGGTCGTCGTCATCGCCCAGCGCGGCCAGCAGGCGGACAGAGGAGGCGTTCAGCGCGTCCACAGGCGCGGCCTTGAGCGCCTCGACGACACGCTGCCGGTCGGTCGGGTCGTCGAGCAGCCCGGCGCGGTGCAGCGCGAGCAACGCATCGGCGGCCGCTCCACGCGCGCCCGACTCGCGTCCCAGCCACGCCAGCGCGGGGCCGCGGATCACGGGCGACGGCCAGCGCGTGGCCGCAACCAGGAGCGCCTCGGCGGCGCGGGCGTCGGTCTCGCGGGCCAGGGCGCGCCCGACCACAGGCTCGGCCTCGGGGGGGGCGAGCCGGCTCACGAGCAGCGCGGCCTCGGCGCGAACGTCCGCGCCGGCGTGCTCCAGCAGCGAGATCGCCGCCGCCGCCACCTCGCCTCCCAGCGTATTTGTCGCAGAGAGTTCGCGCGCCGCCAGTTCAAAGCCCAGGCGGCGCAGTTCGTCGCGGTCGTCGCGCAGCAGCGACGCCAGCATCGTGAGCCGTTCCTCGGCCGTGACGAGCAGGTAAAGGCGACGGGTCGTCTCGACGAGGCGCGTCTTCGCGCGCTCGTTGCGCTGCCAGAGGTCCGCGCTCCGCCTCGCCAGCGACTCGATCAACTCCCGCTGCCACAGACGCTCCGGCAGCGTCTCGACGCGCGTCACCCACGCCTGCCAGGCCTCGGCGGTGCGGGGCAGGTCGGTCCGCGCCGCGAGCCGTTCGAGAGCATCGAACGCCGCCGTGCGCACGGCCGCCGGGTGGCTCGGCTCGACGAACGCGACGATGGTGCGCGCCGCTTCGCGCGTGCGCACGCTCGCCAGCGCGCCGAGCACGGCCGGAACCTGCTCCGCCGGCGAGGCCGACGCGAGCACGCCCAGCGGCGCGCCCAGGTCCACCGCGACCGACGGCGCGCGTGCCATCGCCGTCAGCAGCAGCCGGCGCGAACCGGCCGCGTCGTCGGCCCGCGCGAGAGCCTCGGTGACGATCCGGAGCGTCTCCGCCTCGGCGCACCGCTCGACGAGGAGCGCGGCGGCACGCTCACGGTCCGCGGGCGGGGCGGCGGGGTCGTCGAGCAGCGCGATGAGCGCATCCGGCGTCGCCGCGGGGAACGCCGCGGCCGGGGCGGCGACCGTCCCGTTCTGGACCGCCGCTGCCTCGGGACCGGACAGGGCGAGCGCGAGTACGAGCGTCCCCGCCCATCGGGCGCACCCATGCCATCGTGCCGATCTGTCCGGCCTCTGTCCCACGCGTTGTCGGCTCCCACGGGGCGCGTTCGGGGTCGAACGCCGGCCCACCGCCCCGATCCTACCGTTGCCGCGGCATTGATGTTGCTGCAACCTCTCCCTACCATCGGTCAGCCCGCGTTTCCGGGGCCATCGGCGAGGCGACATGAACGACTGGTTCGACGCCGAAGAGCACGTTGAACGCGCCCACGAACTCTACGAGGCCGGGCGCTGGGATGAGGCCGAGTCCGAGTTGCGCAAGGCACTCTCGCGCAACCCCTACCAGGCAGAGTGGCAGTTCAACCTCGGCCTCACGCTCGAGGCCGCAGGGCGGTTCCGCGAGGCCGCAGAAGCATTCGCCTGCGCCGCCGAGTTGCGCCCCGACGACGCCCCGACCGCCGTGCTGGCGGGCCTCAACCGCCTCCGTGCGGGCGACCCGGAGGGCGCGCTCCCGCTGCTCGAGAAGGCAGCCTCGCTCGACCCGCAGAACCTCGACGCCTTCACCTACCGCATCGAGGCGAACGCCCGGCTCGGCCGGCACGAGCAGGCCGAACTCCTCTTCTACATGGCTCAGCAACTCGCCCCCGACCACGCCGACATCTACGCCGCGATGGCCGACTCCCTCCTCGACCGCGGCATGCACGACAAGTCGGTCTGGTGCCTGCGCGAGGCGGCGCGGCTCGACCCCGACCTCCCGCGCGTGCAGGCACGGCTCGCCGAGGCCTACGCGAGCACAGGGCGGCACGAGCGGGCGCGACAGCTGTACCTGCTCGAACTACGGCGCGACCCAGGCGACATCGAGACCCTCCTCGACCTCGGGTGCCTGCTGACGGACATGAACCGCTTCGCCGAGGCGGGCGAGAAGTTCCGCCGCGTGCTCGAACTGGAGCCGGACAACCCCGACGCCCACTTCCACCTCGGCGAACTCGCCGAGCGGCAGGGCGACCGGGCCGGCGCACTCGTGCAGTTCGACGTGGTGGTGCGCCTGAACGCGGAGTTCCCGGGGGCGCGGTGCGCCCTGGCCGAGTGCCTGATGCAGCGCGACAAGCCCGGCGACGCCGACCGCGCCACCGACCTCCTGCTCGAGGAGTTCGCCGACCAGGCCAGCCACCCGGAGCGTTCCGAGCCGGAGGACGCGGCCGAACTGGCGCGCCTGCTGCTGGACGCCGACCGTCCCAAGGAGGCCGCGACCGTTTTCTCGCGGGTGCTCGCGAAACGCCCGAACGACGCCGACGCCCACCACGGCCTGAGCGTGGCGCGGTTCCGGCTGCGCGACCTGGCTGAGGGGATGGAGTCCGCCCGGGCCGCGCTGCGGCTGGCGCCGACGATGGTCCCCCCGATGCACAACCTCGCCCTCGCATACCTCGAACAGGGCCAGTGGACGCGGGCCCGGTACTGGGCCGCCCAGGCCTGCCGCATCGACCCGGACGACCCCTCGCTCCGCCGCCTGCGCCTCCGCCTCCGCGTGCACGCGCTGGTGGAGGTGGTGGCGTGGCTGATCGGGCGGATGGTGCGGCGGAAGCGGTGAACGGCCCCGCGCCTCAAGACTCAGGACTCAAGACTCAGGACCCAGGTCCTCGACCAACCGCCGCGCGATCGCCCGCGTCGGCGCGATCATCTCGTCGCCGTGCGCGGCCGTAAAGGCGGCGAGTTCCGGCAGGGTGAGCCAGCGTGTCTCTTCGTATTCCCAGGCGTCCGGGGCGAGGGCCGTGGGGAGCGAGTCGGGGGCGAGGTCGTATTCGAGCCGGAGGACGACGTCCGTGCCGCGCCCGGCGGCGTCCATGGTGAGGCACTCCGGCGCGGCCCGCGCGGGCGGGAGCGTAACGCCGACTTCCTCGCGCACTTCGCGGAGGAGGTGGTCGAGGACGTCGCGGCCGCGGAGTGTCGCCGGGCCGTTGTGGTCGAAGACGCCCGGGGCGTTCAACCCGCCGGCCGGGCCGAACTCCCACTGGCCCGGGCACGCCCAGACCTCGCGGCTTCGCCTGCCGAGCAGCACGCGGGCGGGCACGCCCGGCGGCGCGGCGACGAGCAGCCCTGTCACGCCCAGCAGCGAAACCACCGGCGTGGATGACTCATCCTGGCAGGTGAGGCGGAGGTAGGTGTCGCGCCGGGCGTGGATCGTCGCGTTCGCGGCGTCGAAGGAGACGAACGCGAGGATCGGGCCGTTGAAGAGCCGCGGCGTGCGCGCGCGCAGCGCGTCCCAGCGCTCGAGCATGGCGGGCGAAGGCGCCGGCGCCCGCCCGGCCGCGACCTCGACGCGGAGCGCGTCGAGGGCAGTGGGCAGTGGACAATGGAGAGTGGACATTCGGAGTCGGTCCCTTCAGGCGCCACGGGCTGTTCTTGGCCCTGTCTTCATGTCCACTGTCCACTGCCCATTGTCAACTGTCCCTTGGGCGTTTGGGCGTGACGCGCCCGACCGTGCCGTCGAACGCCTCCATCGCGGCCCTGACGAGCGGGTGACCCGTGACGCTCACCGCCGGGCGCGGCTCACCGGCCGGGACGCCGGCTTCGTCCGCCGCTCGCTCGCGGATCTCGACGCGGACGCGCCTGCCCGTCGCCTCGCCGATGAGCCGCTCGACCGCCTCGCGCTGCGGCTCGATCAGGCCCATCGAGCGGGCGGGGGCGTACAGCACGAGCGGATCGGCGTCGAGCGGCCCCGCCTCCACGCCCGCGAGCAGCGCGCGCAGCCGCACGGAGGCGCGATCCACGATCTCGGGCCACGAGCGAGCGCGGGGCGCCGTGGCACGCTCGGCGGGCGAGGCCTTCGTGGGAGCGGGGGGGGGCACGGCGACGGGCACGGCTCGGCGTTCGGGCGGCTCGCCCCGCGGCGGCGGGTCGGCCCTTACCCCCGCCGCCCGTCCGGTTTTCCCGGCGGGCCTCCGCCCTCGAGTTGCGCGACAAGGGCGGTGACGTCCGCCAGTTTCTCGGTCATCGCCAGGCGCACGATGCCCGCGTCCAGCACGGCGCGCGGCATCGCGCTCCCCTTCGCCGCTCGCTGCACGCTCTCGCAGACCGCGATCATGTGCACGAGGCCCGCGGCGTCGAACCGGGCGGCGCGGGCGGTCTCCTCCTCGCGCGTCGAGCCGGAGAGTTCAAGCAGCGAGGTCTTCGGCCCGCACGCGGCCAGGATCATCAGGTCGCGCAGGCGCGACATGAGCGTCTCGAGCAGTTGCTCGACGCCCACGCCTTTGGCGAGCAGTTCCCCGGTGCGGTCGAGGGCCGCGCCGGGGTCGCCCTCGGCGAAGGCGTCGATCAGCGCACCGACGAGCGTGCGGTCGGGCAGGCCGAGCAGTTCTTCGAGCAGTGTGACCGTGAGCCGCGGCTCGCCCGCGG
This sequence comes from Phycisphaerales bacterium, assembly GCA_035443945.1. Taxonomy (GTDB): domain Bacteria; phylum Planctomycetota; class Phycisphaerae; order Phycisphaerales; family UBA1924; genus CAADGN01. The sequence continues at coordinate 8,793 of DAOMNQ010000040.1, read as the reverse complement.
CCATGAGGCGGTCGAGCAGCGAGAGCGCGTCGCGCATCGACCCGTTCCCCAGCCGCGACACCTCCGCGATCAGTTCCGGCTCGGCGTCGAGGCCCTCCTGCCGGATGACGTTCGCGAGGTGCTCGGCGATGAGCGACGAGGGGATATCGCGGAAGTCGAACCGCTGGCACCGGCTCTGGATGGTGGCCGGAACCTTGTGCGCCTCCGTGGTGCAGAGGATGAACTTGACGTGCTCCGGCGGCTCCTCCATCGTCTTGAGGAGCGTGTTGAAGGCGTCGCGCGTCAGGCCGTGCACCTCGTCGATGATGTAGACCTTGTACGGCCCGCGCATCGGGCGGTAGACGCAGTTGGCGATGAGTTCGCGGGCGTTCTCCACCCCGCGGTTGCTGGCCGCGTCGATCTCGATGACGTCCTGGTCGCGCCCGGTCATGATGGCCTGGGCGACCTCGTCGCTCAGTTCGCCGTCCTTCGGCGTGTTGAGCGCCTTGGCGAAGAGGCGGGCCATCGTGGTCTTGCCCACGCCGCGCGTCCCGCAGAAGAGGTACGCGTGCGCCACGCGCCCCGCGCGGATGGCGTTGCGGAGCGTGCGCGCGATCGGCTCCTGCCCGACGACCTCGTCGAAGTCGCGCGAACGGTAGCGGCGGGCGAGGACGGTGTAGGCCATGGGGTCGATTGTACGGCACCGCCCCGCCCGCGACGGCAGGCCGTAGACTCCGCCCGTGCGGAAGCAGTGGATCGCAACGCTGGCGGCGGGGGTCGTGCTGGGGCTGTCGGGCTGCGCGGGCGGGTCCGGAGGCTCCTCAGGGCGGACCGAAACCTTCGAGCCGCTCTTCAACGGCTTCACCCTCCACGGCTGGGTGAAGCGGGGCGGGAACGCGGAGTTCTTCGTCGAGCGCCCGAACCCGCTCAAGCCCGCAGTCATCGTCGGCCGCACCGCCCCCAACACCGAGAACACCTTCCTCTGCACCGAGCGCGAGTACGCCGACTTCGTGCTCGAGGTCGAGTTCCTCATCCACCCGGAGTTGAACTCCGGCGTGCAGTTCCGCTCACGGAGCGACCCCGCCTACCGCGACGGGCGCGTGCACGGTTACCAGGCCGAGATCGACCCCTCGGAGCGGGCGTGGACCGGCGGCGTCTATGACGAGGGCCGCCGCGGCTGGCTCGCCGACCTGAGCGCGAACCCGGCGGCGCGGGCGGCGTTCAAGCAGAACGAGTGGAACCACGTGCGCGTCGAGGCCGTCGGCACGCGCATCCGCACCTGGGTCAACGGCGTGCCCGCCGCGGACCTCACGGACGACATGACACGGAGCGGGTTCGTCGCCCTGCAGGTGCATGGCGTGGGGGCGCGGACGGACCCGCTCGAGGTGCGCTTCCGCAACGTGCGCATCCGCGAAGTGCGCGGGGACTGACTCGGCATGGCACGGAAGTTCGATTGCGCGCCGGGCGTGGTGGGGGTGTCGGCCGAGGAACTGCCCCCGCTGCCGGACGAGATCGGCACGGACCCCGAAGCCGGGCGCGTCGATCCCCGGGCGTGGTTCGCGCATCCCGAACGCCCGCTGGAGATCGAGATCGGCTCGGGCAAGGGGACGTTCATCCTCGCGCAGGCCGAACGCGACCCCGCGACCAACTACCTCGGCATCGAGTGGGCTGGCGAGTTCTACGCCTACGCCGCCGACCGCGTGCGCAGGCGCCGCGAGGCGGCGGGCGGCCCGACCAACGTGCGCCTTCTGCACGCCGACGCGACGGAGTTCCTGCGCTGGCGCGTGCCCGCGGGCATCGTCCGAGTCGTGCACCTGTACTTCTCCGACCCGTGGCCCAAGCGCAAGCACTGGAAGAAGCGTGTCGTGCAGGACCGGTTCCTGGCGGACGTCTGGCGTGTGCTGGAGCGGGGGGGGGAACTGCGCCTCGTCACCGACCACGACGGCCTGTGGGCGTGGTACGAGGAGCGCTTTGCGCGGTGGACCGGCCCCGAGGCATGGGGCGTGCTGGGCGAGTCGCGGCAGGGGGGGGGCGGCCCGTTCGAGCGTGCCGGCTTCGAGCCGCCTGAATGGGTGGGCGAGGGGGAACTGGTGGGCACGAACTTCGAGCGCAAGTTCCGCGCGGAGGGGCGACAATTCCGGGCGGCGTGTCTGCGGAAGGTCGGGGGGTAGGTCCGGTCGGGTTATTGCCATGGATGCGATGCCGATCCGCGCCGCGCCGGGGAGCGTTCCCGGACATTCGCCGAAGGCGGGCCGCGGGCGGTCCGATCTTGATACTGGGCGGCCGGGGCGCTCCCGGAGAGGCCGATGGGCTGGATCGCGCTGGACTATGCCGTGTTCGTGGTCGCGTGTACCGCGGCTGTCGGTGCGCTCTCGTGGTGGCTTCGCCGTCATCCCGGGCGCGGGCGCGTGCCTGTGTCGGCGTGGCTGTTGATCGGGTCGGTGGTGGCCTTCGGGTGGTCGTTCACCGAGTGGGCGGGGCGCGAGGAGCGCCAGCGCATGGAGTCGATGGTGCAGGGCTTCGCGCCCACCTTCGCGTTGGAGATGTCGCGCCTGGGCCACGCGAACGTGGGGCTTGACACGCCGCCGAACGACAGGACCTACCTGCGGCTGATCGAGTCGCAGATCCGCTGGCTCGCCGTGAACCCGAGAATCGCCGACGTGTACACGTTCCGGCGTCTGGACGACGGGACGGTCGTGCTCGTCGTGGACTCGGAGACCGACTACGACGGCGACGGCCGCTACGTCGGTGAGCGTGAGGCGCGCACCGCCATCGGCGAGGTCTACGAGCAGTCCTACCCCGCGCTCGAGCGTGCCTTCGCGGGCACCCCGTGCTTCGACGACGAGATCGTCAGGGACCGCTGGGGAACCTGGGTCAGCGCATTCCACCCGATGTACGACGACGAGGGGAACGTCGAGGCGGTGCTGGGCGTGGACTTCCCCGCGGAGGAATGGCTGGCGAGCATCGCCGCAGCACGCTGGCGAGTCATCGGGTACGTCGCCGCGCTCTGCGGCGTGCTGGCGGCGGCGGCGGTGATCGTCACCCGGATCCGCGACGAACTCGACCAGCGCCTCCGGATGCAGAGCGAACTCGTCCGCGCACGCGACGAGGCGGCGGCCGCGGCCGCGGCACGCGGGGCCTTCCTCGCCAACATGAGCCACGAAATCCGAACCCCGATGACCGCCATCCTCGGCTACGCAGACCTCATGGACGACCCATCGATAGACCAGGCCGGCCGCGACGAAGCCGTTCGCGTCATCCGACGCAACGGCCGCCATCTTCTCGCGGTCATCAACGACATCCTCGACCTGTCAAAGATCGAGGCCGGTCGGCTCGAAGTCGAGCCGGGCGACTGCGAGCCGGTGCGAATCGTCGAGGAAGTCTGCTCCCTCCTGCGCGTGCGCGCCGTCGAAAAGGGGCTCGATCTCGAGTGGTCCATGGGCGGCCCCGCCCCCCGCCGCATCCGCACGGACGCGCGCCGGCTGAAGCAGGTCATGCTCAACCTCGTCGGCAACGCCGTGAAGTTCACCGAGCGGGGTTCCGTGCGGGTGGTCGTGTCGATGGGTGGAGATGCCGAGTCGGGGCGCGTCCTCCGCTTTCGAATCACCGACACAGGAATCGGGATCGGGCCCGACAAGATCGCGTCGCTCTTCCAGCCTTTCATGCAGGCCGACGAGACCATGTCGCGCCGCTTCGGCGGCACCGGCCTTGGGCTGGCGGTCTCGAACCGCCTGGTCGAGATGCTCGGCGGGTCGATCGAGGTACGCAGCGAACCGGGCGTCGGCAGCGAGTTCACCCTGGCTCTGCCGGTGAGCGAAGAAGAAGCGTCGGACCTCATCTCGTCGCCCGACGAGTTGTTCGAGGCCCAGGGCAGTGAGCGGCAAGATACGTCCGTCGATCGCGTCCACCTGCGGGCGCGCGTGCTGCTCGCCGAGGACGGCGAAGACAATCGGAGGCTGATCCTTCACCATCTCACGCGGGCCGGGGCCGACGTCGAGACGGTCAGCAACGGGCGCGCCGCGGTCGAGAGCGCCGTCGCGGCCGTCAACGACGCAAGACCCTTCGACGTCATCCTCATGGACATGCAGATGCCCGTCATGGACGGCTACGCCGCCTCCCGCGAACTCCGACGCGTCGGCTACGCCCTGCCCATCGTCGCCCTCACCGCCCACGCCATGGCCGAGGACCGTTCCCGCTGCCTCGCCGCCGGGTGCGACGACTACGTCAGCAAGCCCATCGACCGCGCCGAACTGCTGCGGACCTGCGCCCGCTGGGCGGGCCGACAGGGCCACCGCGCGGCGGCGTGAGCGGGGACGCACACGACACGAGACCATCTCGGGGCGTTACCGCCGCGGAAGCAAGACTGAACGTGGGATGTCCTTGCGCCCCGGGTACCCCGCCACTCCGTGGCGGCTCTCACGCTTCCACCCCTACCACCGCGCACGGACTTCCCACCTTCCGTCTGACCCCAGTCTTCAGTCTTCCGGTATGGCGTCGCTCGTTACGATCTGCCGGAACCGCGTCCGCAGCCGGTTCGTGATCGGCCCCTCGCCGTCCGAGATGCGGTGCGTCGCCTTCACCCGCGACTCGCCCTCGTGCTCCAGCACCTCGCGCACGGCGATCATCTCCGCCGCCGTCCCCGTCAGGAACACCTCGTCCGCCGCCAGCAGTTCCGCAAGCGTGAAGTCCCGTTCCTCCACCTTCAGCCCGCACGCCGGCGCGAGTTCACGCATCACGAACCGCCGCGTGATCCCTTCGAGAATCCCCGCCTCGCTCGGCGGCGTGAAGACCCGGCCGCCCTTCACGATGAAGATGTTGTCGCCCGAGCCTTCCGTCACCCGCCCCTCAAGGTTCAGCATGATGACCTCGAGCAGCATGTCCTCCGGCTTCGTGATCCCAAGGTTCTGCGACAGGTGGATCGCCTCGCACTTGGCCAGGATGTTGTTCAGGTAGTTCAGGCTCTTGATCCGCGGGTCCAGGCACGCGATCGGCGTCTTCGGCCGGTGCGCCACCACCACCCGCATCCCCTTCTCGTACATCTCCGGCTTGTAGAGCGAGATCTGGTCCGCGATGCAGATCACCCCCGGCTCCGGGCACAGGTACGGGTTCAGCCCCAGCGTCCCCACCCCGCGCGTCACCACCAGCCGGATGTACCCGTCCACGATCCCGTTCGCCTCGATGCAACGCCGCTGAATGTCGATCATCTCCTCGCGCGGCACGTGCTTCTCCAGCCGAAGCCCGATGCTGTTGGCGCAGGCGTACAGCCGGTCCATGTGCTGCCCGCACTTGAAGATCCGTCCCTTGTAGACGCGGATGCCCTCGAACACGCCGTCGCCGTACAGCAGCCCGTGGTCGAACACATTGACCGCAGCCTGGCTCTTCGGCACGATCTCCCCGTTCACGTACACAAGCGGCCGGTCGGCCGGCGAGGCGGCGGGGCGGGCGGTGCGGACATCCGTGCTGGCCTGGGTCATCGCGGCTCCTCTCTCGCCCGGACTCCGCCGGACACCGTCCATCGTACCGGCCCTGCGGGCAGCCGCCCCACGCGACCGCCCAACATCCGAACATTCCATGCCCCGCCCGATCAGGTCCGCAGTTCCGCGCCCAGTTCCGCCCGCGCACGATCGACCAGCCCCGTCACCTGCGGCTCGACCTCCTCCCGACGCAGCGTGCGTGCCGGGTCCCGGAACGTCAGCCGCAGCGTCACGCTCTTGCGGCCGGCTCCCGCCTGCTTGCCGCGGTACGTCCCTACGAACTCAACGCTCTCCAGCAGCGGCAGGTTCGCGCTCTCGACCAGCGACCGCACCCGCTCCCACGCCGTCCCCTCCGGAACCAGCAGCGACACGTCCCGGTCGATCGGCGGGAAGGCCTGCAGCGGACGGATGCGCACGCTCGGCGGGAACAACGCCAGCAGCGCGTCGAGGTTCAGGTCGCCCGCAGCGATCGGATGCTCAAGGTCGTGCTGCCGCAGCACCTCATCCGCGAGCAGACCCACACTGCCCACGCGCCCGCCATTGATCAGCACGTCCGCGAACGCATCCGCGCGGAACGCCGCGGCATAGGGCGATGCCGCCACCAGCCGGACCTCCGCGCCCGCGCCGCCGAGCCGCGCGACGACAGTCTCCGCCACGCCGCGGATCGCGCGCACCCCCGCCTGCAACTCCTCATGCGTCGCCTTCGCTCCCGCCGTCGGCACGTCCATCAGCAGGGCGAGGTTCCGGTTCTCGACCGTCCGCGCGCCCGGCCCGTTCACCTCCGCGAAGTTCGCCGACCACTCATACAGCCGCACCCCGCCCGGCCTCGTGACCTGCGCACGCCAGCAGGCTCGGCAGCGCGCTCGGCCGGCACACCGGCTCGGCCTTCCGTCGATCGTCGTCCACCCGCACCGCGCGCAGCCCCGGCGGCATGAACGGCGCGGCGTGGTCCTCCGACACGAACGTGAACGTCACCGCCTCGTAGAACCCAAGCCCCTCCAACGCCGCGTGCATCTCCCGCAGCGCCCGCTCGCGCCGCTGCGGCGGGCGCACGGAGACCGCCATCCGCTCCTTCACCGGCACGCTCTCCAGCCCGTGCAGGCGCGCGACCTCCTCGACCAGGTCCACCTCGCGCTCCAGGTCCGCCCGGAAGGGGGGGGGCACGCACGTCATCGCGTCGCCGCCGCCCTCCGCCTCGACGCCGATCGAACGCAGCAGCCGCGCCTGCTCCCCGTCCGGCACCTCCACGCCGATCAGCGCGCGGGCACGCGACGGCCGGTACCGGATCGACCGCTCCGCCGGCAGCGGCCTGCCTTCATCCAGCATCCCGGAGCACAGCATCCCGCCCGCGACCTCCACGATCAGCGCGGCCGCCCGCCGCGCCGCGTAATCCAGTTCCGCCGGCGCAACCCCACGCTCGAACCGGTGGCTCGCGTCGGTCCGAATCCCAAGCCGCCGCGCCGCCCGCCGAACCACCGGCGGATCCCACGTCGCCACCTCGAGCACCACGTCCGTCGTGCCCGCGCCGACCTCGCTCTCCGCGCCGCCGATCACGCCCGCGAGCGACTGCGCCCGCTCCGCGTCCGCGACCACCAGTTCATCCGCCCGCAGCGTCCGGTCCTTGCCGTCGAGCGTGCGGAGTTTCTCGCCCTCCTTCGCCCACCGGACGACGAGCCGCCCGCCCGCGAGCGCGCGCAGGTCGAACACGTGCGACGGGTGCCCGAGTTCGAACGTGAGGAAGTTCGTCACGTCCACGACGTTGTTGATCGGCCGCTGCCCGAGCGATTCAAGCAGTCCCGCCAGCCACGCCGGACTCGGCCCGATCTTCACGCCGCGGATCACCTGCGCCGTGAACCGCGGGCACGCCTCCGGCACGCGGTTCTCGAGCGCGAGCACGCTCTCGGCCGGCTCGCCCCGGCGCGGCTCGACCCACTCGGGCATCACCAGCCGCCGCCCCGTCACCGCCGCGACCTCGCGCGCCAGCCCGACCTGGCTGAGACAGTCGCCCCGGTTGGAGGTGATCTCCACGTCGAGCACCGTGTCGGGGTGGCACGGGCGTCCCGCCTGTGCCGAGCCAGCCGGCGCAACCCGCCGCGACTCGATCGGAAACCCCGCGTTCGTCAGCGCATGCTCGACCTCGTCCGCCCCCGCGTCGGCGGGGTCAAGATACCGGTTCAGCCATCGGATGCTCAACTCCATGGGGCAGAGGATAGCCCAACCCGCGCTGAACCCGTCGTCCGCGTGCCCTACACTGCCGCGCATGTATCGGCGGCCGAACCTCTTGGCGTTCGCGTGGTGCGCGGCGGGCGTGCTGGCCGCCTCGTGCGCCTCGCGCCCCGCCGACCCGGAGCGATTCACTTCCGCGCCCGCCGACTTCACGCTCTCCGTCACCGTCCTCTCGCCCGCCCGCTCGATGGCCGAGGTGGACCGTCTCCCGCCGCGCGCGCGCCCCGCCTGCTACCTCGTCGAGCCGGACGGCGCGTTCCGGGTCGCGGTCGGCCCGGCGGCCTCGCCCACCGTCTTCCCCTCGCTCGCCCGCCAACTCACTCGCGAGCAGGTGGACCGCGTCTGGTCGCTGGCGCGCGACGCGGGCATCCTCGACGCCGACCATCCCGGCCGCGTGCAGAACGTCGAGACCTTCGTCCGCCCCGCCGGCGACGCGACCGTCGTGCTGCTCTACGCGGGCTTCGCCGGATCGCAGCGGCATGTGGCCGTCGCGCTCGACGGCGCGCACGCCGACCCCGCCGCCGTCGCGCCGCTCATCGACGAACTGAACGCGCTCGCCTGGATGCGCGCCTGGTCCGCCGCCGGCTCGCCCTGACCGCCGCCTATGGTCGGGCGTATGCCCGGCAACCCGCACCACGGCATCATCGTCGGCATCGACCTCGGCACCACGAACAGCCTCGTGGCCGTCTGTGACGAACGCGGCCCGCGCACCATCGACGATGAACGCGGCGAAGCCCTCCTCCCCAGCGTCGTGCGCTACGAGGACGACGGCGCGGGCAGTCTGCGCACCGTCGTCGGACGCGACGCCGCCGATCACGCCATCGACCATCCCCTCACCACCGTCTCCAGCGTCAAGCGACTCATGGGCCGAAGCGCCGACGACGCGGCCGGAGACCTCCCCTACCTCGCCTACCGCGTCGCGCCCGGCGAGCGCGGCACGGCCCGCGTCCTGCTGCCCATCGGCGACAGTCAGGTCACGCTCTCGCCCGAGGAAGTCTCCGCCGCCATCCTCCGCGAACTCAGGGACCGCGCCACGCGCGCCCTCGGCGAGGAGGTCCGCCGCGCCGTCGTCACCGTTCCCGCCTACTTCGACGACGCCCAGCGCCAGGCCACG